>CAYSBK010000029.1:0-17432 GCA_964429265.1 uncultured Pirellulales bacterium | reverse complement strand
ACGGCAACGCGCCCGGCAGGACTCGAACCTGCAACCTTCGGATTCGAAGTCCGCGACTCTGTCCAATTGAGCTACGGGCGCAAGGTTCCTAACTGTGCTGAGGGTAAACAATTAGAGCACCTGTTGTCAATGTGCTGGTCGACGCATAATGGGATCGCCGCACTGTATCCGACATCTGCCGGTGCTTCGGTTGTGATGCCGGGCTACTCGGTGCAAATCGCCGGTTCGCACGCCGACGGGGCCGCCCAGAAGGCACCTTCGGCCTGATGATGGGCACGGGTACGCCACAGCAGGCCACCGAAAGACAACGCTGGACCCGGATATTGGTCTTGCCAGCGAGGCGTGTTTAATGCTAAACTGGGGGCCAGCCCGCCAGCACGCACGGCATAAGCCGTGGCCCAGGGATGCGGCATTGGTGCCTGTGCGGACGGCAGGGCGAAACAGCAATTCTTGAAAGGACAAACAATGGGTGACAGATTTATCAGGGCGGTCTTTCCGGGTTCGTTCGACCCCATCACCAACGGACATCTGGATGTGATACGCAGGGGCTTGAAGTTGTTCGACGAGCTGATCGTCGCCGTGGGTACAAGCCCCGTCAAGAACCAGCTTTTCAGCCCCAAGGAACGAGTGGAGATGATAGCCGAGCTCATAGGGGATATGCCGAACGTGTCGGTCGAGGCGTTCGAAGGGCTTACCGTCGAGTACGCCGCGAAAAAGAAGGCCGACGTAATCCTTCGGGGGCTGAGAAGCCTGACCGATTTCCAGTATGAGTTTCAGCTTGCGATGACCAATCGAGCGGTTGCAGGCATTGAGACCGTGTTCATAATGACCGCCGAGCAGTACGGCTTTACCAGCTCCACGCTTATCCGGGAGGTGGCGTCCCTGGGCGGCAACCTGTCGAACCTGATACCGGAAAACGTCCAGAAGAGACTCAGAGAGCGCTGCGGCCGGCAGAAATCAGGCGTTTGAGTCAGCAGCGGTCGTGGTCGCCTCGGCCACGGAGAACCGACGTGTTTGCCATCAGCGTTACAACTCATTTTTGGGCGTCTCATCGGTTAAAGCTGCCGGGCGGTTCCACCGAGCCCACACACCGGCACAATTGGGTGGTGACGGCCAGGCTCAGCCGCCGGGGTCTGAACAGGATGGGCCTGGTGATGGACTTTCGGCGAGTCAAGGAACTGCTCGACACTATCACCGCGCAACTGGAGGACGGCGGGCTGGAGCGGGTCGATCATTTCCGCCGAAACAATCCTTCCGCCGAGAACGTAGCAAAGTATATATTCGAAAAGCTGCGTCCGGAGCTGCCGGAAGATATCAGCCTCGAGGCCGTGGAGGTCGTAGAAGAGCCGGGTTGTGCGGCGGTCTTCAGCAGCGGCAAGGGCGGTCCTGGAGCGCGAGGGCGAATTTGACGATACCTTTCAGAGCGGTATAATAGATGGTAGGGTTAAGGTTATGCAGTGTCAATCTTGTCGCAAAAGAGAAGCCACCATCCACCTGACGGAGATCAACGACGGTCTGCGGACGGAGGTGCACCTGTGTGAGAATTGCGCCCAGCAGCAGGGTCTGGCCGTCAAGAGCCAGATACCGCTGAATGAGCTGCTCAGCAGCTTGCTTGCTTCTCAGCCGGCGGACGACGATGTGGCGGATGCGGAACGGGGGCGGTCCTGCCCACGGTGCGGGTTCACCCTGGAACAGTTCCGCGAACAAGCACTGCTGGGCTGTCCATACGACTACGAGATATTCGAGAAGTCCCTGACAGCCCTTATCAAAAAAGCGCAGGCCGGCAATACAACCCATTGCGGGAAGGTCCCATCAAAAATACCGACAGCGACACAGAATGAGATAAAGCTTTGTTCGCTCAAGCAGCAGCTCGATGCCGCCGTCAAGAGTGAAGATTACGAGCGGGCGGCACGGCTGCGCGACGAGATAAAAAAACTGGAATGACTCGGGTCCGTTATGAAGCTGACCGACATCAGCAGCAATATCAATGAATGGTTCGACGGCTCAGGCCCGCAGGCCGACATCGTCATATCAAGCCGGATACGCCTTGCGAGAAATCTGGCGGGCCGTAAGTTCCTGAGCCGATGTTCGATACAGGAAAGGCGGGAGATCCTCAACCAGCTCAAAGAGGCCGTGATGGGTCTTGATCTCGGCGACGAGGTTTTCTACATCAGCGTTGACAGGGCTCCGGCGCTGCACAAGAACTTCCTGGTTGAAAGGCACCTTATAAGCCGGCACCACGCCTTCGGAAAAGGTCCCCGCGGCGCGGTTATCGCCAGGCGTGAATTCTTCACGGCGATGATTAACGAGGAGGACCATCTGCGAATCCAGGTTCTCAAGGGCGGCCTTCAGCTACGACAGTGCGGCGACCAGATCAACCACATCGATGATATGATTGAGCAGAAAGTCGATTATGCCTTCAGTCCCCGCTTCGGTTACCTGACGGCCTGTCCTACCAACGTGGGTACAGGTATCCGCGTTTCGGTGATGCTTCATTTGCCGGCTCTGAAAATGACGGGGCACATCGACAAGTTCCTCAATGCCGCCCGGGAGCTAAACCTGGCGGTCCGAGGCCTCTTCGGCGAGGGCACCGAAGCCGCGGGGGACTTCTACCAGATATCCAACCAGGTCACGCTGGGCGTCTCGGAGCAGGAGATCATCTCTCGGTTCCAGGACAGCATCGTCCCGGAAATCATCGAGTACGAAACGGCCGCCCGCCGGCAACTGCTCGAAAACAAAAGCGAGATGCTTAACGACAGGATTTCACGGGCAATGGCGTTGCTGAAAAGCGCCCACCTGATAAGCTCTCAGGAGGCGATTTTTCTCTTGAGCCACCTGCGGCTCGGCGTAAACCTCCACAAAACAACCGGCCGACCTATTCCGGGTCTGGATGAACTTGTCGGGGGCGGTGACGGTGCCAAAGCAGACGCCGGCATCTCCATCGCCACGATAAACCGACTTTTTATGCTGACGCTGCCGGCCCATCTGCAGTTGAATTACGGTAAGGCGCTGGACTCCACGGGCCGTGACGCGCTCAGGGCCAAAATCATCCGCTCGGCCCTGAAGCAAGCCGAACAGTAAGCCCAGCATCGAGCACCGGCCCAGGAAGAATTGACATCGGGCCAGACGGTGAAAAGCCTGCTTCATCCGGCGGACAAGCTTTCAGCAGGGACGTCTGCTGGTTCACGTTTGGGGTTTGGATGGCTTGGGTTTTTGTGGTGGGGCGAAGCAGGCCAATGAGATGATTATCAGGGCGGTTCCGCAGAGGAACAGTGCCGTTCTTCTCCAGGGCCGGTTGAGCCGTTCCAGCCATCTCTGGGTCAGGGAAGGGGGCCGGGACGGCGGTTGTTCGGCCAGGGCCTTTCGCGCGGCATCGAGCTGCTGGGGGGTGAGCCTGGGATAGGCGGTGTTGGGATCGGTCCGGCCCGCACCAAGGGTTGCCGGGGCGAGGCGTCGGATAAGATTCGGGTCGTCCTGTAGTTGTCTTATCAGTGCGTCGTAGTCGTCGTTCAGCGCCTGGAGCTTGTGGAGCGATTGTTCGGCGGATGCCAGGAGCTGCTTGTTGCGACAATAGCGAATGAGGTCGTCGAAGAGGACCGAGCCGGTTACGGCTGCGGCGCCGATGCTGAAGAAGACGACAAACAACAGGGTTCGAAGGATTGCCTGCACTGCCACCGCCGATTCCGGTTGTAGTAAAGCGTCAAACGGCCTACGTTTTTGGTATTTCGTTATTGCCGGAACATAAAGCCGGCGTACCGTGCGGCCTGTCCGAGCTGTTCGTGAATCCTCAGCAGCTGGTTGTACTTGCATATCCGGTCGGTGCGGCACAGCGAGCCGGTCTTTATCTGCCCGACGCCGGCGGCCACCGCCAGGTCGGCTATGGTGGTATCCTCGGTTTCGCCGCTTCGGTGGCTGATGACGGCGGTCCAGCCGGCCCTCTTGGCCATATTTATGGCCTCGAACGTCTCGGTCAGGGTTCCTATCTGGTTGAGCTTTATCAATATGGAGTTTGCGCAGCCGAGTTTTATTCCCTTTGCCAGACGGGTGGTGTTGGTTACGAACAGGTCGTCGCCGACCAACTGGATGGTGTCGCCGAGCTTCTCGGCGAGTTTTTCCCAGCCGGCCCAGTCATCCTCTGCCAGGCCGTCTTCAATGGAGATTATAGGGTATTTTTCGACCCATTTGGACCAGTGTTCGACCATCTGGGCCGACGAAAGTTTCTTTTTCGGGTCGGACTTGAAGAACCTGTACTTTTTCGTGCGTGCGTCGTACATTTCGCTGGCAGCGGGGTCCAGGGCGATCGCAACATCCTTGCCCGGTTTGTAGCCGGCCTGCTTTATTGCGGCCATAAGGACTTCCAGGGCCTGCTCATTGCTGTCGAGGCTCGGGGCGAAACCACCCTCGTCGCCCACCGAGGTGGCGTACCCCTTTTTCGCCAGGACCGTCTTGAGGGTGTGAAAGACCTCGGCGCCCATCTGCAGGGCTTGGGGAAAATCCTTTGCACCGACGGGCATTATCATAAACTCCTGGAAGTCAACGTTGTTGTCGGCGTGTTTGCCGCCGTTGAGGACGTTCATCATTGGTACCGGCAGCAGGTTTGCATTGCAGCCGCCGAGGTAGCAGTACAAAGGCAGACAGGCGGCTTCGGCTGCAGCCTTGGCCACGGCCAGTGAAACGCCCAGTATGGCGTTGGCACCCAGCTTCGCCTTGTTGGGCGTGCCGTCAAGCTCGATGAGCAATTCGTCGACGGCCTGCTGTTCGCGGGCGTCCATACCGAGCACCTCGGCAGCGATAATCTCGTTGACGTTTTTCACAGCGGCCGCAACACCTCTGCCGAGGTAGCGTTTTGCCTTTTTGTCGCGCAGTTCGACGGCCTCGTGTGCGCCGGTGCTGGCGCCGCTGGGTACGGCAGCCCGGCCGAAGGAGCCGTCGTCGAGCAAGACATCGACCTCAACCGTCGGGTTTCCACGGGAGTCCAGTATCTCTCTTGCCTTGACATCAACAATGGTCGTGTACATCGCAACAGCCCTTTCAATCGTATGTTGCAGAATCGTTCGCCGGCCGGACCGGCAAGCGCACAAGCTTACCGTAGGTTCTCCGCAGCGTCAACCACACACTGAGTAGATTGGCATTTGCAGCCAGGTTCGATGGGGATATAATGCGACACGGCGAAGGCTCGGCCGGGCGTGGTGGCTCATACCCGAAGGGAAACTGTACGACATCAAGCTGCGGTTTCTGCCGAAGGTTGCCCAAAATGTGGCCGAGGTTCACTGGCACGACACGCAAAAGGTGACCCAGCACAGCGACGGGTCGGCGACGGTGGAGTTCCGCGTCGACGGACTCGGAGAAATCTTTTGGTGGGTTCTTGGCTACGGGGACCAAGTGGAGGTGCTGGCGCCGAAGGCGCTTCGGAAAAGAATCGTCGAGGCCGCCGAAAATATTATCAGGCTCAACGGACACCTCTGAGCAGCCATACGGTATGTGCCGACCGTCCGCGAAGCACGAACCGACACAGAAACCCACCCGGCCGGTGGAATCGCCTATTTCCAGGACCACAACTGCTGCGGCATAATTTCCGTTACTGCTCTGCGGAGAGGTACATAACTACGCAGGTTCTGGTCGAATCCAGACTATTTGAGCGATGAAGCTTTAGTCGGCACTGACGGAGAACGTATACAATACTATTTCGCCTGTGCGCTTTGTGGTCAGGTCGGGGAAATCGATAAACTGCTGTGCGGCGATGGTATTGAGGATTATCACCCGTCCGTCCTTTTTCAGCAAAGAAGGAAGCAACTTCAGAAAGCTTCTGAGGATTGCGCCGCTGTCACCGTCGTGAAAATCGGAGACTTCTATCTTGCCCCCCTCTTCGATGTACGGCATATTCCATAGCACAAAGTCAAAATTGTTGAAGTCCGGTGGCAGCTTGACGCTTCGGATATCGCCCAATATTGCCCTGACGGGGAAGTTCCCCAGCCGTGCCGTGGTTTCGATATTTGCTATCGCTACGGGGTTTACTTCCACCACGTAAACAATATCTTGCGACTTCAGCCAGGCCACCCAGGCGTCGCTGCCCGAGCCGGCACCGATGACCAGAACCTTGTCGCCCGGCTTGATGTCGCTTTCAAGGATGGCGTTGTAATACATCTGGTCGTATTGCCTTGGCATAAAAACCGTCGGGAATATAGGAATGACTATTTCCCTCTCGGCCGAGCCTAATTGCTGTTTCAACTGTGCCATATCGTCGATGTAAGCGACCGACCAGCCGTCGGCATCCACTTTCATATAGCACAGGCCGCAGGGCGGCGGGTTGTGCAGGTCGTCAAGAAGCCAGTCGATTTGTTCGACGGCTGCGCCGGCGGCACCCGTCCGGGTGGGTTGGGTAGGCTTAGGGTGGGTTTGAAGATCCGCGGCCTGGTTGATCGGTGGTTTGTCGACGGTGTGTCGTCTGGAGTTCTGTGATGGACAGGTCGCGGCCGGGGCACAAGAACCGGCCAACAAGGCAAAGATTGTCGCCGCTGCGGCGGCGATGATTTCCCGGGCAATAGCGTCACGGACGCCAATACCGACTCTTGGTCGCTTCATTATTCGGCTCCTTAACAGCACCACTGTCAGCGCACCGGCCCCAGCGCCGTACAGCCGGGCGTTATTATATGGTTCCGTCTGGTGCTCAACAAGAACCTTCAGCGCGGCATCCGGCGCCGTGCCGTGGCATCAGCCGGGCTTATTTGAAAAAATGTACACAAGTATGCCGCCGGTTCCCTCTATGGTCAGGTTGGGGAAGTTGATGTACGGGCGTGCGGCTTCGGTGTTCATAATGATGACCCGGCCGTCTTTTTTCAACAGGCTCGGTAACCTCGACAGGAAGCCTTTCAAAATACTCCCGTCGTCGCCGTCGTGAAAATCCCACTCCTCAATGGTCGGGTCTTCCAGCAGATAAGGCATGTCCCAGAGCACAAAGTCGAAATTGTTGAAATCCTCTGGCAGAGCAACGTTTCTGATGTCTCCTACCAGCGTTTTGACGGGGAAGTTTCCCAGGCGGGCTGTGGTTTCGATGTTTGCCACGGCCATCGGGTTTATTTCTATAACGTAGATCGGACTTTTTGATTTCAGCCACGCCACCCAGGCGTCGCTGCCGGAGCCCGCACCGACGACCAGAACCTTGTCGCCGGGCTTGATGTCGCTGTGGAGGACTGTATTGTAATAAAGCGTGTCGGCCGGGTTCGGCTCGTAAACGGTCGGAAATACGGGAATAACCAGTTCCCGCTCGCCGGTATTTATGCGTTCCTTTAGCTGTAACAGATTATTAATGGGGGTCACGGACCAGCCGTTTGCATCTATTTTCATATAACACCAGCGGCACGGCATCTTACGGAAGTCCCGGCGAAGCCATTCCTCCTGCGTGATTCGCTTCGGCGAGGTTTGCATCTGCCGGACTTTTCTCGATAGAACGACCTTCGCCAGCAGGCGGGGGTGGAGAAGGAAAGCGCAGGTTGTTGCCGCCGCCCCCGCCACCATGCCCAGGATAAGGGGACGCAGAACACTGAGATTGATCTTTAATCGTTTTTTCATCATTCCGTTCCTTACGAGCGTTGCCGCCGGCCCTGTTTGCATGCGGCGGACTGCCACACGACCAGCGGCTATTGTATTCCAATCGACGCCGTTCGACAAGAACCCCTGTCGGCGGCCCGATCCGAGCTGCTGAGGGTCTGAAAAAGTGGACGACACAGAACCTGAGCCTCTGACCTCCTGTGTGCCGCGCAGGCGCGGCCGGGCCGTAACGTCCTGCGGATAAGGAGTTGGTGTAGCATGGTTTCTGTAAGTCGGATTTACGGCGATGGCCCGGGCGCCAAGTGAAGACAGGGGTCGAAGGTCAGGGACAAGGCTGGCAGGGTTGTTTCCGAGCCAGGCGTCGTTACTGCGATTGGTCGGTGCCGTTCTGACGAAGCTCAGCGAAGAACTGGAAACCGACAGGCGATACCTGTGTATGGATGCGGAGAGCTACGCTCATACTTCACACCAGGATAGAATCAGCGGGAAAAATGCTGCCTGAGCCTAACGCCATTAGACCAGCTCTGTAAGAATAACGGAGAGGGCGGGATTCGAACCCGCGGTGCCTTTCGGCACACCGGTTTTCGAAACCGGCTCGATAAGCCACTCCGACACCTCTCCAGGTTACTACACTACAACCTGATGTGCAGATTGCTTAACCGGCAGCTTCGCCAGCCCGTGCCGTCCCGAGGCGTTCCGTAACCTCGTTTATGGCACGGCCCTTCCACGCAATCAGCCCTTGCGAAGCCGCTGGCAACCGGCATCTGCCCGTATACTATATCGGGTACAGCCTCATTGCAAGAAAATGAGGCCCGGCGATGTCCCAGGGGTGCCCGTCACGGTTGTAGGCAGCTTTCTAATGGGGCCAGCGGCTTTCAGTGCCACATCTCGTACCAGTCGTTATTCAAGCCAACAAACCGGCAAAGCTAACGTGCTCGGCGAGCCGGTCCTGGTGCGGGTTGCGTCGCTGAGGCGGCAAAGGTCTTCCAGTTTTCTTCGAGCAGTTTTTTGTCCGATGGGCCGGTATGAACCAACACGCGGTAACGCAGCGCCAGGGTCCGGCCTTGCCGCAAGGTGTACGGCGCCCGGAACAGTACCGCCGGGCTGAGATACGGCATCGAGGACGAAAGCCACCAACTCACCGGATGGCGGGGATTGTCAGGGTGGTCAAAGACGGCCACGCCGGCGAACCGGCCGTTGCCGAGCTTGCCGCCGAAATCCACCCAGCGGGCCTTGTCGCCGCGGGTTTCAGCCGGCAAAGGCCCTTCGCTGCCGAGGAATTGCCAGCGGCTTGCGTGGTCCGCCATTCGC
This sequence comes from uncultured Pirellulales bacterium, assembly GCA_964429265.1. GTDB lineage: Bacteria > Planctomycetota > Phycisphaerae > Sedimentisphaerales > Anaerobacaceae > CAYSBK01. The sequence continues at coordinate 8,573 of CAYSBK010000029.1, read as the reverse complement.
AGTGAAAGCCCCGCGTAGCCGCCGTAAGATTTGCCGTTTTTCTCGCCTGATATCGGGGTGCGGTCGAGCACCACGTCTGTATCGGCGGCGGTGAAGAAGCTGAGCCAGTCGATGTAATAGCAGCCCGCGTTGTCCGGCTTGCTGATGATAAGGTTTCGCCTTTCGGTCAGGACGGCCGGGCTTCCCGGCCGGTGGTAGCTAAGGGTCAGCTCGATTCGGGCGGAGTAATCCTTGGCGAGGTGGGTCTCGACGTCGGTGACCTTGGTCTGTCCCGGCGGTTGTTCGGGGTCCCAGTAGTTGAGGCCGTTGATGTACTTCCAGGAAAACCACAGCCCCTTGTGCCAGGGATGGTCTGCGGGCCTGTGGGCGGTCAGTACCGTGCCGTCGGCAACAGCCAGCGGATGGAAGTAAGGCTGGCCCTGTTTGGGGTAGTTGAGTTGCCAGACGATACGCCCTGAATCAAGCAGCGCCACCGACCGATCAGTCTGCCGCCAGCGGTAGCCTGCCTTGTCCCGCACGCGTTCAGAAGGGGCCGACCGACAGCCGGGCCACAGCAGGATGCCGGCGGCGCCGATTACCAGTGCTGCAGCCTTTCTCATTGCCGCAAACCCGTCAGGTCAACTTCGAGTTTTTCGTTTTCCTTTATCATCTCGTCCCAGGTTACAAGCGTATTTCTTCGAGCGGCCTGACGGCCGAGGATTGCCGCCAGGGTGCTGTTGACGCTTGATTGCACGGTTTGATTGTCATAAATCCCGGCCACAATACAATGATGGAACTTGTCGAAGTTGCGTTTTATCCCGTCAACGTACAGGTTCGTAACCTGTCCGCCTCGATAGGCCTTGTTGACGCCGTGAACCCAGGCTCTTCCCTCGTAATTGGCTTCGAGGTAGCCCCGGCATCCGTAAGCGAAACAGCCGCAACTGAAACCCTTTGTGTTCTTGAGATGCTCCCCCCGGTGGTTCATTATCAGCCCGTTGTCAAACTGGTAGGTAAGCGAATAGACATAGGCAGTATCGCCGTGGGCGTCGGGCTTTGCGACCCTCGAGCAGCCCATCGCGCTGGTGGGTGTGGCCCCTGCAACCCACAGGGCCATGTCAATCGCGTGAATATCGGCGTTAACGAGCATTCCGCCTCCGAGATTGACATCGTTGACCCAGACCAGGTGCCTGAGCCTGCTTTCAATGGTGGCGGTCCTGGGCGGGTCCCTGAAGCCGTCGTCGGTGTAGAACGAACTCAGCATAGCCAAACGCCCGATATCACCCTTGCGGACGCGCTTGACGGATTCAATGATGAACGGATCGGTGGGCATCTGGAAGTCTACCAGCAACACCTTCCCCGTTTGCGTTGCCTTTTTGCCCATTTCCGCAATTGTCATGCAACCGGGCACGTCACAGGCCACGGGCTTTGCAAGGTACACGTGACAGCCGGCACCGACGGCCGCACTGACGTGTTCGGGAAAACAATACGGCGGCGTCTCGCAGAATACGGCATCGACCTTGCTGTCGATTAGTTTCTTGTAGCCGGACAGGCCGCTGAAGCATCTGTTCTTGGGCACGCCAAATCTTTCGCCGGCCTTCGCCACGACCTCGGGGAAGTAATCTGCGAGCGATGTAATCCGGAAGCCTTCGTGTTTCATAAGCATCTTTGCAATCAGGCTGCCCCGTCCGCCCAGTCCGATGCAGCCGACCTCTATCCGTGAATTGGCCTGCGTGCCGCGGACTTTCGAGGCTTCCATAACGGCAAAAGACGTGGCAGCGGCCAGTGTGCCGCTGAGAAATTGCCGGCGATTGAAAGCCCCTTTGCAAAGATTCATACCGAACGGATTATTGCGCATCGCTAACGCCTCCTTTGTAAATGTGGTTGTCTGAACCTGTTTTCCAGGATGCCTTGGCCGCCGGCTTTCTAAGAACGCACCTGCGCCGCGGGTGTCATCGGCTCAACCTGATGACCGTTTCGATCGGAGCATCGCCTGGAAATGAAAGCGCTTTTTCACCCGCGGCCGGCGCCCATTCATCCAGGTGAACGACTATCCTTCTCGGCGACTCGGCGGACAGTTTCTTCATTTTCAATGTTGCGGTTTTGCCGTCGCCGTCCACTTTCAGGGTAAGGTACAATTTGCCAAAGGGGGTAGCCACACCATTTAGCGATGTAACCATACCGGCGGCGGTCCATTCCTTCGGCAAACCCTCGAAAAGATGCAACTCGTCGCCGCGGTCCAGGGCAAGCATATGAACCGTCAGGCGGATGAACTCGGCACTGGCCCAGTTGTGCGGCATATCGCCGACCTTCTTGTACCTGCCGCCTTTGAGCGATTGTTCCTCCCGCCAGACCAACACCGGCGCAGCATGATTGGCAAAGGCATAGAGCAATTGTGCGGCCTTGCGTCCATTGCCCTGCCACAGCCACGCGTGGCCGTAGAAAGAGGCGAAATAGTTCCAGATGCCGTTCTCGTCCCAGCCGGTGCCCCAGACCATACCTTCTTTTTCCGTAGCCTCAAGCATCGCCAAATTGCCGGTGACCAGCGGATCATCGGGCGGGAAAATCCGGCCCGGGTAGACAGCGTGGCAAAAGGCCCATTGCCCGCGCTGGGGCAGGTCCTTGCCGTCCATTCGCGCCGGCAGGTACCTGTTGCCGTGTGGGTCAGACCGCATATCCCTGGCCGCGGCCCTGCGGAATGCCGCCAGGAAATCATCATATTCCTGCTGCCACAGCCCGGCCTCTTTATCCTTGCCGAGCCAGCGAGCGCCCTCGATGAATGCACGCAGTCCGGCGAGGTTCCAGTACGAGTTGGTATATTCATACGGGGTGCCGGCGATACCGCCGTCCGGGAATCCGGGTGGATTCAACCCATCGTCAAGCGGCGAGTCGTTCTCATAGGTGCGGCGGCGAAGCTGCCTGATGTACTCGGCTATCCGCTGCAGCCTGGGCCACATTGATTCAAGCCAGGCTTTGTCCTGGGTAAGGCGGGCGTGGCGGACGCAGGTCCACAGCACGATGCCGTTTTCCTTGTGATAGTTGTCGAGCACGTGGATTCGGCCGTCCGGCTGTTGAAACTTCATTTCGTAGGTGATGCCGGCTCGTGCCTCCTCATCGGCACCGAGCATCGTGGCTGTTTCCAGAAGGAATGCACCGTCGACTATCCACAGGCCGCGGTAGCAGGTCGGTCCTACCTGAAAAGCCGGCAGGCCGTTCTTGATTTCGCGTGCCTGCCATATGTTGCGGATTGAGGAATCCAGCAGGGCCTGGATTGCTGGATCGGGAACAGACACGCGGTTGTACGGCAGGTCAAGCTCTTGCCAGTACGTTACCGCTTTTTCACGGCCGGCCAAGGCCTGTTCGATGGTGGCAGGTTCAGGCACTATCCTGCCGCCACCACAGTAGAGAATGAAGAATGGTTTTGTCTTGCCGGGCGGTACGGCCAGCGATTCAAGTTGAATGATGCGCCGCGTTTCATTCTCTTGTGCCGCCAGGGCGGTCATCTTCAACGACGCGGTGACCACCTCGTGACCATTGACTATGACCTGTTGGGCGTCCTGCCGGAAATCGAAACTTGTACGGGTGTCCACTATCAACTGAGGCTGAAGCACCCGTGTCGCCTTGCCGGTATTCTTGACCTGGACCAGAATCACATCATTGCGCGGGCTGGCTCGTGTGGGTCTAAGTGCACGCGTGCCCGAGGTTTCGGTAACGGCAAACGCTTCTTCGATAACCTCGATGCCGCTGCCGTTTAGAAAAGTGCGGACGATGGGTACCCTCGGCGAATATAATTGCTGTTTCTGCCAGAGAAGGTCGTCGGCGACCTTGACGGCGATGCGTGTAGCGAAGAAGTCCGGGCCTTTGACCTTGCGGTAGTGATAGAGCAGGTCGCCGCTCTTGTCCACCACTGACTTGTGCGGGTCGTCCGGCAGGCAAATGGCACTTTGCCACTGGGGTGGGGCATAGCGAAAATCGACGAGCAAGCCGTCCTGACCGTTCTCGGCGCCCGCAACGGCGGCGTCAGCCGTCAAACAGATCAGCCCGATACAGACCAGCAACAGGTAATACAGGTAATTAAGCGGGGGATGCGTTCGTCCCATAGGTTTTACATCCTTCTTTGCGCACGCCCGTTCGACGGGCAAATCGAGCAGGATTTTCCTACGTGTTATGTGCGAGCCACATCTTCTCTATTTCTTCGAGCGACCTTCCCTTTGTTTCGGGCACGAAACGCCACATAAAGACGATTAGAACAATGCACATACTGCCGTAGATAAAAAACGGGAACCCGTGGTGAAACACACGGACCAGAAACTCGCTTTCGTCCATCATAGGAAAGGTCTGCGACACGACGGTATTGGCCGACCACAGGCATATCGTCGCGATGCCCATAGCCCTGCCTCGGATTTTCGTGGGGAATATCTCCGAGAGGATGACCCAGACCACCGGCCCGACCGAAAGCGCGAAACACGCGATGTACCCCAGGATGAAAAACAGCAGCCACAGGCCCTTAATCTGGTAGAAGCCCGCTATACCCATTGCAAACAGCGAGATGCCCATTCCGGCCGAGCCGAATATCATCAATGGCTTGCGCCCGAGTTTGTCCACCGTCCCTATCGCGATGACCGTGAAGATAAGATTGGTCGCCCCGACCACTACCTGCTGAAGCAAGGCGGCGTCTATGGTTTCACCGCCGAGCTTTCCGAATATGTCACTGCCGAAGTACAGAAAGACGTTGATGCCGGTTACCTGCTGCAGCACGGCCAGCGTTACGCCGATCACCAGCACCAGTCTCATCCCCGGCTGGAAAAGTTGCGCCAACGAGCCGCTTTCCTGGGCGATGGCTTCCTCGATGGCGACCATCTCCTCTTGGGCGTACCGCCTGCCGTCAACACGGGCGAGTATTTCCAGGGCCTGGTCTTTTCTGGCTTTTTTCGTCAGCCATCGCGGGCTTTCCGGCACCAGCAGCATCAGCAACAGAAAGAGCGTCGCCGGCAGGGCCTCGGAGCCGAACATCCATCGCCAGCCGGCCTCGACGTTCCAGGCCTCGTTGCCCTGTCTTGCGATGAAATAATTTGCGAAATATACCAGCAGCATCCCAAAAACAATGGCGAACTGGTTGACAGAGACCATTCTGCCGCGAATCCTGGCCGGCGATATTTCGGCGATGTACATCGGCGATGTTATCGAGGCCGCCCCAACCCCAAGCCCGCCTATGAAACGAAACAGGATAAACTGCAAGAACGTACGCGGTAGCGCCGTGCCCACCGCCGAAACCAGGAACAGGATGCCCGACAGAATCAAGACGCGCTTTCGGCCGAGATAGTCGCTCAGTGTCCCGGCAAATCCGGCCCCGAACATGCAACCGATCAACGCGCTGGCGGCTGCGAAACCAACCGTTGTCCTAGTCAATTCGAACTTGACCTCGACAAACTGAAGCGAGCCGTTGACTACGCCGGTATCGTAGCCGAACAAAAGCCCGCCAAGCGCCGCTGCCACGCACACAGCGGCAAGATAGGCGATGCTGCCACCGTCTTTTGGTCTGGCTGTTTGCATCTTGTTTCCTGACGCCGACATTGTAGGTTATCCGATGCTTTCTGCAACCTTGCGGTATAAAGTGTCGGTGTACGTTGTGTACGTCGGCAGGCAAGCGTGAGCGGCCGCCCAAGCTGGTAATATCCAGCTCGGGAGAGGCTGCCATCGTGGCCGGCTATTCGAACAGGACCTGGAGTTCAGCTTTTTTGGCGGGGTCGATTTGGTCGGGAGAGGTCCAGACGGCAAGGTCGAGGGATTTTCTGCAGGGGCAGTCCGGCCGGACGAGTTGGCGGTCGGAGTGCAGTACGGCCTCGATAAGTTTCAGGCAGTTGCGGGTGGCGGTTTCAAGATTGTTGCGTATTTCCTGAAGAAGGGTTTGCGTGTCCGAAGTGCCCGTGTGCGGCCGCCAGCAGTCGTAGTCGCTGGCAAGGGCGACAAGGGCGTAACAGATCTGGGCTTCGCGCGCGAGCTTTGCCTCGGGCATCGCGGTCATACCGATGAGGTGGCCGCCCCAGCTTTTGTGCATAAGGGATTCGGCGCGGCTGGAGAACTGCGGTCCTTCCATACAGACATAGGTGCCTGTTGCGTGTGTGGTCAGGTCGAGCCGTTGTGCAGTGGTCTGGAGGATGTTGCGCAGGCGGCCGCAGCAGGGTTCGGCCATTTCGCAGTGGACCGCGGCGAGGTCGCCGAAAAAACTGTTTGTGCGTTTGAAGGTTTTGTCGATGAACTGGTCCACCAGCACCAAGTGGCCGGGTTCGATGTGCTCGGTGAGTGAGCCGACGGCGCCGCTGCTAATTACGGCCCTTACACCGACGGTTTTGAGGGCGAAGATATTTGCGGCGTATGGCACCCGGCTCGGCGGCAACTTGTGTCCGGGGCCGTGGCGGTTGAGAAAAGCGATGCTGGTTCGGCCGAACGTGCCGAGCCTGATTTTGTCGCTGGGTTTGCCGAACGGCGTGTCAACATCGAGCAGTTGTACGTCGGTCAACTGCCGTGCCAGGGCGTCACCCAGGCCTGTGCCGCCTATTATGCCGATCATTTCGTCAGCCATATAAAACCTCCTGATCTATCAGAGCACGGGGAACATTGCGGCTACTTTGCGATAAGAGGTGATAGAAGAAGCCTTAACTGGTCGCTGGCAAGAAACAAGATCGAAAGGACGGTTATGACCCACATTGCGGGCTTGATATCTTTGAGCCTGCCGGTAACGACCTTGATAATCGTGAAGGAGATAAACCCGAAGGCCAGGCCCATACTGATGCTGTAGCTAAGTGCGATCATCACGATTATCACGAATGCAGGGAAGGCCTCGGCGAGATTTGTGAAATCGATGTCGCGGACCTGGCGGAGCATAAAAAGCCCCACCATAATAAGCGCCGGCGCGGTGGCGCAGGCGGGCACGACGCCGACCAGCGGCACAAACAACAATGCCGCCAGAAACAGCAGGCCGGTGACAACGGCGCTGAGTCCCGTTCTTGCACCCTGCTCGATGCCGGCGGCGGACTCTACGTAGGCGGTGGTGGTGGAGGTTCCCAGCAGGGCACCGAGAACGGTGGCCGTTGCGTCGATATTGAGCAGCCTGGCGAGGCCCTTTATGCGGCCGGTGGCATCGACCATATCGGCCTGGCGGCAGCAGGCGACGAGGGTGCCGACACTGTCGAACATATCCATAAAGGTCAGGGTGAAAATGGTGCCGATGAAGCCGCCCTTCAGGGCACCGACGATGTCGAGTCGCAGTGCGACGGGTCGTATGTCGAGTTGGTGCGAGAATATCTGGTTTGGCAGTTGGGCCTGGCCGGCCAGCATCGCCAGGCCCGTAGCGGCGGCAATGCCGACCAGAAGTGCACCCTTGACCCTTCTAAGCTCCAGGTAAATCATCACCAGCAGTCCGAACAACCCAATGAGGACTACTTTTGTGACGGGACCGGCCGTGACGATGGTCACCTTGTCCGGTACCACGATGCCCAACGTCTTAAGGCCTATGAAGGTTATGAACAGGCCGATGCCGGCGGCAATGGCCGAGACCAGCGAAGCGGGGATTGCCTCGACGATTCTCTTTCGAAGGCCGCAGACGCTTATGGCCAGAAACAAAACGCCCGATAAAAAGACCACGCCCAGTGCCGTTTGCCAGCTCATCCTGCCCGAGGCGACCAGCACGACGAAGAATGCATTCAGGCCCATCCCCGGTGCCATTGCGATGGGGGCATTGGCCAGCAGGCCCGTGGCGATGGTGGCGGCGGCGGTTACTATGCAGGTAACTGCAATCAGGGCCTGCTTATCCATACCGGTGCCGGCACTGAGGATGTTTGGGTTGACGAAGATGACGTAGGCCATCGTCAGAAAAGTGGTACAGCCGCCGATGAGCTCGGTTTTGACGGTTGTGTGCCTGGGACCAAGTTGGAAGAATCTGTCAATCACCTGGCAACTTTCCACGTTGTATGGGGGCCTTTGCGACTTTTCGAAAGCGCAATCACCGCCGGCCGAGGGACATAGTACCAGCCGGCCGCCGACGTTGCAAGGCGCAGCACCGGCAAATAGCCATAGGAACCGTTCTTAGACGCCCATCGGCGGTGTTGGTATGGCCGTTATTGTCGGCAAAGCCAAGAAGCGATAGAATCACTCAAAGCGAGAATCGGTTCCCTGGAGGCTTGAAGTTTATTGACGTTTTCATAACTAGTGGAAGGACTCATATTTCAAGTCCGGCTTTCTTGAAGAACGAACGTAATAACGTTTTTTGTGAACGAATATGCTCGATAGACTTACATACAGCTTTTTCAAGTGCCGGTACATCATCAGGAATATAGTTGGCAAGGGAGCTGTACTTGCTGTGATTCCAGACCTGCTCGACCGGATTAAGTTCAGGAGCATAAGCCGGAAACCATTCGATATCGATACGCCTGGAAAATCTCCTCGCAGCCTGAAATCGGTCAGTTTGAGTAATAAGTTCTTGTCCAGGGGCCCTGGTTCATCCCTGCCTGGCGGAGTATCTGCGGGTGCCTGACGGGGTATACGACCTGCGGAAAATGGTTTAATCAGCCACAGGTATGCCCGACACCCAAAAATAC
>CAYSBK010000028.1:0-19236 GCA_964429265.1 uncultured Pirellulales bacterium | reverse complement strand
GCCGCCCAAAAAGAATATGGATAACGCTGGCAAAGACCGGCGATACCTGTACGCTGACGGTCGAAAACGACGGTCTTGACTTTACCGCCGACGCCCCAGGCGGCGGTGGGATGGGCCTTCGGATTATGAGCCACAGGGCCGAGCTGATTCACGGCAGGGTCGAGGTCAGCAAACGCCGCGGCGGAGGAACCATCGTAACCTGCACCTTCGGCGTTTCACAAGACTGAACCGCACCCGTACCGAGGTGATGCGTATGGCGCGGAAAAAGACAACCACCGGCAAGGTCAACAAGAAATCCAGCGTGCTTATAGTGGACGACCATCCCATCGTCCGCCGCGGACTGGCCGAGCTTATCAACCAGCAGCCGGACCTGGCGGTTTGCGGCCAGGCCGGCGACGCCGACGAGGCGCTCAAAGCCATAAAGGACACCAGCCCCGACGTGGCCGTCGTGGATATTTCGCTCAGGCAAACAAGCGGCATAGAATTGATAAAGGATATAAAGGTTCGCTATCCCCGCCTGGTTGTGCTGGCGCTGTCGATGCACGACGAGACGCTCTATGCCGAGCGTGTCCTTCGTGCCGGCGCCAGCGGATACATTATGAAGCAGGAAGCGACCGAAGAGGTCATCTCGGCCATCAGGACCGTCTTGGCCGGGCAGATATACGCCAGCGAGCGGATGAAGGAAAAGATGATGCGCAAGCTGGTTACAGGCGCGTCCGAGCCGCCCGCCTCCGCCGTTGGAGCGCTCAGCGACCGCGAACTGGAGGTCTTTACGCTCATCGGCCAGGGGCTTTCAACCCGGCGCATAGCGGAAAAGCTATACATCAGCATCAAGACCGTCGAGACGTACCGCTCGCACATAAAGGAAAAGCTGAATCTGGCCGACTCGTCGGAACTGCTGCAATACGCAATCCAGTGGGTCACCGCACACCAGGGCCGCTGAAGAACCGCCCGGGCCATCGCGGCGGTCCGGGCCGCATAGGCAATCTGCCTATACCCGTTACAGTCGATTTACCTACCGAATAAACCACAGCCGCCCCGATTGCGAATGAACGACCAATAGTTGATCCTGTACGTATAAGACAACACGAACAGAACAGGCATTCAGGTGATTTTCGACGGCTGTAATAAGATGTCAATAAACTGTTGCACAACTCCACCCTCCTCCTCTGAAGCCAGGTTCGACGTCCACGCACCGTGGGCGGCCGGCCTGGCTGAAGTTACACGCGGGAACGGTTCCCGCGATAAATATATCAATAGTGCCCGGAACAAAGGCCATTCCGGGCACTTTTGTTAATGGCCGGCGATATTATTCGGTCGTCCCAAAGAAAACCGCGGCGTTCGTTGCTGCGGCGGCCTTGCTCGCTCCGAGTGCCGTGCTGGCAACACTGGCTTCGGAGGAATTGATGACAAGGCCATAATGGAAGCTGTTGCCTGACCCGCCGGGGGGAATGAAGGCGTCAGCCGAGGTCAGGCGCAGCTTTTTTGTAACCAGCTTGAGGCACTGCAGTCATAATACTGATGTATTCGAACCAACTCAGAGAAGAGGGGAAAACCAGGATTCTCGTGGTTGACGACAACGAAATGGTCCGACGCGGCCTGGCCGAGTTGATAAACCATCACAGCGACCTTGCGGTCTGCGCCGAGGCCGCGGATGCCGCCGAGACTCTCGAAATGCTCACTCGCCTCGAAGTTGACCTGGCCATCGTCGATATTTCGCTGGTTGGAACCGACGGCATCGAGCTGACCAGGCAGATAAAGAGCCGCTGGCCGCACCTGCCCGTACTGATTCTCACTATGCACGGCGAACAGCATTATGTCAGGCAGGCCTTCGACGCCGGCGCCGACGGCTACATACTGAAGGCCGACGCATGCGGCAACATTGCAAGTGCCGTTCGGCTGGTGATTGCGGGCGACAGGTATGTCAGCCCCGAGCTGGTCGGCAAGCTTCGCTGAAAACCCGGCACGGCCGTCATGGCCGCTCATACGCCACTATCACCGCAACCTCCTTCAGCTTGCTGAGATCGCAGGCCGGCTTTACCGTCGCGGTCCATAACAGCGGATTTTCCGGATCACGTTCACAACCCACCACGGTCCCGGCTACCACAGGCGTTTCAAGCAGCCCCGGCTGCTTGCAGGCAAAGACGATGCTGCCCGGCGGTACCCTTTGCGGTGCCACGATAAGATTGATTCGCGCCGAACCATCGCCCGCACCGCACATCATCATAGGGTCGTCCCCGCCCCCGTCGACCCGGCCCACCTCGGCATAGTTGGCATCCCGCCTTATCTGCACGCCTATTTTCGACGACGGGTCCGTAACCAGCCGTACCTCGGCGGTGCGGCGGGCCACGGTTGCGACGGTGCCGACTATGCAGTGCTCGGCCATAACGAACTGGCCGGTCTTCACGCCGTCTTGCGTTCCACGATTTATGATTACTGCCGCCTGCGTCGGGCCGGCCGACGTGTTTATGACATCGGCCAGTTTCAAATCCACCCCGCTCCAGGCGGGCCTGTCCCGCAGACCCGACAACTTGTGAACCTTCCGCCTTTCCTCGTTCAACCACGCGGTAACGTTGGCAAGCCGGTTTCGAAGCCGCAGGTACCTGTCACGCGGCACGTAATTCTGCGGTCGTGTGCCGGTGGCGGCAAGAAGCGCAGCCCTGGCCGGCGCCACGGGCCGGCAGAAAACCGCCGCAAAACCCAGCTGCCACCTACCCGTCCAGCCCTGCGGCGCAAGATAGACGGTAAACCCGGCCAGCAGGAGCCAGATGAAAAGCAGCCGGCTCGAAACTGCACCACGATTGGATGACATAATCCTGTCCGATCCGCTTGTGTTTGCCTGTCAGCCGGGGACGGTTATTCCCACCCGTACTGGTCGGATTGCATCGTGTCTTTCCACAGCTCCAGGTTTTCCAGATACACGCCGGTACCCCTGGCCACCGCCGTCAACGGCTGTTCGACCCTGTGGACCTTCAGGCCCGTCGCATTTGCCAGCGCCGCGTCCATCCCACGCAGCAGCGACCCGCCGCCGCAGATGTGCACGCCGTTGTCAATAAGGTCCGCAGAAAGCTCCGGCGCGGCCTCTTCAAGCGTGGCGGTTACCGCGTCGATTATTTGTGCAATCGGCTCCTGCAGCGCGTCGCGTATCTCCTGGCTGGTAACGACCACCTTCCTGGGCAGTCCCGAAATGGTATCCCGGCCCGCCACCTGCGTCGTCAGCTCCTCGTCAAGCGGAACCGCTGAGCCTATCTGTATCTTGACCTGTTCGGCCGTGCGCTGGCCCACCAGCAGGTTGTACGTCTTCTTGAGATGGTCGATGATGGCCTGGTCCATATCGTCGCCGCCGGCGCGGACCGACTCAGAAGCGGCGATGTCGGCCAGGCTCATAATCGCCACTTCCGTTGTTCCGCCGCCGATGTCAACTATCATCGAAGCGGTCGGTTCCGTCACCGGCAGCCCCGCACCGATACCCGCCGCCAGTGGTTCATCGATCAGATACACCTTGCGGGCACCGGCACGCTCGGCGCTGTCGATGACGGCACGCCGCTCGACCGGGTTTATACCGCCGGGCACGGCGATGACCACCCGGGGCCGTGCAAACCGGCTGCCGTTGTGTACCTTCTTGATGAAGTATGCCAGCATAGCCTCGGTGACTTCGAAGTTGCTTATGACCCCTTCTTTCAGTGGGCGAACTGCGGCGATGCCGCCGGGCGTTTTGCCCATCATTTCCCGTGCGACGACCCCGACGGCCCGACCTTCATCGAGTACCTCTGCCGTGTGCTTGTTGATTGCCACTACCGACGGCTCGTTCAACACGATCCCGCGACCCCGCAAACACACCAGCGTATTGCACGTGCCCAGGTCGATTCCCATATCGACTCCCAGCAAAGTGCCCAGCCGCGCTATCGTCGAGTTCGACGCAGTTACTTGCTCGGCAGATACCATTTGGCATCCTTTCTGTGACTTCGGCACGTTGAGAAACGGCCTTATTGACTGCTGACGGTTCTATCTCCAGTTTTCCGGATAAAAAACGTTCTCATCGGCGATATCGAATCTCGTGCACAGCGCCTCGACAAGCGCCTCGGTTCTCTTGAGCTGGTAATCGCTTGGTGGGCTGCTGCGGCCGTTGCCGACAACGCAGATGCGGATTGTCCTGGCCAGGCTCGCTGGGCCCCCGCCCCCTCGGCGCGAACAGGCCTGGTCTTCGCGTATATTGCGGCCACACGGCCTGTCGGCGTGTTGTCCGTCGAACCGCTCGCCGGGAAGAACCGACAACTGTTTCTGCCATCGCGTGGTCGGCTCAATGGCGCCGTCGGCGCCGCCTCGGCCGTTGTAAACGCAAAAATGAAAATTGACTCTGCCTGCACCGCCGCAGCCAGAGGCGCCGGCCAGTTCCGCGACATTGCCCGAATCCGTCCCGCTGTAACAGACCTCAACCGCATCCCAGCGTTCGGTATATTGCGCCTCCTGAGAGCCGATAACCCGCTCGACCGGCTCCAGCGAGTAGTAGCTGTTCAGGTAGAACGCCCCGGCTGACGGCGGATTTTGCCCAAGGGCCATCAACAGCACCGAGCAGGCCGTCATAGATACGAAAAGTGCGGCAAAAATCTTACTTTGTCGTGATTTAAGGTCCATCGCCAGCTTCATTACCACGGCGGTAACCGGTTCTTTCCCGTGGTGCCGTGCAACGTACGGGACCCGATACAGCCGGTTTAGCAGTTATCGGCAGTATGCGCGGGGTGCTTAACGGACCTGCGTCCGCCGCCGGCGACGCTGGCGACATCTCTGTAACGGCTGCGGTACCTGCCGCGACGTGGAATAACATTGCGTCTGATAAAAATGCCCGGCCGGCGACGCGGTGCTGCGGAGGTGTGGCTGGTGTTTCAACGCGGCTGTTTTGCGGCGCAAATCTGAAAGCGATTTTTTGGCCGCGGGCGATTTGTCGAATATACTTTAGATAGTGGAAGGGGGGACAGGCGAGAGCCGACCACGCCCTGATTTGATGACCCCCAACGTGCTAAGCGGATTGTCAAAATCCGAAAGGAACTCAACAACAAGGCCCTTTACCGAGAAACGAGGATGGGATTACTACCAGCCACCTTAAAGCCGGATAACCATCAGAAAGAATTACAGTTCGGCCAGTTCCTCGTATCGAAACGACTGATAACTCAGCGCCAGCTTGTCGAGGCGCTGGGCGAGCAGCGCGACGGCGGGGGCCGGCTCGGCGAAGCGCTGGTGCGGCTGAAGGTGTTGAACCATCGCCGGCTCGCCGAGGCCCTGGCCGACTACCTGTCGCTTGAATACTTTTCCTTCGACGACATCTCGCGCATCAATATGAACGTGGCCAGGCTGCTGCCGGAAAACATCGCCAAGCGATTCTGCGCCGTCGCCGTCGGAGAGATTGACGACAAGGTCATAGTGGCGGTCGCCGACCCGCTCAACGTCATAGCCATTGACACCATCACGCTCAAAATCAAGCGCAAGGTCAAAGTCGTCATCAGTTGCGAGGACGAAATCCGCAAGGCAATCGAGGTCGTTTACCACGGCTCCGACCTCGAAGAGCAGCGCCTTCGCGACCTCGTGCAACTCGAAGGCGACAAGGACGAGTATGAGCAGCGCGACGAGCAGGATATAGACGAGATGGAGGAGGCCACCGAGGCCGCCGCCACAAAAGCGCCTGTAATCCGTTTCGTTGACCTGCTGTTGAACCAGGCCGTCAAGAGCCGCGCAAGCGATATACACATCGAGCCGCAGGAACGCTCGATGTCGATTCGTATGCGAATCGACGGGATACTGCGGGATATGGTGCCACCGGCGAGGAAAATGCAGGCAGCCGTCATCACCAGGATAAAGATACTGGCCGCAATGAACATTGCCGAGCGCAGGCTGCCGCAGGACGGCCGGTTCAAGATCAAGACCGGCGGGCGCAGTATCGACATCCGCGTGTCGGTGCTGCCGACGATATACGGCGAAAAGGTGGTGATGAGAATCCTTGACGCCGCCGCCGTCAATCACGAACTCGACCAACTCGGCTTCGAGCCGCACCTGCTGAAGGAGTTCAAGACCATACTTTCGCGGCCGCACGGAATCATAGTGGTAACCGGCCCGACAGGCAGCGGCAAAAGCACCACGCTTTACTCGGCGCTGAACCACCTCAAGGACCCCACAAAGAACATCACCACGGTCGAGGACCCCGTGGAGTACCGGCTGGCCGGTATCAACCAGGTCCAGATAAAGCCGGAGATAGACCTGACCTTCGCAGCGTGTCTGAGAGCCATCCTCCGGCAGGACCCCGACATAATCCTTATAGGCGAAATTAGAGACAAGGAGACGATGGAAATCGCCATCAAGGCCTCGCTGACCGGCCACCTGGTCCTCAGCACCTTCCACACCAACGACGCCCCCAGCGCCGTAAGCAGGTTCGTCTATATGGGTCTTGAGCCGTACCTGCTGGGTTCATCACTGAACCTCATAGTCGCCCAGCGGCTGGTGCGCAGGATATGTGAACACTGCAGGGAACAGGTGGACGTCAACGACGAGATCCTCAAAAGGCTCAACATCTCTCCGGAACAGGCACGCCAGGGCAGGTTTTACCGCGGCAAAGGCTGCAACAACTGCGGCCACACAGGCTACCTGGGCCGATTGCCCATATTCGAGTTTCTGCCCATTGACGGCGAGATTCGCGACAGGCTAATCGCCGGCGCCACCGAGTCCGAAATCAGGCAAATGGCCCGCCGCAAGGGCTACGGCAGCCTCGTCGACAGCGGCGTCGGCAAGATAACGCAGGGCCTGACGACCACCGAGGAAGTGCTCCGCGTGGCGTTTGCCGAAAGCTCCGCCACAGTCGATAAATCGGATACCGACAACTCAGAAGAAAAGACCGAGAATGAACCAGTTGCATAGTTCAACCTGTCACGGCCCCGGCGGCCCGTACGGGCGGGGGCAGTTTTTCCTAAACCGCGGCAGTGCCGAGGCCGATAAGGGAACGAAGCTGTTGCGGTACAGCCCGCGTATTGTGTGTCCGCATCACCGCAAGAACACCGACCGACCGGCTGTTGTGGGAAGGTTCGATAAATGAAGGTTTACCAGTACATCGCCAGGGATGCCGGCGGTGCCCGCAGGCAGGGCGTCAGCCAGGCCGCAACCGCCACGGACGTACTTAACTGGCTTCGCGAGCAGGGTCTTACGCCGGTCTCGGTGGCGGAGGCAAGAACCCGTGCAAAAAAAGCGCCTCGCGCCGCGCGCGGCAGGAAAATCAAGTCCGCCGACCTGGCAGCCCTTTGCTGGCAGTTGACGACGATGGTCGAAGGCGGCATATCGATTACGACCGCGCTGGAAACCATCGCCGACGACCTGGACAACCCACGGCTTGAGCAAATGCTGCGCCATATCGCCCAGAAAATGGAAAGGGGCGAGACATTCTCGGACAGTATCGCCGATTTTCCCAAGGTCTTCAACAAGCTGGTCAGGTCGATCGTCTTGGCCGGTGAAACAGGCGGCAGCCTGCCCCTGGCACTGCGAAGGGTCGCCGAGTACTTCGACAACAGGGATAAGCTCGGCAAAAAGGTCAAGGGTGCGATGGCTTATCCCATCTTCGTGTTCGCCTTCATAGTTCTGATCGTCATATTCATAATGACCTTCATTATCCCGAGATTCCAGCTCATATTCGACCAGTTCGGAGGTCAACTGCCGGCCTTCACGCAGGCGTTTATGGGCGTTTATCACTTCCTTCGCGGTAACATCCTGTTTCTTATCGGTGGTCTCGTTGGCCTGATAATGCTGGGCGTGCTCGTTTCCAAGACGCCCTCGGGCCACCGGGTATTCTCGAAGATTATGCTGCGGATTCCGATGCTGGGCAAAGTCTTCAGCCAGGCGTTTGTAACGACGTTTTGCCGCACTATGTCCACCCTGCTCGGAGCGGGGGTATCCGTGCTCGAGGTGTTCGACATCCTTGCGGGGATGACCACGAACGACGTCATAAAGGACGCCATAGTCCATGCTCACCAGCATATAGTGCAAGGCTCGAAGATATCAGCCAGCATGGCCTCGGCCGGATTCTTCCCGAATATGGTCGTGAAGATGATACAGGTCGGCGAGGAAAGCGGTTCGCTGACGCACGTCCTGGAACGAACCGCCATTTACTACGAGCGCAAGGTGGACGCGACGATAAACACCGTTATGGGCCTGCTCGAGCCGTTTATGATACTGACGGTGGGAGCAATCGTACTTGTGGTTGTTCTGGCGCTATATCTGCCGATTTTCTCGCTGTCGGCGCACTGAGCCGGCAAAGCCGGTGCGGCCGGGCGAAAAACCGATATGCGGCGATATATAGATGTTTGGAAGTAGTATTGGACGTACCGACAAAAAACTGGACGTAGTGTTTCTAAAACTTTTTTAGGAGAAGGCCAAAATGAAGAGAGCAAAAGGCTTCACACTGGTCGAGCTGATGGTCGTAATTCTGATCGTCGGCATCCTGGCTGCAGTGGCCATCCCGATTATGCGGGGGCGTATCGATGCAGCCAAGTGGTCGGAGGGCAAGGCCGGTATGGGCAGCATCGCCACCGCTTTGCGGGCCTATGCGGCCGAAAAAGGCGCCGACGGGACGTACCCGCCGTCGCTGACGGAACTCGGTTTCCAGGCCAGCGACCTGCACGGGACGTACTTCACCATCGCCAACTACTCGATTCCCGCTTGCACGTTTACGGCCGGCGCTGACCCTGAGTTGACCTTTACCATCCAGTGCACCAATGCCGGCACGGGTATCAGCAGCCCGAGCCAGATTACGCTGGATGAGACCGGCACGTGGACCGAAACTCCGTAAGGCGCTTGCCTTGCGAGTTTCGCTTAAATTCATTGGCGACCAACTTCCCGGGACGGACGGCACAACGGCCGTCCGTTCCGGGTAAGGCTTTTACAAGGGAAAGGGAAATGTCGGTCAAACGGGCCTTCACGCTGGTTGAGCTTATGGTCGTGGTGCTGATTGTCGGGATTCTCGCGGCCGTGGCGATACCCACGCTGCGAGGCCGGATCGACGCGGCCAAGTGGTCGGAAGGAAGAGCCGGCTGCGGCACCATCGCGACGGCCTTGCGGGCTTATGCCGCCGAGAAAACCATCCACGGGACGTACCCGCCTTCATTTGCAACACTGGGACTCAATCGTGCAGACCTTCACGGCACTTATTTTACCATAGCCAATTATTCAATACCCGTCTGCCAGTTCAACCAGGGCGCCGACCCTGAATTGACCTTCACCGTACGATGCACAAATACCGGCACGGGCATCGCGACTCCGAGCGCGATGGAACTCGACCAGTCCGGCAACTGGACCGAAATACCATAGGGGAAAGCAATATGGCGGCCACGAAAAAAAGACTCGCGGCGGGCCTGACCTTTGTTGAGATACTGATCGCCGCCGTCGTGCTGCTGATAGCGGTACTGGGCACTTCCACGTTTCGTTACAACGCAGCCCTTGGTGTCCGCAAGGCCGAGCTGCAGACCACGGCCGCACGGACGGCGTTGTTGTTGTGCGAGGCCTGGCAGGGATTGGCCGAACCCAACGACTTCGAGCCTGACGCAGATTTACCAGAGGGTTCCGGAATCACCATTGTCGACATCGGGACTGAAGCCGCTGACTTTAGCGCACCGGATGGGTTCACTTTGCACGGTGTCTATCGCGTCACCGCCGACGACGTTGATTACTACGCGGTTCTCTCCTGGCGGGATATCGCGGCCGGGTTGAGGGCATTGAACGTGGTGGTGGCGTGGAACCAGCGGGGTTACAGCGACGACGATGGTGCAGCACCGGATAAGTCATTCGCCCTGACAACGTACATATCCAATTAGCCACACCCGGGGGGACCGGCAGAATGAATACCAGGAACACATCGAACCGAAAAGCTATGACCATCATTGAGGTTATGGCGGCGGTGATACTATTGGGCGTGGCGATACTGGGCCTGGGGATGGTGCTGGCAGACAGCCAGCGAGGCTACAACGAGATATACAACAAGGCGTACTCACAGCTCGTCCAGGACGGCCACATCGCTCGAAGAACGTTCGACCGGCTCGTCCGCAAGGCCAGCGCAAGCAATATCACGCTCGACGACGCCGGGGCGTGGGTGCAGGTTCAGTACTATGCAAGTGCCGAATCCACCGAACTCGACCGCTATGGGCGCTTCTTCGTCGATGCCGACGAACTCAAGATTGAGCACGGCACGGTGGACCCGGCGGTCGTGCTCAGCACCCAGACGATATGTTCAAATGTCTCGTCCTGTGTTTTCAGCAGGCTCGGAAAGGCCGTGCAGATGGTACTTGTGCTGGATGATGGTTCGCGCAGCCTTACGGTTGTCACATCCGCCACGGCCCACAACCAGTAATCAACACCTGCCGGCCACAAGGGAGGACTTTGAGATGCAATGCCGTCCGGCAGTACTTTCAGCGCGGGCCCGCGGTGTCGCGCTGGCATCGGTAATGAGCGTAGTCGTAGTCCTTTTGACTATAGGCATGGGCCTACTGGCGGTTGCTCTGTACGGTCGGAAATTTTCTATCAGGACCACCGACCAAATTGCCGCCAGGGTTGCCGCCGATGCGGGCCTGCAACGGGCGCTGTTCGAGATAAATCAGCGTTTCCAGGCCGGCTCCTTTGATGACGGCAGCCTCGGCGCAGGCCGTACGTCGCTTCCCGGCTGCGACGCAAGTTTCGACTACACGCTCGGCAAAGACGAAGATGGCGACTACACGCTCACCGCCACGGGCTACTCGGGCCGCGCCGCCCGCACCACCTCAGCCAAACTCCGCCTCCAGGGACCGTTCGACGCGGCACTGCTGGTCCGGGGGCCGCTGGTGATGAAACCAAGCTCGGTGGTGGACGGGTACAACTACGAAGGCGCCGACGACACGCTCACCGTCGGAACGTTCAGCACGCTGGCTAACCAGATTACCCTTGGCGACCGGGCGGTGATCAACGGCGATGTGGCCGTCGGTGTAGGCGGCGACCCTGAGCGGGTTATCTGCGCCAACGGCGCAACTATCACGGGGCGGACCTATGCTATGGTCGAAGAGGCCTACTGGCCGGCGGTAACGGTGCCCCAGTGGCTGGCGACGCTGCCGTCGGGCGGAACGCTCAATAGCGAGACTATGCTGACAGCCGCTGCAAAGTACGACGCAATAAACCTCAGCCAGGGCAAGATAATCAAGATAGACGGGCCCGTTACGCTGTTCGTCACCGGCGACATAAGCCTGAGCAACTCGGCGCAGTTGCAGGTGAGCGATACCAATCCCCAGGCCTCGCTGACATTGTTTCTCGGCGGCAATTTCTACTCCAAGAACGGTGGTGCAATCAACAACCTCACCAAGGACTCTACCAGGCTGAAGATTTTCGGCCTGGATACCTGCACGAACATCAGTCTTGGGGCCGCCGGGACTTTCTACGGTGCGATATTCGCGCCGGAGGCGATGGTCAATCTCAAAAGCTCGGTGGAGATACACGGTTCCGTTTTGGCAAACGCCTTCAACCAGGGCTCTACAGCGAATTTCTATTACGATGCCGCACTGAGAAAGGTCGGCATCAACGACTATTTCGTGCGTTTCGTCATCGACCGGTGGCAGGAAAATTAGCAACCTGTTCAGCGGAAGTAGAAAAATGAAAACCCAACATATAAGACCTGGGTCGAGTAAGCCCGCGTTAAATATGGGCCGACGGCGGGGCGCAGCGCTTGCGGTGGTTATGGCGGTTATCGCAATACTGCTTGTGGCGGGAACGGCGGTGCTCGCCCTGGGCCTGCACAGTCGACTCCTCGCCACCCGCACCAGCCAGCAGATTGCGGCCCGCTGTGCGGCCGATGCGGGTTTGGCCAGAGCGCTTTACGAGATGAACCAGCATCTGGGCACCATACCCTGGGACGACGGAGACCTGCCCGAGGCGGCCAACCAGGCGCTGGAGAATACGGACGCAACTTTCGACTATTCTGCCACGAGCGACGGCGAAGGCGGCTATACCATCTCGGCCACCGGAAGGTGCGGGCCCATCGCCAGGACCATCACATCGACCCTCAAGTTGCAGGGCGTATTCGATTACGCGCTTTTCGGCAGGGAAAGCGTTGACCTCAAGAGCGGCGCGGTGGTGGACTGGTACAATTTCGACCTCGACGATGAGCCTATGAAGGTCGGCACAAGCAGCGTTGCCGTTGCCAGTATCGTTTTGAAAAATGGTGCAACGATAAACGGCGACGTTGTTGTCGGTGTCGGCGGTGTCCCGGCCGAGGTAATCGACAGCAGACCTGGTGCAACCATCACCGGCCGAAGCTACGCGATGACCGACGACCCGTGGCTGCCTTCGGTGACGGTGCCGGAATGGCTGGCGTCGCTGCCGTCGGGCGGGACCATAAAGAACAACACCAATATAAGCAGCTCCGGAAAGTACGACGAGATCGATCTTAAAAACAGCGGGGTCGTAACCGTAAACGGCGATGTCCAGCTATACATCGTAGGCGACGTGACGCTTGGCAACTCGGCCAGCGTGGACGTCGAGAACGGCGCCTCGCTGGTGATGTATATCGGCGGCAACTTCGAGGGCAAAAACGGCAGCGCCCTGAACAACAAGAACCAGCAGCCCAGCCAGCTCAAGATATACGGCCTGGATGGCTGCCGGAGTATGCTTTTGAAAAACAGCAGCGAACTCTACGGCGCCATTTACGCCCCGAACGCCGACATCATACTCTATAACTCGGCGGCCATCTACGGCTCGCTCGTCGGCAATACCATCGAACAGAAAAACTCGGCACCGTTTTACTATGATGCATCGCTGAGGGATGTCAGCGTCGACGACGAAATGGTTCACTTCGTTGTGGGCAAGTGGCGAGAGCAGTAATTGCACAAACCCGACAACGGTACCGGTAGGCAAACGCGGCTGCAAACAAGCAGAAAAAGCCGCAAATGGAGAAGACAATGCCCAAAAGAGATGTCGCAAGCCGCCTCAAACGAGGCTCGTCGCTGGTGCTGGCTGCCCTGATAGTGGTGATACTGCTGGTCGTCGGAGGGGGGCTCTTGAGTCTGGGCCTGCAGGGCCAGTTGTTCGCCATCCGGACAGGCTCCGACATAATGGCTCGCTCGGCAGCCGATGCCGGACTGGCCGCGGCGCTATCGCGTATGAACCGGATGCTCGAGACCCGCACCTGGAGCCGGAGCGAGCTGACAGCTTCTACGGTATCCGGGCCTCTGCCAAACTCCAGCGCAACCTTCACTTACAACATCACGGCGACAGGCGCATCGCTGAAAAAGCCGGAATTCACGATAACCTCCGTCGGCAGCGCCGGCCAAACGCGCCACACGGTAACCGCCGTTGTGGGACTAAAGGGTCTTTTTGACAGCGCGATTCTCGTCCAGCAGCGGATATCGTTGATGCCCGGCAGCATTGTGGATGGTTTCAACTCGGCCGACCCGACCGACAGCGACGCCGACCTCAAGATAGGTACACTCAGTACCGTCGCGGACAGTATACCCATCGGCCCCGGCACGGTAATCAACGGCGACGTGTTCGTGGGTGTCGGCGGCGACCCGGGAACCGTTATCGGAGCCGGCGGAACCATTACCGGGCGAAAGTATGCCCTTATAGTAGAGCCTGAGCAACCCGTCATCAGCGTCCCGCCTTTGCCGGATACCGGCACGGAGCTTGCCGCCAAGGGAGCGACCGTCACCCTTACTCCCGCACAAAGCGGCACATACACCGGCATAACCCTTGCACAGGCCGGCGGCAGCGCCGGGATTCTGGAAATCACCGGCGGCAAGGTCGCTCTTCACATTACGGGCAACATCGATATGGGACAGGGCTGCGAACTCGTTATCGAGCCTGGTTCTTCTCTGGTACTTTATGTCGATGGGGATATCTACGCTGATAATTCGGGCGGGCTCAACAA
Source organism: uncultured Pirellulales bacterium (assembly GCA_964429265.1). Classification (GTDB taxonomy): domain Bacteria; phylum Planctomycetota; class Phycisphaerae; order Sedimentisphaerales; family Anaerobacaceae; genus CAYSBK01. The sequence continues at coordinate 5,324 of CAYSBK010000028.1, read as the reverse complement.
CCAGGCAGGCAATGTCAGGGACTTCCAGATTTACGGAACGGGCGACGGTGAACAGGTCTTCGACCTCAAGGCCAAGAGCAAGATATTCGGCACCATTTACGCCCCCAATGCCGACATAACGGTTTACCCTAATGGCGATATCGCCGGTGCCATTGTCGGCAGGAATGTCACGTTCAAAAGCGGCTGCACCTTTTACTACGATGAGGCCCTGCGAGACGTCACCATCGAAGACGAAGGCGTCCGCTTCGTGGTAAAACGCTGGCAGGAATAACCGTTTTTCACCGGTGCCCGCCGTGCCCTGTCGTACACCGCCTTCATTTTGCCTCAATATCCAAAGTCGCCACCCCCGCACTTTCCAGGTGGCGCACCTGTGTGACCGATAACGCGCAGCCACGCTATGTCACTGGCTGTCCCCACCTCAACGGGCCGCTGCATTCGCCCGCCTCGCAATGCCGATGCCAGTGGTGAACAGCCACCGGCCCGTCGCGACGGCCATTCTTATGGGACCCGCTGCCGCCACGCCCACCCTGGCTTTGAATTATTGCAGTTTCACCTAAAACAGCACCGTTTTTGGGTCGATACAGTCCACCAGGCAGGCTTCAAAAGTCGTAGCCCAGCCACACCCGTACCAGCGGGCGACGTGACGGTAGGTACGGTTATTTATGAAACTGAACTGGAAACGGACGCTGACGCTCGAAAGCAAAGACCTGGTCGGCATTGATGTAGGATCGGCCTGCGTCAAGGCCGTTCAACTGCGCAGAACCGCCCAGGGTTACAATGTTGTCGCCGCGGGGGCATGTGAAATTGAACATCCGGACAAGAACGCCGCCGAACCTGGTGACAGCCGGGTCGAAGCCGTGCGACGGTGCGTTGCAGATGCCGGCGTGCAGACATCGCTCGCCGTTTGCGCGCTGTCCGGGCCGGAAGTCGCGGTAAGAAACTTCAGTTTTCCCCAACTGCCCGCCGAGGAGGTTCCCGGTGCGGTGTTGCTCGAGGCCGGTCAGGTCTGCCCCTTCAGCATAGACAGCTGCGCCGTTGATTACAATACGGTCTCCTCGGATGAGGGCATCTGTGGCATCCTGGTGGCCGCCACCAACGAGGCCATCGAAAGGCGAAAGCAGATTGTGGAGGCGGCAGCCCTGAAATGCGTGCTGATGGACGTCGACGGCCTTGCGCTGCTGAACTGTTTCAGCGGGTTCAGCGGCAACGGCAAAGATGGTTCCTCGGCTGAGAAGACCACGGCGATTCTCAACGTCGGACACTCCACGGCCACCCTTGCCATGCTGGGGGAGGACGGCCTGCCCTTCGTCCGCGACATACCGATCGGCGGCAGGAATATAGTCGAAAACGCAATGCGGCATAGCAACTTCACCGCCGAGCAGGTTCGCGAAATGATTCATCACCCCGACGACGACCAACTGAAAGACCCGCAACGGTCGGAGCTGCTGGCCGCCGGTTCCAGCGAACTTATAAACGACGTCAGCGAAACACTGCGGTTTTACAGCGCGAGAGGCAAGTCTGCTGTTGTGCGGACGCTGTACGTATGCGGCGGATTCGCGCTGGTCAAGGGCTTTGTGGAGCTTCTGGATTCGCGCCTTCCACCGCAGGTTGTCTTGTGGAATCCTTTCGAGCAGCCTCGCTGCAGTGCGGGCCGGTCTGTGAAACAATTTTTGTCCCAACATGGCCCGGCTTTGGCCGTGGCCGGCGGGTTGGCGGTAAGGTCTATCTGAAATGTTCAAAATAGATTTGCTAAAGGGACAGGGCATTCCTGAAAAGACCAGGCCGGAAGGCGTGCTCATAGGGGTCTTGGCCTTTGCCGCGCCGGTCGTGGTCGCAATGGTGCTGCTGAGTCTCTACCTCACGGACAAGGCGGCGATTGCAGCCGACCGCAGGCAACTGGCCAGTTACGACACGCAAATCGCCCGCCTGGCCGACGCAGTCGATTTCAAGCGTACCATGGACCAGCGAAGACAAAGCATCAGCCAGGTCCTTGCGGAGGTGGCCTCGGCCATCGACAGGTACACCCAGTGGACCGACGTGCTCGTGGCGGTCGTCCGCAATATGCCTGATTCTATGGTTCTGACCGCGCTGGAGGTCAAGAAGACCACCATAAAAAAGAGGGTTCCCAAAAAGGACAACCCCGAAACCAGCGTTAACGTCTCGGTACCGATACGAACACTGCGGATAACGGTCAGCGGCAGGTCCGAAGACGACTGTGACGTGGCCGTGCGGGACTTCAGCGAGCGGCTGCGGCGGTGCGATGCGCTCAGTTCAAAGCTCCAGGACATCCGCGTTGCCCGCCACAACCTCGACCGTTACCAAAAGGATAATCTGGTTTCTTACGAAATAGACTGCGTCTTCAAACCGCCGTTGTAAAGGGTTGTTATGAAACAAGTTCTTGCCAAGCGACTGAAGATTGCATCGGCCGTCTGGGCCGGCTGTGCGGCCTTGTCGCTGGCGGCGTACATGTTTGTGCTGTCACCGCAAGACAGGACGCGCCAGCAGCTTCGACGCCAGCTTCTTGAGAAAAAGCAGCTCTACGAAGCCGCCGTCGAGGCCGCTCAGGACAAGAACAGGGTCCAACTGCAACAGCAGCTCAGGCGGTTGTCCGACCGGCTGGCGGCGTTCGTGGTTGACCCCGAGGCCTCGGCGGACCTGACGCTCGACATCAGCGAAATTGCAAACGAGCGAGCCGTCTCGGCGCTGAGCATTGCCGGCAAGGGAAAGGTCACCAGCGCAGGCGCCGAGATACCCGGCTGCAAACTCATAAAAGAAAACAAGATAAAATTGTCCTTCCAATCGGGCTTTCCGGAATTCGCAGGCTTCCTCAACACCCTGGAAAGGCATCGCCCGGTGGTATTCATTGATACGTTCCAGATAGTTCGTTCCGAGGACGACCGGGCCGGACACAAGGTCGAAATGGAGCTGGCCGTCCTTGTGGGCTCAAAGAAACAGGATAAAGGCGACAACTCCGAGCAGGCGGTAAGCAGGCTCCTGCGGCCCGGCAGTGCCGATAACGCTCCGCAGGGTTGAATTATGTATTTGTGCTGCAAGAACATCGGCGGGCAGATATGAGAACGATAGCAATCGCAAACCAGAAAGGTGGATGCGGCAAAAGCACAACGGCCGTCAACCTGGCCGCGTCAATTGCCGCACGAGGCAATCGCCTGCTCCTGGTGGACCTTGACCCGCAGGCACACGCCACCATCGGTGTCGGCATCGACCCCGACTCGCTGGAGCGCACTATGTACGACTGCCTCGTAAACGAACACGTGCCGCTTTCAAGGGTACTGGTCAGCACGCGGGTCCAGGGGCTCAGCCTGGCCCCGAACAACATCCTGCTGAGCGGCTTCGAGCTGGAACTGGCTTCGGTGCCCGGCAGGGAATTCGTGCTGCGAGACAAGCTCGCCGCCGAGGCAAACGGCTATGATTACTGCGTTATCGACTGCTCGCCGTCGCTTAGCTTGTTGACGCTCAACGCCCTGGTGGCCAGCAACGACGTAATCATACCCGTTCAGACGCACTATTACGCCCTCGAGGGACTCAGGCAATTACTGGAAACGATCCAGATCGTCAAGGAACGCTTTAATGACCAGCTCAAGATACTCGGTGTGCTGCTTACCTTTGTCGAAGACCGAACATTGTTGAGCCGCGAGGTGCAGCGGCAGATGCGCGAGTACTTCGGCGACCTGGTATTCAACACGGTCATCCACAGGGGCGTCAGGCTCGCCGAGGCGCCCAGCGCCGGTGAGCCGGTTCTGACTTACGCCCCGAACAGCAAGGCCGCCGCCGAGTACCTGGCCCTGGCCGACGAGATAATCAACGAAAAAGTTGCGGTCACGGCACCGGCCGCGGCAGATGAACAAACATTCGAGCAAATCAACGATGGCGAAACGTAAAGTTGGTCTGCACAAGGAAGTAACGGCTATTTTTGACGGCGTGCCGGTGGCCGACCGAGACGCCGCGGCCAATGCCGGCGCAGCCCACCAAAAGGGCCCCGCGGGGCCGCCGCGACAGAGGGTCAGGCAGCCGGTGCCCCCTGTACCCAAAGCCCCTTCGCAGCAGCCGCAGGCTCCTTCGCCCCAGCGTGGCCCCGTCGGAAAGAGCACCGCGCCCGAAGAGCCGAAAGTCCCGATCGACTTAGGCCCCACGGGTCCGGGTTTTCTTCAACAGCTCAAGGAAAAATTCCTCGCGCCCAAAGAAGGGGTTTCCGAAGGCAGGCAAAAGGTGATGGTGCTGCTTGTTCCGGTTCTTCTGGTGGCGCTTATAGTTGTGTATATGCGTGTGCTTTCACCTTCGGGCAGCACGGGCCCGCTGCGGCAGGTTACGCCCAGCGGCGCCACATCCGAGCTAAAAACCGACTTTGAATGGACGATGCCACAGCCCTATCCGGCGGACCTTCGGGACCCAATGGTCTTCAAGCCCGTAAAAACCGTGGAACCGGCGCCGAACAACGCCACCACGCCGGAACAACCCCCGGAGATTCGCATCGACGGTATAGTCTGGAGCAACACCAAACCACTGGCAATTATAGGCAAGAAAATCATCAGCGAGGGCCAGACCATTTCCGGCGCAAAAGTAGTCAAAATCAACAAGGACAGCGTCGAGTTCGAGAAAGATGGAAAGACCTGGACCCTGCCGGTGAAATAATTCCAGCGTAAGTGGTCAATTAGCCAAAAAATACTTGTTTATGAGAAAGGGTTCACAATGAAACGTTCCATGATAAGTGCCAAGTTGGGCGTGCTGGTGCTGGTTGCGGCCGTGGCAGTATGTCCGTACGCGGTCGCTGCCGATGCCAACGAGGCGGCAGGTGCGGCCAAGAAGGAAGTGCTGACTCCTCTCGAGCAGCGAATGGAAAAGAGAATCGACGTGGCGTTCATCGACACCGACATCGATGCGGTTATCCGCGCCATTGCTGCAAAGGCTGACCTCAACGTGGTGAAAAGCCCCAAGGTAACGGGCACCGTCACCGCCACGCTTACCAACGTCCCCCTCAGAGAAGCTCTCAGTAACATCCTTGCCGCCAACGGTTACGGCTACGTGGTCGACAAGAATGTAATCAGGGTCGCGCCGCTCGAGGAACTGACCCAGGCCGAGGAAAGGCTCGTCAGCAAGGTCTACCGAATCACCTATGCCGACGTCGACCAGGTTCAGCAGGCCCTGAGCAAATTCATCTCGCAGCGTGGCTCGATATCCGCCAACCCGGGAACCAGCAACATAATCGTCACGGACACCGAAACCAAGATCAAGGCCATCGACACCTTCGTTGCCGAAATCGACCGCATCACGCCCCAGATACTCGTCGAAGCCAGGATCTACGACAT
>CAYSBK010000027.1:1703-19850 GCA_964429265.1 uncultured Pirellulales bacterium | reverse complement strand
CTGTTGGCACCGGCCGAGCTTATGGCGGCGTCAACCACCGCCCTTTCAGCCGGCGGGCTCTTATCAAGCAGGTGAATCACCGCCAGTGTGGGCTTGTTGCCGTGAACGTCGGTGCCAAGTGTCTTGCCCGTTCTGCTTTCGTTACCGACAATATCCAGCAGGTCGTCCGTTATCTGAAAAGCGATGCCCAGATTATGGCCGAACCGCCCGAATTTATCGATGGAGCTTTGCCGTGCGTGCGATAGCTCCGCAGCAAGCCTGCAGCAGCATTCAAACAACGACGCACTCTTGTCGGCGATGATTTCAATGTACTGCCGCTCGGTGAGATGATGGTCCTTCCTGTGCAGCAACTGCCTGATCTCTCCCCGGCACATACGCGTGGCGGCCGACGATATAACAGCCAGAGGACCACTACCAAGACCAGCACACAGTCCGAACGCCGCGCTCAAAAGCAGGTCGCCCAGCAGCACCGCCGATTCATTGCCCCAGAGGGCATTTATCGTCGGCTTGCCCCGGCGTTTCTGCCCGCCGTCGATGACGTCGTCATGCAGCAGCGTCGCGCCGTGGATCAACTCAATCGCCGCCGCCGCACGGATGTGCGACGTGGTAATCCGCCCACAGGCCCGGCCGACCAGCAACAGCAATGCCGCTCGCAGCATTTTGCCGCCGGTGCAGTCGAAGCTGTTGACCAGCTCGGCCACTTCCGCCGATGCCTCCCCAAAGCTGAGCTGCCGACGCATCAACCGCCGGACTCGCTCGATCTGCGGCTGCACCGGCACAAAGACACGGGTGGAATCTTGCGCCTGGTCGGCAGCAGCGTCTTTACCTGGCGGTGATTGCATTATTGCGCTTTCTTTGGATTAGTTCGCCGTTCCGTAACCAGCCGCACCGCCGCTTCAACCCTGCGGCCCCCCTGACCCGCGGCGGCTACGTGCTTTTGCCGTGGGCGTAGCTGAAAAACTTCTTGCGCAGCAACCGCGTGTACGGTCCGGGCTGGCCGTTGCCGATCACTCTGCCGTCGATTTCCACGATACCGATGACCTCCGCGGCGGTGCCGGTGAGAAACAGCTCATCGCACGAATACAGGTCGAACCTCGTGAGGTTCCTCTCTACAACCTCGATGCCTTCTTCCTTTGCGAGCCTGATGACCACCGCCCTGGTTATGCCTTCCAAGGCACCGGCCTGGACCGGCGGGGTAAAGATGACGCCGGCGCGGACGATGAACACATTGTCCCCCGTGGCCTCTGCGACGTAGCCCTGATGGTTGTACATAATCGCCTCGGGAACGTTATTGTCCAGCGCCTCGATCTTTGCGAGGATGTTGTTGAGGTAATTCAGGCTCTTGACCTGCGGAGGGACTGCCAGAGGATGATTGCGCATCGTCGTGGCGCTGATTACCTTCATTCCTTTTTCATAAAGCTCCTCGGGATAAAGCTGAATATTGTCGGCGATTATGAACACCCTCGGCTGTTCGCAGACAAAAGGATTCAGACCAAGCGTCCCCGCACCGCGTGTTACCACAAGCCGAACGTAACCGTCTATGACCGCGTTGGCCTCCACCGTTTCTTCGACCGCGCGGGTCAGTTTGTGCCGGCTCAGCGGAATCTCCAGCCGGATGCCGCTGGCCGATTTGTAGAGCCTGTTTATGTGGGCATCCAGCTCAAAAAGGCGCCTGTTGTAAACGCGGATACCCTCGAACACACCGTCGCCGTAGAGCAGCCCGTGGTCGAAAACGGATATCGTCGCGTGGGCCTCGTCAACAAGCTTGCCGTCAAGCCATATCTTCAGTGCCATCAATGCTCTCCAGGTATCAACCTCAAAACCGACGGCCGTTCAGCGGTCCACTATTCTGCCGTCCGCCAGTACCACTTTGCGTTGTGCCCTGCCGGCGATTCTTTCGTCGTGTGTTACCATCACAATCGTCTGTCCGGCGCCGTTAAGCTCTTCAAAAATCCGCAGGATAGCATCTCCTGCAGCCGAGTCAAGGTTGCCCGTCGGCTCATCCACCAGCAGAAGTCTCGGCTGATTCATCAGCGCCCGCGCTATCGCGACTCTCTGCCTCTCCCCGCCTGAAAGCTGGTACGGACGGTGCCTGGCCCGTTTCGCCAGGCCGACCTGATCCAGCAGCTCCTCGGCGCGCCGCCGGGCTTGTCGTCGCTGCCGCAGCCAGCCCACCACGCTGCTCGATACCATAGCGGGCAAAACCACGTTTTCCAGTACATTTAATTCGTCCAGCAGGTGGTAGAACTGAAAAACAAATCCCACCGTCCTGTTGCGAAACCTGTTCAGCTCGGCCGCGCCGAACTCCGCCAGGTCCCTGCCGTCGAGCCTGACCCGGCCCTTGTCGGGGCGGTCCAGGGCGCCAAGTATGTGCAGCAGGGTGCTCTTGCCGCTGCCGGAGGCCCCCACGATGGCCACGAACTGCCCTCTTGCGACCGCAAGGTCCACCCCCTTCAGCACCTTCAGCCGCGTGGCGCCCATCCGATAAGATTTATAAATCCCCGCCGCTTCCAATATGAACCGGTTCTCTTTCACAACTGACTCACCCGCAGAGTCTCAACCGCCTGCATTTTTGCCGCCCGAACGGTCGGCGCCAGCGCCCCGACAAGGCACGCTGCAACCGCCGCCGCAACGATGGTCGCCAACACGGCGACTTCCAGGCGGTTCGGTATCTGGCCGATAGCATAGATTGTTCTATCCCATAGTTGAAATCGAAAATGCTCGAAAAGCCAGCTCTCAATCGCGTTTATTTTCTCCAGGAACACCCAGGCCAGAACCGCGCCCGCCAGCGAGCCGAAAACACCCACCTCCACCGCAAACAAGAGAAAAAGCCCCGCCAGGCTCGCGTTTGAAACCCCGACGCTCTTGAGAATGCCGATATCCTTGCTCTTGTGGCTTACTATCATAAAAAACACGACAAAAATGATGAAAACGGTGGTGACACCCACCAGCGCGAACATCATTATCAGCATCGTCTGTTCCTTTTCCATCGCCGCTATAAACTCGCGCCGATTCTCCTTCCAGCTCTGCACAGCCACCATCCCGAAGAGATTCGCAAGCGGGGCATCTTTCCTGCTCTGCACGAAATCCCGCCACAACGCCGAAACCATCCGGCAGCCCGCCTGCGTGGCCGTGCCCGGCCTGAACCGGATGTGCAGGCTCGAAACCCTCTTTTCGCCGTCCGCCATTCCACACAGCAACTGGGCCTGTTCAAAGGGCAGGTATACCATCGAAGTATCAACCCGCGCAAGGCCGCTTTCGGACGTGTCACCGTAATAGAATTGTTTACTGCTGACCAGGGCGGTCCCCGCCCTGGCAAGCGCACCACGCGCCGTCAGCGGAAAACAACTCACCACCAGAACCGTCGGATAAGGCCGCAACGTATGATGGTACCTGCCCCGCGCATCGGGTGAAATCACCAGATTGATACCCAGCACGCAACCATACGCATTCTGCTTCGGCGAGTAGCGAAAGGCTTCGTTCGGATCACCTCTGTGATAGTACAGCGTCCCGGCGAAACCGGTAACCTCGCTGTGCAGAACGGGGTCGATGCCCATAATTTCCACGCCGACGCCCTGTTCGGACCCGGCCGTCGTAACCAGCGCGTAGCTGTGTATCACCGGCGAGACCGCTTCCACGAAGTCCTGTTTCTCCAGGATGTCCATAAACTGCTGGTAGTGTGCAAAGCCCACCAGCGACCTGCTGGCCACGACGCAATCACCGACAAACCTGTGATTCTTCTGCTTGAAATCCGTCACCAGCCCCCGCATCACCGTCATCACCACCACCACGATGAAAACGCACAGCGCCACCGCCGTAAGTGCCACGTAACTGACGCGCCGCCGCCAGAGGTACCGAAATGCAAGCACCAGTTTGTACATTCGTCCTTCGCTTATTCGTACCGCAGGATTTCAACCGGCCTGGTCCTGGCGGCAATAATCGCCGGCACAAGTGACCCGATGCACACCGCTGCAACCGCCGAAATCATAATCGTCACCGCCCAGTCCCAGTCAACCCGGTTCGGTATCTTGCTGAACATATATATGCTGCTTTTCCAAAGCTTAAGCCCGAACGCCTTGCCGATCCATTGCTCGACCGTGTTGATGTTCCTGGTCAGCACCCAGCCGACAGCCACACCTGCAACCGCACCGGCCAGCCCCGCGCAAAAACCAAAACCCAGAAATATCATCGCCACCGACCTGCCGGCCGCGCCGCAGCTCTGCATTATGGCGATGTCCTTTTGCTTCAGCCGCACGATCATATAGAATATGCAGAATACCAATAGCACCACCGCAAGGCTGACCACTCCGAATATAACCAGCAATACCCCCATCTGCTTCATAATCTCGGCGATGTATCGACTCTGCAACTGCCGGGAGGTTTCTATGTCAGTCTCATCTATCAGCCGCTGCGGCCAGGCGAGCGTCTCTTCGGCAAAACTTTTCCACACCCCCCGAATCTGCGCCAGCGCCGAGTCCGTCCGCACGCCCGGTGCCAGCTTGACGTGAACCTGGTCGGCCACGCTTGTTTGCTGATGCGGGTAAAGTTTCCGCTGAAACTCGTCGATCGGCAGGTAAACAAAATTCTTGTCGAGATAGTAAACGCCGGTGAATACTACGTCCGCTATGGCAAAGACCAGGGCCTTGCGTTTGACCTGCGGCCCGCCGACGCGCCTGCCGCCGGCCACCGTCCCGGTGGTAAGCACGACTTCCTGTCCTATCATCTCTCTGGCACGGGCGAAGTCGTACTGGTCGGTCAACTCGTTCGGCTCCTCGATGACCGCTATCCCGACGAATCCGCCCACTTTATCGGGCTTGCCGGGCACCGCAAACGACGGTCCCTCGGCCAGTTCACCCTGCCTCAACAGGCTGCCGGCGAAGCCGGTCACCGCGGCCCGCCGGCGCGGTTGAATCCCCCAGATATGAACCGCACGCACGTTGCCCCGACCCAGCAAAAGCAAACCTTCCGCCGACAGTGTCGCCGTCGCCGCCGCCACCGCCGACGTCTCTTCGAGTCGCTCGATGAACCTTTCGTAGTGCCCGAACCGCGCAGGAGGCGTCACCACCACGTCCCCCATTGCCTCCACCGCCGACCGCTCAAACGTGCGGATAAACCCCGTGAACAGGCTCGAAACCACCACCAGAAGGGCAACCGACAGCGCCACCGCCGCGATGCTCAGAATAACCACACGTTTCTTGCGAAGGTATCGAAGCCAGAAAAAGACTTTCAGCATTGCCCGCCCAATCGTCAGCGCCCGGCAGGTTTCAGAAGCGGAAACAACACCACGTCACGTATGCTCGATGCGCCCGTTAATACCATTATCAGCCTGTCGATGCCGATGCCGAGTCCGCCCGCCGGCGGCATTCCGTACTTCAGCGCCCTTATGAAATCCTCGTCCATCTTGGCCATCGACTCGGCCTGCCCGCGAAGCTGCATCCTGAAGTTCTCTTCCTGCACCGCCGGGTCATTCAACTCGCTGTAAGCGTTCGCCAGTTCCATCGTCCCCACGTACAACTCGAAACGCTCGGCAAGCTCCGGTGAGTCCTTCTTGCGCCTGGTAAGCGGACACAACTGCGCAGGATAATCGACAACAAAAGTCGGATTTACGAGGTTCGGCTCCACCGTCGCTTCAAAAACCTTCTCAACCACCACCACGTCGTCCATCGCCCCGTGGTCGATGCCCAGCTCGGATGCCTTCTTGCGCACGGCCGGTGCGTCGTCGAGCTTGCAGCCGCTGAACCTTTCAAGCAACTCCGCGTAGCTGTATCGCTTCCACGGCCGGCCGTAGTCGATCGTCATTCCGTCGAACTCCACCGTGCTGGTGCCGCAGTACTTCTCCACGCAGCTCGAGATAAGCTCTTCGGCCAGCTCCATCATCACGTTGTAATCCGCGTACGCCTGGTACAGCTCGAGCATCGTGAACTCCGGGTTGTGCTGTCTGCTTAGGCCCTCGTTGCGGAAATTGCGGTTTATCTCGAAGACCTTTTCCATCCCCCCCACAAGCAGACGCTTCAGGAACAGCTCCGGGGCGATCCGAAGGAACAAGTCCAGGTCCAGCGCGTTGTGGTGAGTGACGAAGGGTTTTGCCGCAGCCCCGCCCGCCACGGTCTGCATCATTGGGGTCTCCACCTCGATGAAACCTCGCTGCTGCAGAAAATGCCGAATAGTCGCGATGATGTCACTGCGTTTCTTGAATCTCGCCATAACCTCCGGGTTCGCCCACAAATCCACGTACCGAAGGCGATACCTCATATCGACGTCGGCAAGCCCGTGCCATTTCTCCGGCGGCGGAAGCAGGCATTTGGCCAGAATCGTAAGCTGCTTCGCCCAGACCGTTATCTCCCCCGTACGCGTCTTGCCGAGTTCCCCGGACGCCCCTATCAAATCACCCGTTTCCAGCAGCTTCGCAAGCGCCCACTGCTGCGCCAGCAGGTTCTTGCTGAGGCCGACCTGGATGGTGCCGCTGCTATCCCGAAGCGTGATGAATATCAGCTTGCCTATATCCCGAAGCAACACGATCCTGCCGGCACAGGTAACTTCCTGCTGCTTGTCGGGGTCGAAGCGGGCCTTGAGCTTTTCCGCAGGTTCCCAGCCGTCGAATCGGCCGCCGTAGGGGTCGCAGCCAAGCTGCCTGATTTGCGCCAGCTTGTTTTGCCGCTGCTGTTCGAGCTTTGTGTTCTTCTTGATCGACAAGTTATGCACTCCCTTGCCGGACCGGGTCACGCTCACCGCATATCCGGCCTTACCCCGCCTTGGCCAATTTGTGCGAGTGCTGAATCAGCTTGGCCCTGACCGCCAGAAGCGCAACCGCCAACTGCGGGTCCGCCTCCAGCGTCTCGGCCAGGGCGTGCTTATTAACCGGCACCGTGCCGTTGTCGTGGTCGGCCTTGACGAGAACGTCATTTTCCCTTTGGACGTCGAGCATCTTCTTGATCTCATCGCCCCGTAACTTGATCTCTATATCGGGCGCAATACCCCAGTCTTCCAGGCCTTCCTTCTTGCTCTCATCCCGGCTTTTCACCTTCTGCCCAGACGGCAGGTGATAATAAGCCATCGTGTACTTGAGCTGCGCGCCGCCGCCCGGATACGGAGTTATACCCTGTACGCTGCCCTTGCCGTGGGTCCGCTGGCCCACCAGTATCGCACGCCTGTATTTCTCATCGTGCAATGCCCCGGCCACGATCTCCGATGCACTTGCCGAGTACTGGTTTATCAGTATCACGAGCGGGTAGTCCGGGTGCGTGCCCTTTTTGTGCGCGGTGGCATAACTCGGCATGAACCTCGGCTGCGTCTTGACGATCAGTCCTTCTTTTATGAACTTGTCACATACGGCCACCGCGCTATCAAGCAGTCCCCCCGAGTTGAACCGAAGGTCCAGAATAAGCCCCGCAAGGCCCCGGCTTTCGAGCTGTTTCAATACCTTCTCCAGGTCGTCCGGCGTCGTGGCCGAAAAACTCGTCAACCGCACGTAACCTATCCGGGACGCCTCGTCTATCATATACAGCCACCGGCCCTGCTCGGTCCGCTTCCACCCGCGAATCGTGGGAACCGTTATCCTCGCACGCGTTATCAATATCTCCCTGGTTCCTTTCTCGCCGGGCCGCCTGATTGTGAGCCTGACCTGCGTGCCCGCGGGACCGGTTATCCGCCTGACCGCGCAGTGCAGCGACATATCTTTGGTCGGCACCCCGTCCACCGCCTCGATTACGTCGCCGGCGTCGAGACCGGAGTTGTAAGCAGGCGTACCTGGAAGCAGGCTCGCCACCGTCAGCAGACCTTTCTCCTTCGAAATCTCTATCCCGATGCCCGTAAACTCGTTGGTCATCGTCTTCTCGAAGTTCTTGACCTGCCGCGGCCAGACCATAACCGTGTACGGGTCCAGTGCCGACAACGACGCCTCCGCGAACTGCGCAATCAGCAGTTGCCGCGGCAGCTCCACCGTCGTCGAGTTCAGCGCAAGCACCTTCTCGAAGATGTCTATGAACTTGTCTTTGCTGATGCCCATCGCGTAGCCGTCGATCTCGTCCAGCAGAGCCGACAGCGCCGCCGACCACGCCGCAAGTTTCTGCGAATCCAGAGTGCCCTCACCGCCGCCCGCCGACGACGCCTTCGAGGACTGTCTCTCCAAAACGCTCATAACCTCGGCCAGCATCCTGCAGCGACGAATCGCCTTCACCGCCATGTCGCGGTAATGAATGATGTTCACGTAATTGAAATGCAGCGCGTCAATCGCACGCTTGAACATTTTCGCTTCTATATTCTCGAAGCGTTCCTTCCGCGTCTCGCAGGGGCTGTCCTGCAGCGATGCAACGATGCCGGCCTTTTCCACCAGCTCCTCGGCATGTTCGGAATACTGCTTGTTGTCCGGCATTATCGACTGCAGCCAGCTATAGCAGTTTGTGTACGACTCCAGCCACTTGCCCGCCGATTCATATTCCGCCGCCCGCGCAAGCGCCTTACTGAAAACCTCCTGAACAAACGGTCTTGCAAGCAGCGCCTGCTTCTGCTGCTCATCGGCCAGGCTCGCCGCCGTCGCTATCGCCGACAAAGCCCGAACAAGCTCGCCGCCGTCGTTGGCATCGTTGGCATCATTTGCGTCAAACTCGACGCGAAGTTTGTCCAACTCGCTGAGCTTCTTGGCATACGCACTCTGCCGAGCCACAGCGCGACGCTGATTTATAGCCTTGTATTCATAAACGATCTTCAGCAACTGGTGAAGATCCGAGTCGTACCGCGCCGGCGTCGCTTCTATCAGCCGACCCGCCTGCTCGAAATCACCCTGGCAAATCAGTTTACAAACCCTGCTCACGAGGTCCTGGTCGTCGGCCGGCTCGGCCGACGCCGCAGCCGAAATGTTCACCTCGGCAGGAGGGGGCACCACGACCGGCGACACCGGCCCCCATCCTCCACTGCTGTGCCGACACAATAAGAAGACTACCAGACCAAATAACAGTCCAGCGTACCTGGTACTCTTGCCGGGCGGCTTGTCCTTTTCAAACGTCATAATTGTTCTTTCTTGTGCTTGTCGCTGCTTTATATAGGCAGGTTCAAAGGCAGGCTCGCGTCTTCAGGAACACTCGGCGGCTTTTCCTGCACAACCCAGCACGTGCAGTTTGTGCCGGACCATCTCACGGATCGCCTCCCGACCAGGCCCAAGGTACTTTCGCGGGTCAAACTCGGCAGGGTTTTCGGCAAAAACCTGCCTTATCTTCGCGGTCAGCGCCATCCGAAGGTCAGTATCAATGTTCACCTTGCAAATGGCCATCTTCGCCGCCTTGCTTATCGCCTCTTCCGGAACCCCCATTGCGTCCGGCATATTCCCGCCGTACTTGTTAATCAGGTCCTTGAACTCCTTCAGCACGCTGCTGGAACCGTGCATCACCAGCGGAAAACCAGGAAGCTTCTCCGAAATCTTCTCGATAACGTCGAATGCCAGCTTCGGCTCGCTCTTGAACTTGTACGCGCCGTGGCTTGTCCCGCACGCCACCGCCAGCGAATCGCAGCCGGTGGCCTCCACGAACTCCACCGCCTGGTCCGGGTCCGTCAGGAACTTGCTTATATCGTCGGCCGAAACCCCCACCACGTCCTCCTCGATCCCGCCGAGCTGGCCAAGCTCCGCCTCCACCGGAACCCCCTGCGAATGCGCATACTCGACGACGCGGCGGGTGACCTTTACGTTCTCTTCAAACGGCAACTTCGATGCGTCGATCATCACCGACGTGAACCCATCGTCGATAAACTGTTTTGCCGTCTCGAACGAATCGCCGTGGTCCAGGTGGGTGGCTATCGGAATCTCCGGATTCTCCCGAACCGCCGCGTCGATGATCGCCTTGAGGTACGTAATGCTCGCGTACGAGCGTGCCCCGCGCGAGACCTGCAGAATAAGCGGTGCCTTCTCCTCCGCCGCCGCCCACACGATACCCTGCGTAATCTCCATATTGTTGACATTGAACGCGCCGATGGCGTAGCCGTTCTTCATCGCCATCTCAAACATCTTCTTTGTTCCAACCAGTGCCATAGGCGGCTGCTCCTTAACGATTCTTTCGCAGGTTCCTTGCTTGCTTGACGGCAAACGTCCACGAGACGCTTGCCGCTGACGTTCAGCCCGAACATCACACCATTATATCAATCACCGGCCGTACCGACCAGCCCCATATACCGCCGCGGCCCCAGCGCCAGTTCCGGCACACCTTCGGGCCAGATGCTCAGCACCACCGCCTGGCGGTCCAGCGATTCGTCGATGCTGTACGTAATGCCCCAGTACATCCGCTGATAACGCCTCAGCAGTGTTATCTCGCTCTCTATGTTGGTGCCGTAATCAAAGTCGTACTGCTGCGAAAACACAACCGTGTACCGCGGGTCAAGCTTGTACGTGGCCGCAAACGTAAACGCATGCGAGCCTTCTTCATCCAGAACGTCCACGTTCCGAAGGTATCGGCTGCCCACGTAGTAGCTCAGGTCCGGCCACCGAAGCTGCGAAAACCCTACGTCGAGCTGTTCGACCGTCCCGCTCTGAACGTCCATATACATATCGCCCAGCACCGCAGTCGTGTCGCTCAGGTTCAGCGTGTAATCGGCGCTGAAATAGTTCCGCTGAGGCCCAAAAACGCTGCTGTAACGCCTGTCCACCGGCGGCAAAGGCCTGTCGTGCGTGTCCAGCAGCGGAATAAACGGCTTGTTCCACAACAGCCGGCTCGGGCTGACCGCTTCGTCGGCCGGGTCGTTGACAAACGTAACCGCCGTATCAAGACGCATCCAGTCAACGGTTCGCTGCCGCCGTGGCGGGCCTCGCTTTGTCTGCAGCCTTTGCGAGAGCCCCAACTGCACTACGTCCCGCTGCTCAACCACCCGGTCGCTTTCGGTGAAGCCGGTCGCCGTGACGTACGGCGTTACCACGTGCCTGAGCCTGTTCAGGTCCCACAGCTTCGATTTCACGTTCGGGTACACCTTCCAGTACTGCGTAGACGCCCGCCCGCCGACCTCTGCAAACCAGACGTGCTCTTCGGCGGCCGCCCCGTTCCCGGCCAGGTCCGTGTGAAAACCCGCCCCGTCCTCGTACGCCACCGTCGCCGCAACGAACGGAACAAACTTCCAGTTACCCGCCCGCATCGGAACGTCCACTTCCGCTCGCTCCGAAAAGAACCCAAACGACTCCTCCGACATCCCCGCCACCGGCGAATCCAGACGCTGCCGAAACCGGCCGACCTGGCTGTCGCTGTAAAGCGTCACGCGGTCACCCAGCAACGACTGGCCCGCCAGGTGATGCGAGATACTTGGAAGCTGCTCGAGCTGGTCCGCAAAATCGTTTATCTGGGCCTTGCCAAGTATCGAAATCCCCCAGTTGTCCTCTATGCGCTTCAGGTGAACCAGTGTCTCCTGCTCCTTGCCTGCGTAAAACTCCCCGCGATAGAAGCTTTCCAGAAAATTTTCATCCGAAAGGTAGCTTATCTCGCTGGTGAGTTGCCAGTTGTACGGCAGAAAATGCCGGTCCTGCCATAGAAAACGGCCCCGAAGCTCCCGCGGCGGCTCAAGGTTCTTCCTGTCGGCGGTCCTGCCGAGGTCGTCTTCGCCCCTGTCGTGTATAACGTAGCCCAGCATCCGCCCCAGATACTCCTGCCCGGTGTACCGAATCTCAGCACCCGTACCCGGGCCGCGCTCGCTGAAATAGTCCGCCGAAAACGTCCCCTCAACCCCTTCGGGCTCGGCCAGCCCCAGCAGACGCCACAGGTACCACCGAGTCTCCACCGACGCTCCAAAGTCGCTGTCGTATCCGCCGTGAATACTCTTTATCGCCGTGTCCGGCCTTTCAAGGTTGCTCCGCAAAAAAGGCCAGTAGAATATCGTCGCATCCCCAGCCTTCATACGAACGTCCCGCATCCGTGCGTCAAAGCTGCCGTCCGAAACCTCGTGCTCCGCCTGCACAGCGGTCTTGTCGATCACTGTTATCCGCCCAACCTCCAGTGAAAACTGCGGCCTGTGGAACTCGCTGGTCGTAAGCGTGACATTCTCGGCACTGAACTCGTTGGCCGCTATCTGCCGCAACTTCTCCGCACGAATATAAATCGGAACCCCACGTCTGATGTCGAACGTCCTGAACTCCGCACGAACCGCCAGCCCTTTCTTCCGCTCAAAGTCGTAGTACAATTCTTCTGCACGTATCGTCCGCAGCCCTTCGCTCAAAACCACGTCCCCACACAGGTAAACCGCCTGCACCGCCCCCCCCGCAAGCAACTCCTGCCCGCCGGCTGCTTCGCCGGCGGCACCTTCTGCTTCCTGTCGGTACCAGACCACCGCGTTGTCGGCCTTCAGCTCCAGAACCTTTCCGCTCGGCTGCCTCTGGTATATCAGCGAACGTCCTATAATCGTCGCCACAGCTATACCGTTAGCCTCTACCGTCCGCTCAACTTTCACCGGCAACCCCGTCAACGGCCCGAAAATCACCGGGTACCCGCCCCCCTGCCTGACCTCTGCCGGCACCGCTGCACCCGCACCGCCCACCGGCGCTTCTGCCTGCGGCTGCCTGGCCGCCGGCTTCTCCAGATTACCGCCGGAAATCGCTGTGTAAGCCCGCCCGTACAGGTCCATCTCGGCATCGCCGGGACCGATCCTCTCAGACGCTTCCAGGAAAACCTCCCCTGCGGTCGTAAGACGCACCAACATCGCCCGCCCGCCATCGGATTTGCAAACCGTCAGGCCCCTAACCCCGGCCGTCTTCTTCGCCGATGCACGCCCGCGAACCCATGCCCTCACATCGTAATAAAACCCCTTCGTGGACTCATCCGTCACCCGCCGCAGAAACACCACCGCCTCGTCACCGGAAATCCTGGCCGCCGCCACCGACATAGAAAAGCCCGCCGGGAAAACCAGTACCTGCTGCCCCTGCGAATCAACGTGCGTAGCAACTCTGCTTCCTGTCACGCGTACAGGCCACGCCGAAGCCCCGCCACCGGCGTCCGGCCCAGTCGTCGCGGGGTCCTGCCCGGCCCCATAAGCAGCCGCTGCAACCACGCCCACTACAATCAACACTGTCCGCATAGTGCTTCTCGTAAACATTGTGCCGCCGCTCGGGAAATTGTCCCCGGCAGCCGTTCCACGGCAAACGATGATTATAGCCCCGTTTGCACCTCCGGCCAGCAAAAACCGCCCCTGCCGCCGCCAGGCCCCGTCTTTCCTCCGGTCTTCGGCCGCAGGTAGGTTTTTCAGCTTCGCCAATGGCACGGCAGGTGGTATAATCAAGTACTGGCCAATCGGACACAAGCGGCGTCGGAAGAACAATGTTTGCAGGTCAAGCCAACCTATGACGGGAAACTACAAGCCGGACGACAAGGTCTACGCGACCGAAAACCTCGGCAAGCTCAGCATCCTCGATATGCTGAACTACTTCGAGCAGAGAGGAGCTATGCGCGTCTCCGACCTCCACATCAAGGTCGGCGCCCCGCCCGCCTACCGCATCGACGGAAACCTCGTTAAGCTCAAGGGCCTCCGTGTCACCCCCGATACCGCCAAACGCCTCATCTATCCGCTGGTCAGTGACGCAAACCTCGAAAGACTCAAACGCAACCACAGCGTCGATTGCTCCTACAGGCTCGGCTCGCTCCAGTTCCGCATAAACGTCTTCTACGAAAACGATGGTATCGCTGCGGCCATACGCGCACTGTCAATGGACATACCCAAGGTCGAAACCATCGGTTTCCCTAACGATGTCTGGCGCGATATCGTCGAGCGAAAGCAGGGACTGGTCCTGCTGACCGGTATCACCGGTGCCGGTAAGTCCACCACCATCGCTTCCCTCATAGACCGCATAAGCGAGAAAAGCGCGGTGCGAATCATAACCGTCGAGGACCCCATTGAGTACATCTTCCAGCAGAAATACTCGCTCATCTCCCAGCGGGAGGTCGGCAGGGACGTAAAGTCGTTTATAGACGGCCTCCGCGCAATGCTCCGCGAGGACCCCGACGTCATCTTCGTGGGCGAAATGAGAGACCCCGAAACCATTTCAATGACGCTTATGGCCGCCGAAACCGGCCACCTGGTCTTCTCAACCCTCCACACACGCGATGCCACCGGCACCGTAACGAGAATTCTCGATTACTTCCCCCCCGAAAGACAGGCCGAGGTCAGAAACCAGCTCTCGCTCGGCCTGCGATATATCATCAGCCAGAAGCTCATCCCCAGAAAAGACGGCAACGGACGCGTCGTCGCCATGGAGATACTAAACAATAACTACGCCTGCGCAAACCTCATCAGGACCGGAAAGATCGAGCAGCTCTATTCACAACTCCAGACCAAAACACAGAACAAGCCCGACGAGAAAATGATAACCCTCGAACGCCATCTCGCATACCTCGTAAAAACCGACCAGGTCGACCTGCTCGAAGCAAAAAAATGGGCGAACAACCTCACCAGCTTCGTTGACGCAATGAAGCAGGTCAGCGTATGACGATCCAGTTCAACTGCCCAAGCTGTGATAATCTGATAGCATTTGACGACAAGCACGTCGGTAAGCGCGCAAGGTGCCAGTCCTGCGGCCAGCTTTTCATCATCCCCTCGCGGAATTACGAAACACCTCAAAAAATCGAGCAAAAAGTCGAACTGGAAGAGCCCCTGCCTGGTTTTTGGAAGGCCGCCTTTGTCGATAGCTGGAAACTGTTCGTCGACCCGGAAAACGCCACCGCTCTGGTCTTTGTCGCCGCCTTGGTCTGCTTCAGGTTCTTCCTTGCCAACGCCGTCTGCTGCATCAATCGCGTCGCCGCAGTGGTAACGTGGGGCTGGCTGTTCGGCTTCTACCTCAACCTCATCTACGAAACCGCCTTCGAAATCGACAAGCTGCCGCAGATAGAGTTCGGCACGGCCCTGGGCTTCTTCTGGAACATTATCAGGCCCTTCTTCGTCTTCTTTGTAACACTGTTTCTGCTCTGGCTGCCGTTCATCGCCACGCTGGCGCTGCTGCAGGATAAAGGCATAACCATTCACAATATGTGGCGCCTCGAACTGGGACCCAGGCTGCTTCTGCAGCTGTTCTTCGTCGCGGGACTGCTTCTGTTTCCGATGGCGATATTGGCAACCGCCGTCGGAAGGGACATAACCCTGCTCAGGCCCGATTACCTCCTGGTCCCCATACGCAAGGCACCGGTGCCGTACCTGACCACCTTTGTACTGCTGCTGGCTGTAGCCCTGCTGGAATACCACACCCGCCAGTTCGGCCAGGCCGACCTGCTCCACACGATCGGCCGACTGGGTCTGAATCTCGCCGTTCAGGTCGTCGCCATCATCGCGATGCGAACTATCGGCTTGTTCTACCGACACTACAACTGCTACATCCCCTGGTGAACCATCGCCGCCCGAAACACCTGGCCTGTCACCGCAACCGACACGGCCACCGGCTTTCTTCACCAACGGCCTCTGCATTTTTTGTTCCCCCAACCGCCCAAACGGCGCTTGACAACCGTCCCCCCCGCTGTATACTTTCGAAACAACTTGATGCGCAAAACCCGAATCATCTGAAGGGCTTCTTAACGCCGGGCAAACTATGGCAAAAGTTAGACTGCCGGATGGCAGCATAACCGAAGTTGCTGACGGAACTACCGCCCAGCAGCTCGCTCAAATGATCGGCCCGAAGCTCGCCGAAGCGGCCGTGGCCGCCGAAATCAACGGTCAACTCTGCGACCTCTCAACGCCCATAACCGCCGACGCAGACATCAACATAGTAACCGCCGACGACCCCAGAGGACTCGACGTGTTGCGACATAGCTGCGCACACGTGATGGCCCAGGCAATCTGCGAACTCTGGCCCGATGCAAAACTTGTCTACGGCCCGACCGTGCAGGACGGCTTCTACTACGATATCGACCTCGACCAGCCGATAAGGCCCGAGGATTTTCCCAGAATCGAGGAAAAAATGCGGCAAATCGCCGATGCCGACCTGCCCTTCGTAAGAAAGGAAATGTCACGCGACCAGGCACTGGCCAGAATGGCCGGCGACAGGTACAAGACCGACAACATCAAGCGCGCCCAAGGCCAAACCATCAGTTTCTATTGCCAGGGTGACGGCTTCGAAGACCTCTGCCGCGGACCGCACGTCCCAAGCACCGCAAGAATCGGAAGCTTCAAAATTATGTCGGTGGCCGGCGCTTACTGGCACGGCGACCCCACCCAGAAAATGCTCCAGCGGGTCTACGGCACCGCCTGGCCCACGAAAAAACAGCTCGACGATTACCTCAAGAGACTCGAAGAGGCGAAAAAACGCGACCACCGCGTCCTCGGTAAACAACTCGATCTCTTCAGCTTCCACGAGGAAGGGCCTGGCTTTGCCTTTATGCACCCAAAAATGATGATCATCTGGCGCGAAATAATGCAATTCCTGCGAACCGTAAATGATAACTACGGCTACCAGGAAATCCAGACCCCTATTATCCTTAACAAGCAACTGTGGCACAGAAGCGGCCACTGGGACAACTACAAGGAAAATATGTACTTCACCAGCTTCGACGACACCGACTATGCGATCAAGCCGATGAACTGCCCGGGCGGCTGCCTGGTATATAAAACAAGAAAGCACTCTTACCGGGAGTTCCCGATGAGAATCGCCGAGTTCGGCCTGGTCCACCGCCACGAAGCCAGCGGCGTTATGCACGGGCTTTTCAGGGTCAGGAAATTCACCCAGGACGACGCGCATATCTTCTGCCTGCCCGAACAGGTCGAGGACGAAATCGTCGGCGTCATCGAGCTTATCTTCGAGGTCTACCGCGCCTTCGGCTTCGAAGATTTTCACGTCGAGCTTTCCACCAAGCCCGAAAAGCACATAGGCTCCGACGAAATCTGGGACATATCAACCGGCGCGCTCAAAAACGCCCTGGCACTGAAGAATATCACCTACCAGACAAACGAAGGAGACGGCGCGTTCTACGGCCCGAAAATAGATTTCCACGTCACCGATTGCCTGAAAAGGTCCTGGCAACTCGGAACCATCCAGCTCGACTTTTCTATGCCGCAGCGTTTCAACCTGGTCTATACAGACGCCGACAACACGGAAAAAAATCCCGTAATGATTCATCGTGCCGTACTCGGGTCCTTCGAGCGATTCATCGGAATACTCATCGAGCACTACGCGGCGAACTTCCCGTTGTGGCTGTCACCACTGCACGCACGCGTACTTACCATAAGCGAAAAATCGAATGATTACGCCGTCGCCGTCCGCCAGCGTCTCAGGCAGGCCGGCTTGCGGTGCGACATCGACCTGTCGGACGAAAAAATCGGCGCCAAAATCGTGAAGGCTCACGCCGAAAAGATACCATATATGCTTGTCGTCGGCCCGAAAGAGGCCCGGCAGGCCACCGTAAACGTCAGAACAAGAGGACTGAACGACAGCAGGGTGGTGGCCGTCGACCGGTTCGTGGAGATGGCAAAGGCGAAAATCGCCGAGAAGACTGCGGACCTTAGTTTTCCGCCCGATGCCGCGGCACCGTCGGGCAGCCGAACGCAACTTGAAGTCCCGGATAACAGAAAGGCAGGTGATTCGCTATAGCCAGAAAGAGTTTAAGGGTTAACGAGAGGATCAAGGCTCGTACCGTTCGTCTCATCGACGAATCGAACAACCAGGTCGGCTTGGTCGACCGCACCGAGGCCATCAGCCGGGCCCGCGAAGCGGGACTGGACCTGGTGGAAGTGGCCCCCAACAGCGACCCGCCCGTTTGCAGGATAATGGATTATGGCAAGTATCTGTATCAGCAAAAGCGGAAATTCAGGGAGGCCCAGAAGAAGCATCACCAGCACGCGATGACCCTGAAGGAAATCCGCCTGCGGCCGGAAACCGACCACCACGACCTGGAGATCAAGCTCAAACACGCCAGGGAGTTTCTCGAAAAAGGCCACAAGGTCCAGTTCACCGTTTTCTTCAGGGGCAGGCAGATGCTCCACAAGGAAAAGGGCTACGAAATACTGGACCGGGTCACCGAATCTCTGCAGGAGATGTCGAAGGTCGAGCAGCCGGCCAAGATGGCGGGCCGCCGGATGAAACTGCTGCTGGTGCCCACGTAGCACGTTGAACGCAGGCTTGCCTGCGAAGTCTTCGCCGAACACATCGACCCATCGGCCGGGGGTTCTTTAGTCTCGACACCGCTCGGCCGTACTCATCAACGATATTTATTC
>CAYSBK010000027.1:0-1693 GCA_964429265.1 uncultured Pirellulales bacterium | reverse complement strand
GCTTGCCTGCGAAGTCTTCGCCGAACACATCCAACCTATCGGCCGGGGGTTCTTTGTTTTTGACACCGCTGCCGGCCATGTTCATTAACGATATTTATTCGAGTTTCTTATGTGTAAAGCTGCGGGCGTTCGGGCCGCAGTAATCTGCGACGATCTGGCCGTTTCCGTAGAGTTTCCACTTGTATATGACCAGTCCTTCCAGGCCGACGGGTCCGCGGGCGTGCAGCTTGTTCGTGCTTATGCCGACTTCGGCGCCGAGGCCGTAGCGGTAGCCGTCGCTGAACCTGGTGCTTGCGTTCCAGAAGACGTCGGCGGAATCCACAAGGTCCATAAAACGCTCGGCGGCGTCGGCATCGGCGGTGATAATCGTATCTGTATGGCCCGAGCCGAAGCGGTTGATATGCTCGACGGCCTCGTCGAGGCCGGCGACGACCTTGACCGACAGAATCAAGTCCAGGTACTCGGTTGACCAGTCATCCTCCGATGCCGGTTCAACGTCTATTATCGAGCGCGTCTTTTCACAGCCGCGAAGGCGAACGCCTCTTGATTCCAGGGCTTCTTTTACCGCGGGCAGGAATCGCGGGGCGATCTTTTCATCGACAAGCAGGGTTTCGGCGGCGTTGCAGACGGCGACGTACTGGCACTTGGAATCGACGGTGATTTTGACGGCCATATCGATATCGGCGGCGGCGTGGACGTAAACGTGACAGACACCGTCGGCGTGACCCAGGACGGCGATGTTGGTGTGCTCCATAATGTAGCGAACGAACCGGTTGGAGCCGCGAGGCACAACCAGGTCGATATATTGGTCCAACTCGAGCATCTCGGCGACGTCCTGGCGGGTGTGGAGCAGTTGCAGCCAGGCGGCGGGCAGGCCTGCCTTTTCGCCGGCGGCCGAAATGATTTCCGCCAGGGCGGTGTTCGTATGCTCGGCCTCGCTGCCGCCTTTCAGCAATACGGCGTTGCCGCTTTTCAGGCACAACGTGGAAATCTGAACGAGTGCATCGGGGCGGGATTCGAAGATCACGCCTATCACGCCGATGGGACAGGTTACCTTGTAGAGCCGCAGGCCCTGGTCGAGTTCGGTGGCTGAGAGCACCCTGCCGACGGGGTCGTCAAGGTTTATGAGGCTTTCGATGCCGGCGACGACGGCGTTGAGCTTGTCGCGGTCGAAGTTGAGGCGTTTGAGCAGCGGGGCGGCGAGGTTGTTGTTGCGGGCGTTTTCGAGGTCCCGGCGGTTTGCGGCGACAATGCGGTCGGCGTGGGCGGTCAGCGCGCGGGCGATCTCGCGCAGGGCGTTGTTCTTGGTCTGGGTTTTCAGGGCGGCGAGCCTGATTGAGGCGGCCTTTGCGCGTTGTGCGATTTGGCTGATTGTCATAGTTCACTCGTTTACAAGCCCGGCGTTGCCGGTATAATAATCAGCCGAATTGTAACGGTTTATCGTCGCACAATCAAATGTGCGCGGGTGTAGCTTAGTGGTAAAGCCCCAGCCTTCCAAGCTGGTCACGGGGGTTCGATTCCCCCCACCCGCTTCGGCGGTGGTGCGGGGATTTTTGACATCCTGTGGGATGGTCCCGCGCGGGGTGGGTCGCGGCGGGAAATTGGGTTTGTTTGGGTTTGTTTTGTCCCATCGCATCGGGTGTCCAAACGTCGTAAGTGCTTTTGTCATAACGAGTTAGGTGCATTTTGACCT
>CAYSBK010000026.1:12213-20194 GCA_964429265.1 uncultured Pirellulales bacterium | reverse complement strand
GGCACGGAGCTGTGGCTGGATACCGGCAGCATCAGCGATGCCGAGAAATTCTGGACGCGCGAGTTTTCCGCCCTGACCACCAACAACACGCTGCTGAACCGGGAGGTCCAGACAGGCCGATACGACAGCCTGATAGCGGAAGCCGCCGGAATACTTGCGGACTACCAGGACCTGTCGAAGCAACAGCGCATTCTCGAAATCGCCTTCATCCTCAATGCCTGCCACGGCCTGAGGCTGGTGGAAAAGTTCGACGCATTCGTCTCGGTGGAGCTGCACACCGATTTGGCCCATGACATTGAGGGTACGCTCAATTACGCCCGCCGCTACTACCGGATATGCCCGCAGCGGTTCATTGTTAAGATTCCCTTCACACCGGCCGGATTGCTTGCGACCCGCCGCGCCGCCGCCGAGGGCATCCCTGTCAACCACACGCTGGGCTTCTCGGCCCGCCAGAACTACCTCATCGCCCGGATTGCAAAACCCGCCTTTGTAAACGTCTTCCTGGGTCGGCTCAACAGCTTCGCCGCCGACAACGGTCTCGGTGCCGGCACATACGTCGGCGAAAAGGCTACGCTGGCTTCCCAGGCTGCCGTGCGCGATTTGCGCAGCAGGGGCCCGGCCCGGACCAGGCAAATAGCCGCCAGTCTCCGGGCAGGGCCGCAGGTACGAGACCTGGCAGGGGTCGACGTGATGACTATGCCGCCGAAGGTCGCAGGAGAGTTTCTCTCTCTGGCGCCGGCACCGGAGCAACTTGCCGACAAGACCGCCGAGGATTACAAGCCCGGCCTTGATGACTCCGCAGCGGCGGTTCTATTTGATTCGCTGTGGGACATTGACGACAGGGTGATCGGCTGCGTCGAGGCCCTTGAGAAGGAAGATATCGACCGCTTCGGCGCAGACGACCTGGTTGACTTTTTCGCACAGCACAACTGCGCCGACCTGCTGGTTAACTGGACCGAACAACAAGTCCAGACAAGCCTGGCCGAGGGAAAGATTCCAAGACTGGGAAACTGGCGGGACCTTCTCGAAAGCGGCGTCATCGCACTGGACAGCCTGATGACCCTGGCCGGGCTGAACAGCTTCACCAGCGACCAGGCAGCGATGGACCACCGGATTACCCAGACGCTGGCCGACGTGGGATTCGCATAGCAGGCCGAAGCACCAGTCGCCCACCGGAAGTACGATGATAACGCTTATCAATACCAACAGGATGACCCCGCCGATAGCGCCGGTCGGCCTTGACTACATCAGCGCCGCCTTGCGTCAATCGAAGATCGAGGTTGATATTCTCGATTTATGCCTGGCCGATGACGCTGCTGACGTGGTGCTTCGGCGATATTTCGCCCGGCATAGTCCCGAGCTTGTGGGGCTTTCGTTCCGCAACGTCGATGATTGCTTCTGGCCCAGTGCCCAATGGTTCGTGCCGGCCCTGGCCGATACCGTAAAGACACTGCGAAGCCTCACCGACGCACCAATCGTCATAGGCGGCGTGGGCTTTTCGGTATTTTCTGAGCAAATCGTCCGATACACCGGCGCCGACTTCGGCATCCGCGGCGACGGCGAACAGCCGCTTGTTTCACTGGTGCAACAGCTCCGCGGCGGCCGGGCCTTCGAGAAGGTCGACGGGCTGTTATGGCGAGCCGACGGCGAGATTCACAGCAACCGGCCGGCCTGGCCCGAAAGGCTGTCGCTGGGCTCGGCCCGCGACGCCGTAGATAATCTCACGTACTTCAAGAAAGGCGGCCAGGCGGGCATCGAGACAAAGCGGGGCTGCAACCGGCAATGCATATACTGCGCGGACCCGCTGGCAAAGGGGCCTGCTCTGCGGCTGCGCGACCCACGCGAAGTGGCCGACGAGGCACAGGTGCTGCTTGACCGTGGTATCGACGTGCTGCATATTTGCGATTCGGAGTTCAACATACCCCGAAGTCATGCACTTGCAGTCTGCGCGGAGTTTGTCCGGCGGTCGCTGCCGAAGCGTCTGCGCTGGTACGCGTACATGGCGGTCAGACCCTTCGACGCCGAGCTGGCCGAGGCGATGGCCCGCGCCGGCTGTGTGGGAATAGATTTCACCGCCGACGCCGCCTGCGACCGGATGCTGCAAACCTATCGTGACAGCCACCTCCGCCGCGACATCGCCGAAGCGGTAAAGCTCTGTCGCAAGAACCGCATAACCGTGATGCTGGACCTGCTGCTCGGCGGCCCCGGCGAGACCCCCGAAACGGCCGCCGAGACGATCGAGTTTATCAAACGGATCGGCCCCGATTGTGCCGGGGCTTCTCTCGGTGTGCGGATTTATCCCGGAACACAGATGGCCCGCCTTGTCGAGGCCGAGGCACCCCTTGACGAGAATCCGGCCGTCCGCCGCAAGTATCCGGGTCCCATCGACTGCTTCAAGCCGACGTTTTACATCTCCGCCGCGCTCGGAGCACACCCGGCCGCCCTTATCCGCAGGTTGATCGCCGGCGACGAAAGATTCTTCGAGCCTATGCTCGAAACGGACGCGGCAGCGGCCGGCAACGTCGCCTCGACCGACCACAATTACAATGAGAATCTAAGGCTTACCGCCGCCATCGCAGACGGTTTCCGGGGCGCGTACTGGGACATCCTTCGCCGCCTCAAAACGCAATAACCGTAATAACAACCCGCAAACAACCGCGTTTTTCGCTTTACCAACGGGCCGGTATGATTTATAATGCATATTGCATCCGCGCGGCCCGGCGACGCCGACGATAACAGCGCCGATTTGGTGCCAGGTGCAGCAGCGCCAGGTGATGCGCTTCCGCAGGTCTTGGTGATGCGCGGCAGGGACACGGCTCGAAGCAGGGTTTTTCGGAAAGGCCGGCTATGTACCGCCACGACGGGTCCTTCTGGCATTCAAAGTGGAAAATCCTCGTTGCTTATGTTGCCTTTGTTGCGCTGGTGGCCGGCGTGATGGTGGCGGTATTCACAACCAGCGTCTTCGACACCAAAGGCCCCGGACAGATACCGCAGATAGTCTGGTTCCTTGCGGCGATGCTGCTGTTGCTGGCGATGGTATTTCTGCTGGCCAAGGTTTACGCCATCGCCGAGAGACTCGCCCAGAGCATCGCTACGCTGGAAAAGGCCGTTGAATTGCTTCAGAAAAACAGCTCGATGTTGGAGCAGATAGACCAATGGGTGCGCCTGAGCGACGCAGCCAAGGCCGTCTTGTCCCGCCAGGCGGACGAGCAGTCGCTGCGGCAGGCCGTCGCCGACAGGCTCCGGCAGAAGGACTTCGACGGTGCCGAAAAAATGCTCGCACAGGCCGCTGACAGGTCCGAGCTTGCCGAGGTGGCCGCCCAGTTGCGTGCAGAGCTGGAGGTACACCGCCAGGCGGGCGACCAGCAGCGGATAGCCGCCGCCGTGGAAGAAATTGACGGGTTGCTGGATGGTTACCAGTGGGCCAGGGCCAGCGAGCAGATTGAACGGCTTATCAGTGCTTATCCCGACGTCGAGCAGGTAAAAGCCCTGCGCCGGAAACTTCAGGACAGAAAGCAGCAGCGCAAGAAGGTCTTGCTTGCCGCCTGGGACGACGCCGTCAAGCGAGGCGCCATAGACCGAAGCCTCGAGATACTAAAAGAACTCGACCAGTACCTCACTCCAAGCGAAGCCCTGGCGCTGCAGGACTCGGCAAAGGATGTGTTCAAGGCCAAGCTGCACAACCTGGGCGTGCAGTTTTCGCTGGCCGTTTCCGCCAAAAAATGGAGCCGGGCCGTCGAGATAGGCCGCGAAATCATCCGCGATTTTCCGAACAGCACAATGGCCGACGAAATACGCCGGCACATAGAAACCCTGCAGCAAAAAATTGAGCAACAACCGGGTTGAAAGCCTCGCCTTTTCCCGGCCGAAGCGCCCTTCAGCGCCCCGCGAAATCAAACAGCGACTGCGTCTTGATCATCGCGATCTGGTCGGGGTAGGCCGCGAAAGTGTGCACGTGCAGCTCGCTTTGTCTGGCCTCGAAATCGATGTAGCAGAACGGCTGCAACCCGCCTATCTGGAGTTTGGGGAACTTCACGAAGACGCCCCTGCTGCGGGCGAAACGCTCCAGGTCGGTGTGGCTTTGTCGGTAGAGATTCGGGCTCATCTTCTCCACCTGGAAAGCCGTCATATAACTGACCGACCGGTTCAGCGTGCACTTGTGCGAACGGGGACCGCGGAACTGGAAACGCTCGATAAGCCCCTGCCGCGGCAGAATCTGCCCGGGCGAGCTGATGACCTCCGTCAGGAACGTTCCCTCCGAATAGACGCTTACCACGTGCGTACAGCCGGTCACCCATATCTCCGCTTCGTAGTTCGCCCCGCCGAGCTGTTTCTTGGCGTAAATCTGGAACAGCTCGGGGTGCAGGGGTCTTTGGAAAAGGCTGAATGTCAGTTCTTCAACGGCTACGTTTATCTGAGGCCATTCCACGATACAGTCCCTCAATTGCGAATACCAATGTTCAACTGTGCACTTATTCTACCACAACCAGCGGCTCAAATCAAGTGAATGCAACCGCACTATCAATAGTGATACCGCCGACCTGCTGGCTTATGGGACCATTATTCCGCAAGTCCCGCAGCAGAAAAGACTAACGTCACGCGCAACCCGCAAAAAATTTTTGCAGACCGGCCGACTTTTTTTTCAGTTACCCCGGCCGAAGAAAACGACGTTGATGACCGCCGCCATAATGTCGTAAAGCGCGTGCGTGCCGGCGGTTATCCCGAACCCCCTCACCGCGAACAACACCGCGAAGTAAACCCCCGCCAGCGTGCGGAACACGAATTCGGCCCAGTTGAAGGGGACCGTCAGGTACAGCCGGCCGCTGAGGAAATCCACATGGTGATACGCGCTGAAAAGTCCCGCCGACACCAGCACCGAAAGCACGATAGCGCTGTTGCGACCCAGCCGAAGCAGGTCCTGAAACAGCAACATCAAAACGATGATAAGAACCAGCCTGAACGCAAGCTCCTCGTATATGCCTGCACCGATGCCCGTAACGATGTCCGCCAGTAACAACGTCGGGCGTGAACCATCGTCTTTGCCGCCGGGGGTTTCCTGCGCCGGCTGCTCGGTCGCCTGAACCATCACGGCACGAGCCGGCGGCGGCGCCGCAATCTCCGACCCGCCGCGCGGCGTTATCCGGCTGTTAAAAAGCAACCCGAGCACTATCAGCGGCACCGCAAGAGCAACGCACTCGACCAGCATCGGCACATAATCGCCCCACCTGAAACGCCACCGTGAACCCGAGGTAACCTGCAGCGCTATGAGAATCACCACCACCACCAGCGGCGTCGCAATCCACGCCGACTTGCCGGCAAACCCGATCCACTCCAGCAGTTGCTGCACCCACACGAACGCAACGACAGGCCCGCGCCAGTACTGCTTCAGAATGGTCGTGTTTATGAAGATGGTCCCAAGCTCGTACACAACGATGAACGGCACAAGGAAAACCAGCGCATAGACGGGCCGGCTCGTACGCTCGAGGTACGATTCCTCGGCGAAGTTCAGCAACTGGCTTCTCTTGTGTGCTCCTTGCACCCTGGTTGCTCCCGAATCTTCGACAACACCACCGTGAGATTTTTTCAGAGTTTAAGTATCGCCGGCCGAAATTACAATAGCCGTGCCGGATGCCAACGAGCGGCCGGTCTCATCGGCAGCGGTACGGCAGTCGCTATGACCTCTGAGATACTGAAACAAATTTACGACCTGCTTTTCGAACGCTTCGGCCCCCAACACTGGTGGCCGGGCGAAACACCCTTCGAGATAACCGTCGGCGCCATCCTGACCCAGAACACGAACTGGGCCAACGTCGAAAAAGCAATCGCCAATCTCAAGGCCGCCGACCTGCTCGACTGCCGCAAACTGCAGCGGCTGGCGCAGGAAGACCTGGCCGGACTGATTCGCCCGGCGGGCTACTACAACATAAAAGCCAGAAGGCTGAAGGCCTTCGTCAAGTGGCTCTGGGAAAACAACCACGGCGACCTGGCACAACTCGAACACATCCCCACAGCCAGGCTGAGAGAACAACTGCTGGCTATAAGAGGCATCGGAAAAGAAACCGCCGACTCCATCCTGCTTTACGCCCTGAACAGGCCGATATTTGTCGTCGATGCCTACACCGCTCGAATCGCCACCCGCCACGGCCTGGTCGAGCCTGAGGCCGACTACGACCAACTGCAAGACCTTTTCCAGTCGAACCTGCCCGAGGACGCCCAATTGTTCAACGAATACCACGCCTTGCTGGTAAGGCTCGGCAAAGAGTTCTGCAGGCCCAAGCCCCGCTGCGCCGGCTGCCCCCTTGAAGCCCTGCCGCACAGCGCTGACCTTGCAGATTATTATTGAGTCAAGGCGCGATTACCGTCGCAGGCCGCTGTCCGGGCTTACTTGTTCTCGCCCAGCAACTCCGCGAGCTTGGGCTCCATCGCCTCGGCCCATATCCGGTAGCCCTTGGCCGACGGATGCAGAAAGTCGGGCATAATCTCCCTCGACATCGAACCGTCCGGCTCGAGAAACTTGTCGCCGATGTCGAGATAGTGAATCATCCTGCCGTCGGCCAGCTTGGAGATAAGCTCGTTGGTCCGCCTGACCTTTTCGCGTATGCCGCCCGGGTACTGGCCTCGCGGAAAGATACCCAGAAGCAGTATCTTCGTCTTCGGAAGCTTTTCACGCAGCATCTCACACACGGCCCTGACGCCCTCGGCCGTCTCTTCAACCGTGTTGCGATCTCCCGGCAGGTTGTTCGTGCCTATCATCACAACCGCAACCTTCGGTGAAATCCCGTCTATATTGCCGTTATCCAGCCGCCACAGAACGTGCTCGGTCCTGTCGCCGCCTATGCCCAGGTTCACGGCGTTGCGACGGCCGTAGTATTGTTCCCAGACCTGCTCGCCTCGACCTTCCCAACCGTGCGTGATGGAATCCCCGATGAAAATCAGGTCCACGTATCCGCACCTTACCCGGTCGTTCATCGCCTGGAACCTCACCGTCCAGCCGCTATGCCTCGGCGACGGCGTCACCGCCGAGTGCCGTTCGCCCAGCAGTTCCTTCAGTTTCGGCTCGATCGCCTCGGCCCATATCCGGTAGCCCTTCGAGGTCAGGTGCAGATAGTCGTACATAACCTCTTTCGAGATCGACCCGTCCGGCTGGAGAAACTTGTCCCCGATGTCCAGGTAAAAGATGTTCCTGCCGTCGGCGATTTTCGAGGCCAGCTTGCTGGCGGCCGCGTTTATCTTGCGCTGCGGGCATGGCTTAGCGCCACGCGGAAAGATCGCGTGCAGAATGATCTTCGTCTCCGGCAGCTTCTCTCGCAGCTTTCTGCAGACCGCGATGATCCCGGCGGCGATGTCCTCGGCGCTGTCGCCGTCGGAGCAGTTATTCGTTCCTATCATCACCACCGCTACCTTCGGCGAGATGCCGTCGATGTTGCCGTGCTCCAGCCGCCACAGGACGTTCTGCGTCCGGTCGCCGTCAACGCCGAGGTTCACCGCGTTACGCCTGCTGTAGTATTTCTGCCATACCTGCGTTCCCTGGCGGTCCCATCGCTGCGTGATCGAATCGCCCACGAAAATCAGTTTCACGTGCCCCTGCTTGACACGCGCATTGTAGGCCTCGAACCTCGACCAGTGCCCGTAGGCGTTCGGCGCTCGTTTCGGCCTGCACGACCTCGGCCCGGCCGGCGCCAGCAACCCACAGCCGACCAGAAACCAGCCGGCACACACCACCACACCGACGCTCAACCACTTTCCTTTCTGCCTCATCTTGCTTTCCTCCGAAAAAACGCACGTGTTTGTTTCCGTGGTTGCCCAGGCGCGACCTGAAACGATTGACCCTGCCGTGATTACCGTCGGCCGTTACGCGGACGCCAGTTGCAGCACGAGCTGTTCGATTGCTACCGGTGCGGTCGTCCGTCCGGTTTTTATCTTGTAGTCCACCTCGGCAAGCAATTCCATTGTTCGCCCGATCCTCGAAAGCGGCATCACT
>CAYSBK010000026.1:0-12113 GCA_964429265.1 uncultured Pirellulales bacterium | reverse complement strand
CCCACCAGGGCCTCGACGTGGGTTATGGTTATGGTTTCGGCATTACCGGAGTAAACGGCCAGTTTGTCGATTTCGCCGTAAAGCCGCACCGGCTCGTTGCCCGCCAGTTCCACCAGAAGCTGCGCCGCCTGCGGCGTGATTTTCTTTCCGTGTGCCGATCGGCAGTACTGCGCCAGCCGCTGTACAAGCGCCTGCTCGTTCGGACAGCTCGCCGTGATGAGCCTGCCGACCGAGCGCAGCTTCCTGGCCAGCCTGGTCCGCCCGTCCCACGTCGCCACCGTCATAACCAGCACGCCCGTCGGACTGGGGTTGTCGAAGTACCTCTCCAGAACCTCACGGTTGGCGCTTATGAACTTGTCGGCGTTTTTCAAAACGACGACCCTCTTGTCGGTCAAAAAAGGAATCGTCCGCAACTCGTCCAGCACGTCGGCCGCAACGGCCTCGGCGGCGTCCAACTTCACAAGGCCGGTCGTCCTGTCTTCAGCGCTGATAAGCTCGTCCAGCAGCCTGTCGCACTCGGCATCCACCAGCGAAGTGTCTTTGCCTTCTATAACGAAAATACGATTCGATTGCTTACCCCTGCCGGCCATCTTCCGTCGATGAACAACAAACAATGAACAACAAGTTACGGGTGCTTTTACGATTCCGAATCGGGTGAATTGTCTTCCACCTCGCAGGCCAGCTTTGCAGCGGCCACAAGCTTGTCGCCCGCGTCCAGCCGGATAAGCCGCACGCCCTGGGTGTTTCGACCGATAGTGCGGATTTCCTCCAGGCCGGTGCGAATCATTATCCCACCGGCGGTAATCATCATCAGCTCATCCTGGTCCTTCACCGCCAGCAGCGAAACGACCTTGCCGTTGCGCGCGGTGGTTTTTATGTTTATCAGGCCTATACCGCCTCTTTTCTGGGGCCTGTAATCGTCGAGACTCGTTCGCTTTCCGTAGCCTCTCTCGCAGACGGTCAGCAGCGATGCACCTTCCTCGACGGCCACCATTCCTACGACCACATCGCCTCCACGAAGTTTGATCCCGATTACCCCGCGCGAGACCCTGCCCATCGAGCGGACCTGCTTCTCGTCGAACCTTATGGCCATACCGTCGCGTGTCCCCAGCACGATGTGGTTGCTGCCCGTCGTGATCGCTACGCCCATCAGGTCGTCGTTTGGGTCCAGTTTGATTGCTATAACACCGGTGGACCTCGGCCGGCTGTATGCGCTGAGCCTGGTCTTCTTGACCAGCCCGTTTCTCGTTGCCATCACAAGCTGCCGTTCATCGCCCTGGCCTTCTTCGCCGGTGTCAAATGCGGGCACGTTTATGACCGAGGCAATGCTCTGGTTGCCCAGCTTCAGCAGGTTCACGATATTTCTGCCCTTGCTCTGGCGCGACATACTCGGTATGTCGAACACCCTCAGCCAGTAACAACGCCCCCGATTTGTGAAAACCAGCAGGTAATCGTGCGTCGATGCTGCAAACAAATGCTCAATGAAATCCCCCTCACGGGTATCCGAGCCGATGATGCCGCGTCCGGCCCTGCCCTGCTTGCGGTAGGCATCGACCGGCATTCGCTTGACGTAGCCGGCGTGACTGACGGTGACTATCACCTGTTCCTGGGGAATCAAGTCTTCAATCTCGAACTGCTCGACCTTGGCTACTATCTGCGTCCGCCTCTTGTCGGAATATCGCTCCTTTATCTCGTAAATATCCTCCCGGACAATGTCCAGCAGCACCTCTTCCCTGCTCAGTATCGCCTCGTAACCCTCGATCTTCTCCATCAAATCCGTGTATTCCTGCGCCAGCTTCTTCATCTCCAGGCCCGTCAACCTCTGAAGCTGCATCGTCAAGATCGCATCGGCCTGCGGGCCGGTGAGAAACTGGTCGCTGGTGCTCTTTTCACGGACGAACGCCTCCGGCAGAATCTCCCGCAGCGTCGCCGACTCGGCCAGCCGAAGCGGTTTCTTCATCAGGTTCAGCTTGGCCGCCGGCGCATCGGCCGAACGCTTTATTATCTCGATAATCTCGTCAATGTCGCTGACCGCCAGCAGCAGCCCCTCCACAATGTGGGCACGCGTGCGGCATCTCTTCAGGAGGAACCGGCTTCGACGCCGAATAACCGTCTTGCGGTGCTCGATATAGCACTGCAGAAGCTGCTTGATGTTCAGCGTCTCAGGCCGGTTATTGACCAGCGCAATGTTCGCCACCCCGAACGTGCTCTGAAGAGGCGTATAACGGAACAGCTTGTTCAGCGCAATCTGGGCATCCGCGTGGCTTTTAAGCTCAACCACGATGCGAAGACCACGCCGGTCGGACTCGTCGCGCACGTCGGCCACCTCCGCAATCGTGCCGTCGCGAACCATATCGGCAATTTTGCTGACGATGGTCGTCTTGACCACCATGTACGGAATCTCGGTTATGACGATTCTGGTCTTGCCCTTCTTGGTGGTCTCTATGGCCGTTTTGGCGCGGACGGTCAGGTGGCCCCGGCCGGTCGTGTAGGCGTCGGTTATGCCTTTCTTGCCGCAGATTATCCCGCCGGTCGGAAAGTCGGGACCCGGCAGAACCTTCATTATGTCCTTGAACCCGCAGGTCGGGTCGTTGACAACCAGAAGAAGCGCATCACAAACCTCGGCGATGTTATGCGGCGGGATGTTCGTGGCCATTCCCACCGCGATTCCCGTCGAGCCGTTCACCAGCAGATTGGGAAACTTCGATGGAAGAACCGTCGGCTCCTGTCGGGTCTCGTCGTAGTTCGGCACAAAGTCGACCGTGTCGTGGTTGAGGTCCTCCAGCATATCCACCGCGGCCTGGGACATCCTCGCCTCGGTATATCTCATCGCCGCAGGCGGGTCGCCGTCGATGCTGCCGAAATTCCCCTGGGCGTCGATAAGTGGATAGCGCATATTCCACGGCTGGCCCAGCCGAACCAGCGTCGGATAGATGACCTGCTCGCCGTGCGGGTGGTAATTGCCGCTGGTATCGCCGGCAATCTTGGCACACTTGCGGTGTTGGCTGCGGGGACCGAGGTTCAGGTCGTTCATCGCCACCAGCACGCGCCTCTGAGAAGGCTTCAGGCCGTCCCGCACGTCCGGCAGCGCTCGCGAAACAATTACGCTCATCGCGTAACTGAGATACGAGTTCTTCATCTCATCGAGGATTTGAAGCTCCTCGATGCGCTGCTGTGAGGGTTCTACCTTGGCCATCGGCCTTTGCGTAACCTCGAATCAAAAATGGATTTTTTCATCGTACTTTAGACCGCCGAATTTGTCAACCTGCACACCGCCGGCGGCCCGTCGGCTCACTGCTAACGACCGCCGTGGATAAAGCGCATCTTGCCCACGTTGGGCACCGCCGCAAACGGAAACCGGTCAAACGGCCGAAACCCGCTCGGCCAGTACACGAATACCGCCTTGCCCACCAGGTAATCTCTCGGCACGATCCCGGCCCGGTAAGTCTTGCCGTTGTTTCCCTTGCCGGGGCTGCTCCACCACCGACCGTCTTCGCTGTTGGGACTGTTGTCGCCCAGCACGAAGAACTCGTCCTCACCGAGAACCAGTGGGTTGCCTTCGGTGGCCCGGCCCCGATCAGAACCCTCACCGTACTTGGTCGAGGTATAGTGGATGTCTCTGAAAATCGCCACGTGGGAAAGCACAATCCTGCCGCTGCCGAATATCCCGACCTGCGGCTCGATGTCGGTTTTCCTGGGGCCAGCGTCATCCGGCCCACGACCCAGGTCGTAGCTCAGCTTTGTCCGCCCGACCTGCAGAGTAAGCCGGTGGTCGACGTTGGCAAACTGCACTTTTATTGGCCTGCCGGTTTGTATCGGCGGCATCGCCATACTGTCAAGCGGCGACTCAGTGCCGTCAGAGACCTTGGTGATTGCCATTCGTCCTGAAAAATCAACGCGCCCCCGGTAAGTTCGGCCGTACTTGCCCAGGTTTATGCCTATCAATCCGTCCGTCCGGCCCGTCGTCACGCAAAACCGAACCATCAGGTCACTGCAGTACGGCATAAACCGGTACGTCCGAACGTCGTCGTAGGCGTAGGTGGCCCGGAAATCGTTGCCGATGTCCGTACGGTAGGTCATCGTGTGCACATCGCCGTCGCCTGCGTCGAGCCTGAAACGGGTTGCATCGGCCGGGTCGATTTGCCAGTCGGAGCCGGCCGTATTGGTCAGCGGGCATTGCCAGGGATGGCCGTTGAACTGGCCTTGCGAGGGAAGCACCGGCTGGTAATCGTTGTCATAAACCGGCATCCAGAGTTCCTGCTGGACCCTGGGCGGCTTTCTGGCGATCAGCCCGTTTATGTAGATGTCGCCGTCGATTATCTCCACGGTTTCTTTCGGCAGCCCCACCAGGCGCTTGATGTAGTTTATGCTCGGCTCCAGCGGATTCTTGAATACCACCACGTCCCATCGCCTGGGTTCGAAAAACTGGTAGATGCACTTTAGAACCAATATCCTGTCGCCGCCGGCGACCGGCATCGACCCGCCGGTTTTTTGGTAGAAGCCGCAACTCGGACAGCGCGCAGGATACATTCTCAGCGGGCCGTGAGGCATCGAATCGCGCGGAAGTCGGTATTTCTCCGGCACGAAGCCGTAGTCGTACTCGTAGCCGCACTGGCGGCACCTCAACCTGAAATGGGCGCCCTTGAGGGTGTCGGCCATTGAGCCGGTGGGTATGCGGAAGGCTTCCATAACGAACGCACGAAAGATGAACGCCAGTATGAACGCCGTTATCAGCCACTCAAAGGTGTTGGCGATTTCGGCGGCCCTGCGTTTACGGCGGTCCTGATGTTTCTTTTTCTCGGTGGACAAGCTCGGTTCCTGCTTTGCTCAAAGCCGGGTAAATACCCCTGCAGACCCGGCCACATGCTTCGTAAAGAAACGCGCATTATCCCACAAAACCGGACCCCGTCAACCCCGCAACGCTTTAACGCGCGGATTTTGGGCCGCACAATGTCCCCGTCGAGTTTTTCGGTGGGCTTGCGCGAGAAGTGGCCGGACGATGCGGGTGCGGCGGGGTTCGGGGCGGCCGTGGTTTTGATGTCCGGGCGCGGCAGGTTCGGGCGAATTACCCGCGGTGATTCCGGACGGAATGGGGTCGAGATATGCGGTGGCGGAGCGGGCCATTCAAGAGCTTCGGCAGGGGTGGAATTTGTCTGGGAAAAAATAGCTTGCCAGACGGAAGTCCTTATGCTATAGTAACTTGGCGTATTTGGTGCCGTGCGCGGGTGAGTTGTTTTTGGCGTGAACACCGCACAGCCGACGCGTCGGCGCGAGGATACCCCAGGGATGGGGTTCGGCGCGGTGGACGTGTGGTTTTCCGAGGTATCCAGATGACGGGTCGTACCGCAGATGTATCGGCAGTTGTCCTGCAGGGGCGGCCGCACTATGAATGCAAAGGCGGTTTTACTGTCCAATCTGAGTCTCCCGGTGTACGTGAGGTAGCATATGGCGACAGTTACTAAGAGAGAACTCGTCGGTCGGATTGCAGAACAGACGCAGGCCAGCAGGTCGCTGGTTAGGCATATAATCCAGGCCTTTCTGGATGAGATTGTGTCGGAGCTTAGTAAGAACAACCGGTTGGAGTTTCGTGATTTCGGGGTTTTCGAAACCAAGATCCGCGCCGGTCGGGTTGCCCAGAATCCGCGGACGCTGGAGCGATTAAAGATTCCGACCAAGCGAATGGTGAGGTTCAAGATGGGTCGCGTGCTGAAGCAGAATTTGAATAAGCCGGCCCGCCAGTCAGCCAAGGTCAAGTAGTGTTCGGCAGGCGTACAACATTTCCGCAGATGTTTCACGGCGGACGTCACCGCAGAAACGGTGATACGATACCAGCAATAATTGTTGTTATTCGTGCGTTTTTTCGGTAGGAGTTTTGGGCTATGTCGGACGGGACGGTCAAGTGGTTTAACCAGAAAAAGGGGTACGGTTTTATCAGTACGCCTGACGGCCGGGACGTGTTCGTTCATTATTCGAACATATCCGGCGATGGTTTCAAGACGCTCGACGAGGGCCAACAGGTCAGCTTCGAGATTGTGGAGGGCGAGAAAGGCCTGCGTGCCGAGAACGTGGTTCGCAAATCCGCCTCGCCACAGCAACAGCAGTAGCTCGCCGCAGACGGCGTTTCCTGCGGCGGACCATAGTGTCATCGCGGCGGCCTCGTGCCAGCAGTAATCCAGGGACGGAGGGTCACTGCAAGCGGCGGTTGGGGTACGGCGCAGGTGAATCCACAGAAGACCATCAGCGTAGAAAATTCCATCTTTGCAATTCGCCGGTTTGCCGGTTGTGCGGCAGAAGCGGCCGCCGCCGGGGGCAGGGGCCGTGGGCGGATGGTGTTTTTTTGAGTTGCAGGGCGTGGTGGTTTGTGGTATGAAGTTGGGCGTTCGGGAGTTCGAGCAGAGTCGAAAGTTATGATTGCGGGCGAACACAGGTCGGGCCTGGATTGCAGCGTACTGGTGTTGAACAAACACTATATGGCTGTTCGCGTGGTCGGTGCCAAGCGGGCGTTTTCGCTGCTGTTTCGTGAGCTGGCGGAGGTGGTTTCGGTTGAGAAGGGGCGGTATTCGAACTACGATTTCGAGAGCTGGTGCGAGGTGAGCCAGTTCAAGCGGACCTTTGAGCCTGAGGGGAACGACTGGGTTTCGACGGTGAATTTTTACGTGGCGGTGCCGCGCATTATCAGGTTGTTGTTCTACGACCGTTTGCCGCGAAACGAAGTGAAGTTCAATCGTCGGAACATTTTTGCACGTGACCGGAGCAGGTGCCAGTATTGCGGGAAGCGCTTTGCCAGCAGCGAGCTGTCGCTGGACCACGTGATTCCACGGAGTATGGGCGGTCGGTCGGTGTGGGAGAACGTTGTGTGCGCGTGCACGTCGTGCAACGCGAAGAAGGGAGGCCGGACGCCGAAGCAGGCGGGGATGAGCCTGATCAGAACGCCGGTCAAACCCAAGCGTAATCCACTCGTTCATATTCACCTGGGGCACCAGCGTTACCGCAGTTGGAAGCAGTTCCTGGACCATGCATACTGGTCCGTGGAGCTGAAGTGAGGCGGGTTTTTGCGGCGGCGCGGCTGCGCGGGCTTGAGGCGGGGCAGTCAGGGCTTCGTCGGCGACGGACGGAAGAGGGATTTGAGGGTGTTTTTTATCCACTTCCAGTGCAAAGCCAGGTGCACGATGATAAGGGCCACGAAGACAACCGCCAGGACGAAGTGAATGCTTCCCCACTGGTGGCGGGTCATTGCAAGCAGGGTCTTTATATCGCCTCGTCCGTGGCCGCCGGTGGCGCTTCTGCCGAGTCCGCCGGTGCCGGGCGGCAGGACGTACTTCATAATGACGCCGGTGCACGTCAGCGCCAGCAGCACGGCGAAGCCGGCCAGGTCGATAATGAAGTTCAACGTATTGCGTTTCATTTGGCACGTACCCACGTTTCAGGCAGGGTAGTTTAGCAGGCCGGGCCGGCGGATGTAAAGGCGAAAGTTGCCGCTCGGGCTTTGCGGCGATGATGCAAGGGGGCGGAGGCCAGGCGGCAGATTGGCTTTGTTTGGGTTTGTTTTGTCCCATCACACCAAGTGTCCAAGCGTCGTAAGTGCTTTTTGCATAAGGAGTTAGGCGCATCTTGACCTTTTTGAAATTGGGTTTGTTTTGCAAAAAAGGGTTGGTTTGATCGCGCGGTAGGCCCCGGAAGAGGGGGGCTAACGGGACGGCGGCAAGGCCGGGTGGAATGTTGGTTTTCGTAAACATAATCCGAACCCTTCTGTAAGTGCGCACCGGTGGCGGTGTCCTTCCACTATTGGGCCGACTTGCGCGTTTGTGCGCAAATTTCGCGATTCGGCGGGGTCCCGGCCGGCCGCAAGTTG
Organism: uncultured Pirellulales bacterium; assembly: GCA_964429265.1. Lineage (GTDB taxonomy): Bacteria > Planctomycetota > Phycisphaerae > Sedimentisphaerales > Anaerobacaceae > CAYSBK01. Next base: position 4,261 of record CAYSBK010000026.1, on the reverse strand, counting down.
TTGTGGTGAAACGAGTTAAGAAATTTTCGCCTGGTGCGATTTTCGTGGGATTTTACCTGCGCATTTGATCGCGCAGGGGGTGGTGTGGGGGCAGCAGGATTCGTGGGCGAGATTCTTCGGTTCGCTGCGTTCCGAATGAGGGTTCTTATGGGGTTCTCAACGGAGCAAGGGGTTACTTGTATGAGCCGGGCGCACATATTGCGGGGCGCGTCTTGTTGCTGAGATGAGGCATATTTTCCCGAGCCGGTGCGCTCGTTACGGCAATATGCGCTTGCAGAGCTATCCTGACAAGGGGGACGTGAGGTTCCCCGGCCATCCCAGGGTTGTGGAGAAATCGGTTGACAGGGTGATTGGGGAAATTAGCATAAGCGTTTTCGCAAAACGTCCGGCGGCCGGTCACCCGCAACGGCGGGGATAAGCCGGGTTGTAAGCGAGTCCGAGTGAGGTGGGTTTTTTTGTTGTCGCCTGCGGCAAGAAGTTGTAGTTGCCGCTGCAGGGCCGTGATTCGATGAACGTGCTGGAAGCAGACATCCTGTTCTTTATCGCCATCGCGATAGCTTTTGGTTTTCTCAGCGGCAAGGCGGTCAATTACCTGAAGCTTCCGGCGGTGGTGGGATACCTGGTGGCGGGTTTGCTGCTTGGTCCGTCTTTTCTGCACGGGTTCAGTGCCGACTGGCTCGACAGGCTGGACGTGTTTACGAACGTGGCGCTGTCGCTGGTAGCGTTCATAATCGGCAGCCAGATGCGGCTTGAGACGCTGCGTGAGATGGGCAGGGGAATCGGGTTGATTATCCTGCTGGAGAGTTTCGGTGCGTTTGCGGCGGTGGCGTGCGGGGTTTATATGGTGACGGGCAGCCTGCCCATTGCGTTGATATTCGGTGCGATTGCGCCTGCGTCGGCGCCGGCCGGAACGGTTGCCGTGCTGGAGGAGTGCAAGGCGAAAGGTCGTCTGACGAACGCGCTGTACACAGTGGTGGGCCTGGATGATGGGTTGGCGATAATAATCTTCGCGGCGGCTGCGGCGCTGGCGAAGCTGAGCATTTCGGACGGGTCCACTTCGGTTCTTGCGGCATTGTTCAGCGCGGTGGTGGAAATAGTGGGGTCAATTGCGCTGGGGTGTTTGATAGGGGCGGCGACAGGTTACTTCATACGCAAGTTGCGGGTTGAGCAGGGCGTTCTGGCGGTGAGCCTGGCGGGTATTTTTGCGTGCTCGGGACTGGCGAATTACCTGGGGTTTTCGCTGATTCTGGCGAACCTGAGCCTGGGGATGGTATTCGTGAACCTGTACCAGGTGGCCAACAAGAAGGCCTACCGTGCGATAGAGTCGATATCGTTGCCGATATACATAATCTTTTTCTTCATCGCGGGGGCGGAGTTGCAGGTGAAGCTGCTACTTGGTATGGGCGCGATTGGAGTGGTTTATATTCTGTGCAGGATAGCCGGTCTTATGGGGGGGGCGTGGCTGGGTGCGGTGATATCGAAACAGGGGGAGGTGATTCGAAAGTATCTCGGTCTCGGGATACTGTCTCAGGCGGGAGTGGCGATAGGTCTGGCGGTGCTGGCGGCCAGCAGGTTCGAGAGCGTGGGGCAGGCCGGTCGGCAGCTTGCGATAACGGTGGTAAACATAGTGGCGGCAAGCACGATCTTTTTCGAGGTGATCGGTCCGATATGCACCAGGTACGCGATCACCAAGGCCGGCGAGGCGGGGGCCAACATCACGGAGGAGGACCTCATAAACACGTACAAAGTGGCGGACGTTATGGACATGCAGTGTCCGGCTATAGCAGCCGGTGCGCCGCTGAGCGAGGTGATCAAGATGGTAAGCGACACGGACGAGGTTTATTATCCGGTCGTTGACGACAAGGGACACCTGGTGGGGGCGTTGACGCTGGACGGGATAAGAAGGACGTTCGCCACGCAGGAGCTTAACGACTGGCTGGTTGCGCTGGACATCACCGAGCCGATAAGGGCGACGATAGGACCGGAGGTTCCGCTTTCGGAGGCGATCGAACGTGCCAGGAGTCTGGATATCGAGCAGATGCCGGTGGTGGAGGCGAATGAAGACCACAAGCTGGTGGGTTTGCTGGACCTTCGGGCGGTTCACAGGCGCCTGCACGCGGAAGTGCTGGCGCGGCAGCAGCGTGCGTACAGGACTTAGAGGAGGCAGTGGCCGGGCTTGGCTTGATCAGGGTATGAATGCGATTGGTGGTTTATTGCTGGCGGCCGGCGACGGCGTTATTCACCACGTGAACTTGCTGCTGATACTGGGTATAGCGGTGGTCGGGGGCACTGCGGGTGCGAAGCTTTTCCAGCGGCTTCGGGTGCCGCAGGTGGTGGGGTACATAGTGATAGGATTGATAATCGGGCAGGGCGGGCTTGGAATCGTCTCGGGCTACACGATCGATTCATTTGAGCCTTTGACGTATTTTGCGCTTGGAATTATCGGTTTTATGATCGGCGGGGAGCTGAAGTTCGGGCTGTTCAGGCAGTTCGGCAGGCAGTTCGCCAGCATATTGCTTGCGGAGGGGCTGGCGGCGTTTGTGGTGGTGGGGGCAGGCGCGACGGCAGTGACGTATATGTGCACCGGCGACATAAGGGTGGCGGCGGCGATGGGCGTGGTGCTTGGGGCGATCTCGTCGGCGACCGACCCCGCCACGACGATACAGGTCCTGTGGGAATACAAGACCAGGGGGCCGGTAACCACGGCTGCGACGGCGGTGGTTGCGCTGGATGATGTTCTGGCGTTGACGCTGTATGCGATCGGCACGAGCGTCGCGGCGGCCCTGACGGGCCGAGGCTCGGGTGGGTTGGGGGAAGCTGTTGCAAATGCTTCCTACGAAATAGGAGTATCACTTGGGGTGGGATTTGCAGCGGGATTGCTGCTGGCGTGGCTGCTTTTACGGGTTGAACAGTCGCAAACCGTTCTTGTGCTTGTCACCGGGGCGGTGCTTTTGGTGCTGGGGGTGTCGGTGGCGTTCGAGCTCGATATCATACTTTCGTCTATGGCGATGGGGCTTACGCTGGCCAACACCAGGCCCAGGAGGACGGAAAAGGCGTTCGAATTGATGAAACAACTTGCGCCTCCGGTTTATGTCTTATTCTTTGTGCTGGTCGGTGCGAGGATGAGGCTGGATGCGATGTCGCTGCTGGCGTGGGTGCTGGTGGCGGTTTACGTTGTCGGCAGGAGCACCGGCAAGATAGGCGGCTGCTACGTCGGGGCGGTTTTGTCGAAGGCCAGGCAGACCGTGCGGAAATACCTGGGCCTGTGTTTGTTTGCCCAGGGAGGGGTTGCTATCGGGTTGAGCATCGTTGCGAGTCACCGCTTCGACAGCGGGATAAGCTCGACGGTGGTGCTGGTGGTTACGGCCACGACGCTGGTGTTGCAGTTGGCGGGGCCGGTGTTTGTGAAAGTGGGTGTAAAGCGGGCGGAAGAGGTGGGGCTTAATATCACCGAGGAAGACCTGATAAAGAGTTATACGGTGCGTGAAATGATGGATTCGTCGTGTCCGGTGGTTGCGGAAGATGCGCCGGTGGCGGAAATAATCCGGATAGTCAGCGAGACAGACAACACGTTTTACCCGGTGGTGGACGACAAGGGGAACCTGGTAGGTTCGATTACGATGGAGGGTATAAGAAAGACATTTGCGACACAGGAACTGGGCAACTGGTTGGTTGCGGTGGACATAATGGAGCCGGTGGCGGCGCGGACGAGGGCGGATGAGGCGCTTGGGGAGGCGTTGGCTGAGGCGGCGAAGCTGGGGGTTCAGGACGTGGCTGTGGTGGAGCCGGATGATGGGCGGTTTGCGGGGGTATTGAACATCCCAATGGTGCATCGCAGGCTCGGCGCAGAGGTGCTTGCGCGGCAGCAGAAGGCCGATGCTATGGCAACGACATAATAAGGGGTATGCCGAGCGGAGCAAGGTGGGAAAGTCGGATTGAAATAGTGAGGCGACCGGCGGCCGGGGGAGACGGAGGGAGCTTATTTCCCAAGCCATAGAGATTCTTGACTGCGCTGAGGATGGCAGTTGCCGCGGCTTTTCAACAGGGCAAGCGGTTTTGCGATGCATCATCAATGCGGCCTGACGGGGGGGGCAGCGGGGCCTGGGCGAGCGCTCGGGACCGGCAAACAGTGTTTGACAGGTGCGGGCGGCGCACAGTAGAATGCGCTGGATTCCGGCACCGTTCTTTGCGAAGCACGCCGGCTTCGGCGGCAGGAGCGGGGCCGGATGGGTCGGCTCACCGGCGAACACGGTCATAATAA
>CAYSBK010000025.1:0-21105 GCA_964429265.1 uncultured Pirellulales bacterium | reverse complement strand
CCGAGCCTGCCCGCAGCCTCTCCCCTCAGCCGTGCCTGCCCGCTACAATTGCTTCCGCAGTCTGTTCAACAGGGTACCCTGCAGCCGGTGCAGCTCTATCAGGCTTTCGAGATACTCCACCGCCTGGGCCCGTCTGGGGTGGGATTGGGCCTTTGTACCGGGGCGTGCTGACTTTTTGTGTCGTTTCGTCTGAGCCATTTTTGTCCCAATTACCTTGACAGGATTGACATTCGTCCCTAAAATTGCTAAGTGCATAACGATTTTTTGGTGATTATCTACGCGTTCGCGGCGAGTGCAAGGATATTTTTCGCAAACGTGAATATTTTTGACGAACAGAGGATAATCGAGCGAATTCGGCTGCTGCGTGAGCAATTTGCGGGACCTCGCGGCAAGAGTGAGTTTGCCCGTGCTCTGGGAATCAGTGCTTCGACGTACAACTACTACGAGGCCGACAGGGTTCCACCCGTGGAGATTCTGGTGCGCATCTGCCAGGTAACCGGTGCAGACCTGAACTGGCTGGTTACGGGTAGCCCGGCCGAGCGCGAGGGCTGCGCCGGCCCGCACGCTTCGCTTTTCGGCAGGCTATCGGCTCTGCTGGAGCAAAGACCCGAAACGGCTGAGGCGGTCGCTGCCTTTGTGGACCTTCTTGCCGAGGCGCAGGGGTGCAAAACTGCGGCGACGCAACCGGCCCGGCAACAGGCCCCAATGTCCGGCTGGATACCTGTGCTCGGCAGGACGGCGGCGGGGATAGTCCATTTCTGGCACGACCAGCCGTTGCCGGAACCTCAACGGGCAGTGGTAGAGCTGGATGAACTGGTGGAAAAACACGTTGGCAGGTCCCCCGTTAGTTCAGACCAGGCAAGCATCACCGTCGACCTCCAGGCTCGCGGCTTGCTCAAGGGCCTGCGAAGTCGCCGGGCCGGTCTCGTGCAAATCGCCGGCGAAGGGGAGCACGAAATAGTGGAGTTCGTCGATTGTGAGGATATTCGCCGGCTGTTTCCGGATAGCTTTGCACTGAGAATAGACGGCGACAGTATGTCACCGCGAATCAACGACGACGATGTCGTTGTTGTCAGCACCTCGGTCCGGGCCGCTGACGGGCAGGTGGCCATTGCACACCTGGCCGGGCAGATAGGCGTGACATGCAAACTCATAAGAACCACCGAGGATGCCGTGCACCTGATACCCATCAACGAGAAGTACGAAACAAGGGTCGTCCCAAAGAAAGAGCTGTTGTGGGCCCTGACCGTGCTTTGCCACCTCAAGCTGTCTTAGCAGCGCGTGCGCCCCCGTTAGAAAAACGCATCACGCGTCAAGCAAAAATGGTCTCAACCGGCCCCCTGAAGGGCCGCCGTGTCATAACCCCTTGATAAACAAAGGGTTAGGAACACCGGCCGGGGCAAAAAAAACCGGTTTTGGGCCGCGGAACGCCGTGGCCGCCAGCCCGGACCCGAAAAGAAAAAGCCGCCCACACCGTTTTTTTCGTTGCAATCACAAGCTATCGTCCGTAAATTACTTGGTTACGGTTTTGCTTGGTTACGCGGCAGGACGCCAAGGCAGCAGCCTTGCCGGGTCTGGTCGACAGAAGCCCTGGCGACGAATCTCGGTTGTGATAATGGCACGGATTCGCAGAAAAAAGGCGCTCTACGAAGTCATAAGCCAGACTCAGCGCAAGCAGGGCCTGAGGCGTCTGACCTCGCAGCCAGCCGCCGGCAAAAGCCCTGAGGAAGAACAGCCTCCCGAAGGCCCTGCAGAGCCGGCCGAAGCCACGCAGACCAGCTGGCCGAGGCAGCCGCGGTTGGTTCAGTTCAATGCCGGCAGAATCGAGTTGTCGCTGCCGTACCAGCTGGCCGTGGCGATAGTGCTGGGATTGGTGCTGGTGGTGCTTGCATTTTACCGGCTGGGCCAGTGGAGTTATGAGACACAGCGGCCCGCGGGGGTGTTGCCACCCCAGCCCCCGGCAACCGGGTCAGCCGGCACCGGCCAGCCGGAAACCGCCGGAGTCAGTGAACAGCCGGCTGAAGCTGCTGCGACGCCGATGCTGGTGTCGGGTGGTGATAATGTAATCGTTATCCAGCAGTATCACCGGCGCCGGGACCTGGAGCCTGTTCGGCAGCACTTTCGAGAATACGGTATAGAGACGGAAATAATTGATCGTACCGTGGGCAACAGAACGGTGTACTTATTGGTAACGAAAAACCGATACGATAACCCCGATAAGCCGGGGACCGACGGCTACGAGGCAAAAAAGAGAATCGTCCGGGTTGGTGCGCTCTACAAGTCAAAGGCGCCGCCCGGCTACGAGACATTCGGACCGCGTTACTTCAGTGACGCGTACGGTATGAAGATTGACCGATAGAGGAGTGATAGATGTCGCTGGATCGTTCGCTGAAAGTTCATGGCGCCCTGACAAGGCACCGCAACGTATTGACGCGCGCCGAGCGCATACAGCAGCTTAAAGACGAAGAACGATGGAGCGAAGGTGACTCGGTATACGGGCTTGCCAAGGTTGCGCATCGCAAGAGTCACGCCGGGCGAAAAAGCGGTGAAGCCGCCGCCGCCCAGGCCACACCTGAGGCCGCCACGGAAGCACAGGGTCCACAGGACCAGCAGCAGGGCGGTTAACGAAACGACACGTCTGCGGGGGTGGTGTTGCGCATCTGCTGGATGCTCAGGGGGCAGGCGCCTGGAGTCGGTTATTGCGCGACTTCCGGAACACACCCGGGGCAGGGGAAATCGTCAAAATGCCGCGGTCCTGTGCTTGACATTTTCTATTCAGCGGGTATAATAATACTAAGGGTGGTCGGGCGACATTCCTCCCTCTCCCTCCGCAAGTCCGACCGCCTTTTTCTTATGCGCCGAGGCGGTCCACAGGACGGGTCCGTCAAGGATGGCCGATGCTGCACCAATGGTTCAAAGCAGGTGCTGGCTTGCAAATCTCGCCGCTGCCTGAGCCAGCAACATCTCTCTTTCGGCCGGATCGTCAGGTATGGTGTCCGTGGGGCTACAAGCAACGGCGGCCTGAATGCCTGCTGCGGAATATTCGTTGGGGGCAAGTTTCACCCGGCCTGCGATTACCCCGACTTTCGCCCCTGCACGGATCGCCGCCCTTGTTACACCCCAGACGACCTTGCCGTACAGACTCTGGCGGTCGAAGCTGCCTTCGCCGGTTATGACCCAGTCGGCGCCGGCCAACTCATCGCGCAAACCGACAAACTCTATCACGGTCTCGACACCGCAGGTCAGCGTCGCGTCCATAAATGCAACGGCTCCTGCCGCCAGCCCGCCTGCCGCCCCGGCACCAGGTATGTCGATGTCCCTGCCGAGCCGCGACAGGACCAGGCCCGCAAGGTGCTCCAGGCCGTGTTCCAACCGCTCCACCATTTGCTGCGACGCCCCTTTTTGCGGAGCAAAGACCCGGGCCGCACCCTCAGGGCCGCAAAGCCGATTATTGACGTCGCAGAGGACCTCGACGGCGGGCAATTCGAGACCGGCCGGTGCCACGATTTCGGCAATAGCCTCAAGGCCACCGCCGGATAACCTCACCTGTTTGCCGTGCTCATCGAGGAATCGCCACCCCAGTACCGCCGCAGCACCGATACCGCCGTCAACCGTGGCGCTGCCGCCCACGGCCAGCAGGATTCGCCTCGCCCCGCGTCGGGCAGCCTCGGCCAGAAGCTCGCCCGTACCGCGGGTCGTGGTCTCAAGAGGGTTGTACTGTTCAGGCGAGAGCAGTTGCAGGCCGCTTGCCCGGGCCATCTCCACGACCGCCGTCTTGTCATCATCAAACCAGGCGTAATCGGCCTGGACACGCATCTGCGGCAGGGGCCCCGTAACGGTCTGCGTTATACGCCGGCCGTTCCTGGCCGCCAGCATTGCATCAATAGTACCCTCGCCGCCGTCGGCCATCGGCACCACTGAGATACTGGCAGCCGGCAGCAATTCCCCCAGCACCTCCGCCACGATCAGACAGGCCCGCTCCGCGGCGATAGTGCCCTTGAACGTGTCCATCGCGACCACAATCTTCATAACTGCCTGCGTTGCCCCCGGCGTGGGCAGCTTCAAGCGTCAGCCCAAATTGATTTCAGCGGCCAGACGTTCAGCGTGTGGACCTTGGCGCTGCCGCCGGTGGCAAATACCTCCAGGCAACGGTTGTCGCTGTCCAGCGGAAAACACCGAAACAGGCAAAGGCTGCCCTCATTGGGGAATATTTCGATGCTGGTACGATCAACCAGAATGTGCAGCCTGATACGCCCGCCGACGGGTTTGACCTTGATGTCTTCGTCTCTGCAACTAAGGCGACCGCCGGCAACATCATAGAGCACCGGCGTACCGCGAACAACCAGCCCCACGCTCGATGCATCGCCGAGGCCGAACTCGCATTCGATTTCAAACAACTCACCTGTTATTTCAGACAGCGGATTGTCGCCCGGTTTCAGGGTCAGCTGCCGCCACGTGTGGTAGCCGGTGCGCAGGTTCTTTATCTCCCGCACCGGCACCCTGCAGAGGCGAATCCCCTCATCTACCGTCCGCAGGCTCAGTTCGCACGGAATCGACATCTGTTGGTTGAAAGGCATTCCGGGAAACTTCCCGCCCGCCATCCACGCAATCTGGATTCGCCTGCCGTCGTCAGGCGGTATGTCGCTGTAGGTTTGTGCGGCGTAGAAATTGCCTTGCCGCGACTCGAAAGGCCCGCTCTCGGGTGTGAACGTTCGCCCGTCGAAACTGCCGAGCAGGTACCTGCCGTCGGCGCCCCAGAATACCCAGCGAGTATTGTCCGGGTTGCCATCAACGGGCAATTCAAAAAAGTCGGGGCACTCGCTGCTGTCCGGCAGCTTCAGCTCCTGAAGCAGCTTCCAGCTCTTGCAATCGGTCGACCGAAGCAACGCAAAGTCGTCTTTGCTGAGATACAACGCCATAATCCAGCTCTGGGTAGGCTCGTGCCAGATAACCTTGGGGTCGCGATTTCCACCTCTTATGTGGCCGATGACGGGGTTATTCTTGTACTTCGTCCAGGTCCTGCCGCGGTCGTTGCTGTAGGCGATGCTCTGGGTGAACGGGCGTTTCTTCGGCGCGTGGGCACCCGCCGAGGTATAAAATGCAATCAGGACGTTCTCATCGCCGCTTTGGAACCCGGAGGTGTTCTTCCAATCGACCACGGCCGAGCCGCTGAATATGGTCCCAAGTTCGTCGGGCTCAATGGCGTGGGCAAGCTGGGTCCAGTGCAGCAGGTCGGTGCTGACGGCGTGGCCCCAGGTCATATTGCCCCACTTGTTGCCGAACGGGTTGTGCTGGAAAAACAGGTGATATTCGCCCTTGTAATAGACCAGCCCGTTCGGGTCGTTGGTCCAGTTCCGACGCGGCGTGAAATGAAATTGCGGGCGGTATTTCTCGTGGTAAAGCTTCGTTGTCGGGCCGGTCGACGAGGCCCGGGCGGTTGCCTTCGAGGCGGCTCGCAATGAACCTGCCGCTGTCGACAGCGCCGCAAGGCCCGCACCGGCCAGGAATTGACGCCTGCTGAGATGGTTTCGACCGCCCGAGTTCCAGATTTGCAGTGACATTGTGGTGTTGCTCCTTCTGCGTATCAGCCATCAAGTTCGTTTTGGTACTGCCAGGCTCAAATGCGTGCCTATCATAGAGCCGGCAACGGGCTGCAGCAAGGGGGTAGTTGCGCGACGAGGTCGCCGTTGGCCGGCGCAGACATCCAGGGGTGGAAAAATTTTTTTGAAAAAAATCATTCGCTCGCTTGACTCTCAAAATGCGCCCACTATAATCACGCGTCCAGGGGGTCGGGCGTTTCTCCTCCTCCTCCCTCTCCCTCCGCAAGTCCGACCCCTGTTTTTTTGCGCACCCACCGGGCGCATGCGGGACATAAGGTTGAAGTGTCGGGGTGACGCACGTATGATACTGCCAAATGGACGACTATATCGCAGAAAGAGCACGACGTATCGACGCCAGCGGCATACGAAAGGTCTTTGCCCTGGCCGCAACGCTTGACAACCCCGTCGATTTCTCAATAGGCCAGCCTGATTTCGACGTCCCTGACCCCATCAAACGCCGGGCCATCGACGCCATCCGCAACGGCTGCAACAAATACTCCCAGAGTTCCGGCGACGAACAGTTGCGACAGAAAATAGCCGACGCTATCCACAACGAGTTTGGGTGGAACCATCCCGCGGTACTGGTAACCAGCGGCGTCAGTGGGGGGTTGTTGCTGGCGTTTATGTCGCTGATAGACCCCGGCGACGAGGTAATCATCCCCGACCCTTACTTCGTGATCTACAAGCACCTTGTAAACCTGCTCGGCGGCAGATGCGTATTTGTCGATTGCTATGATGACTTCAGCCTGCCGGTTGACAGGCTTGCCGACTGCATCACCGACAAGACCAAGCTAATCATAGTGAACTCGCCGTGCAATCCCAGCGGCATGATCTATCCCGCCGGGCAGCTCAGGCAACTGGCCGAAGCAGCAGGGCGGCGAGGCATAATCATACTCAGTGACGAGATATACGAGAAATTTTCCTACGACGGGCCCTGCCCGAGCATTGCAAGTTTTTACGATCGCAGCCTTGTGCTTCGCGGCTTCGGCAAGTCATACGGGATGCCTGGGTGGCGGCTCGGCTACGCAGCGGCCCATCCGACCCTGGCGCCTCTGGTCGAACAGATGACCAAGATCCAGCAGTACACGTTCGTTTGTGCTCCCAGGCCGTTGCAAGCAGCGGCCATCGCCGCGATGGAGTATGACCTCGGTGACATTATTGCGGCATACCGGAAGAAACGAGACCTGCTCTATGAAGGTCTCAAGGATAAATTCAACCTGCGCAAGCCGCAAGGCGCGTTTTATGCCTTCGTGGAATCACCCGTCCAGCCGGCCGGCCGCTTCGTCGAGACCGCGGTCGCCAACAACGTGCTGATCATCCCCGGCAGCGTGTTCAGCGAAAGGGACACCCACTTTCGCATAAGTTACGCAACCAGCGACGAGATAATCCTGCGTGGGGTCGAAATCCTCCGCCGTATCGCGTGAATCCCCGGACCATAGGCGACCGCTTTGCCCAAAGATCAAGAACGGAAAGCCTCACTGCGGCCGGGAAACATCCTCCGAGGGTTCTTCGCCGGGCTTCAGGGCCGCCATGGCCGAAAACTTATCCTTGGCAAAGCAAAAGCATTCGTCCAGCCCGACCGTCTTGAAGATGCACTTGGTGGGAACACGCGCCCCGCACAAGATAAGCCTGTGGCCCGAACCCTGCAGCCACTGCTGGAGAATCAACAGATTTGAGATACTCGCGGATGTGATCATCTCGGCCATTGACAAATCGATGACTACGTCGAAGTCGCACCTGCCGCTGACGCTTTCGTTAAGCTCCTTCAGTTGCGTGACCATTTCAGGCTCGGGCTGCACCTGCACAAAAAGGCAACCTTCCGATAAGGTACCGATGGTCATTTTCAGGCCCTTTCGTACTACCCGCTGATTTGTCTGTCTTCGTAACCGCTATTGTATCATCGGAACAATCGCCCCGGCGGTTAACTCAACAACGGAAAAGTTAATTTGCAATGCCGAATTGTCGATATAGCTTTATCGCGGATAAACCGGCGTAACAAGCAAAGCAACGAGATATTCACCCTGCCAGGGGTCAAGGGCCAATAAACCGTGTTGGACAATGAAGAAAAACGCAAGTGGAGCTGGAAGAAAATCGTCCTGCTATGCGCGCTGGTATTAGCGGACCTTGTGGTGTGTGATATATTGTACCACGTCTGGGTCGCCGACCGTGATGCCGGCTTCATCGAGCCGGTAAAAGCCAGCAAGGTCGCCTCCCTTCTGCGAAATATCCACGGGCGGCATCTTTGCCAACAAGGAGTGGTCACTGCCGTTGTCGACGACCACCAGGCGCCTTTCGCCATAATAAACGGCGAGAATGTGTACCAGGGCCAGACTATCGCCGGTGCAAAAGTTGTCCGTATATGCGGCCAGACGGTCACCTTTCAGAAGAACGACCATCTCTGGCAGCAACGAGTCGGCGAACAGCCATCTTCCCTGTGGCACGAGAAATAGCCCCCAAAGCAGCCGCCGACCACTACGCGCCTCGCCGACACAACCGGATGCATTTTTTTCCTTCGCCATCGGTCAGCCTGCGCCTTCGAGGCCGCTGCAGCTTGATGAGCAGGCTGCTTTTTGGTAATAATCAGCCTCGCTATGGGCACCAGGACAAAGGTAATACTGACCGCAGTCATCATACTGAGCATTGTCGCCCCGACGACGAGGTCGGCCACGCTGGGCGAGCGCATCGACGCGCTGCTTGCCCACCCTCGTCACAAGGACGTCCGCTTCGGCATCTGCATAATCAAGGCCGACTCGGCCGTATCGGTTTACCGTCGCCGGGACACCGAGCCGCTTATTCCCGCTTCCAATATGAAGCTCATCACCACCGCCGCCGCAGTCGAACTGCTCAAACCGGACTTCGAATACCACACGAAAGTCGGCCTCTGCGGCGAGACACTGGTCGTACTTGGAAGCGGCGACCCTCTTCTCGGTGACGACAAGACCGACAGCAAGTACGGCCGGTCCACCGGGTGGGTACTTGACGAAATAGCCCTCGCATTGACCCGGCGTGGCGTCAGCCGGATCAAGGACATCATCGTCGACAGCACCGTCTTCGACGACCAGCGCACCCATCCAAGCTGGCCCGCAGACCAACTGAACCGCTGGTATGCCTGCGAGGTCTGCGGTCTCAACTATAATGGAAATTGCGTCTCGATCACAGCCGTAAACAACCGCTCGAAGGTCAGCATTCTGATTGAGCCGCCGACGAGCTATCTCGGCATAACCAGCAAGGTCAAGGCGATAACCAGCGGCACAAATACGATAGGTTCTTATCGCACGGCCCAGCCCAACAGGATAGTCGTTTTTGGCAGGTGCAAAGACCGCACACCGGCTATCGACGTCGCGATAGAGAAACCGGCCGCGTTTTTCGGGTTCCTGCTTGCCGAGCGCCTGGCCGCAAACGGGATACGCGTCACCGGAGATCTGCTCGAGAAACCCGTAGAGCCGAATTGCGATATGACGGTCCTGAAGGTCTTCACCCACTCGCTGAAGGATTGCCTGGCTCGCTGCAACAAGGACAGCTTCGGTCTGGCGGCCGAGGCGCTGTTGAAGACCATTGCGGCCAGGTCGAATCCGGGCAAAAAAAACGGTAGTTGGTCGCAGGGCAGGAAAGTGCTTTCCGAGTATCTGCGCAGGCTCGGAATCGACCGGCGGGAATTCTATATCGACGACGGCAGCGGGTTCAGCAGAAACAACAGGCTCAGCGCAAACGCGATCGCCCGCGTGCTGCTGAGGATGTACCACAGCGATAACTGGCCTCTGTTCAGGGATTCGCTGGCGGTAGGGGGGCGAGACGGCACAATCGCCAGGTACTTCAGGGAAAAAAAGTATCGCGGCCGGATTCTTGGCAAGACGGGCTATATCCGGGCGGTAAAATCCTTCTCCGGCGTCTGCACCGCCAGCGGCGGGGACTACATATTCTCCATCATTGCCAACGGTGCCAACGGCCACACCCGGGACGCCATCAACAACATTGCAAAAGCCATCATCGACACCGCGCCGTGATCGTCTATTGCAGCCGCACCAACCACCGGCCCCGATTCTCTATGCAGGGCGTCGTTGCCGCTGCGTTTTTTGCCCGCCTGCAATAACATCTCGACCGGCGGCGTCTTTTACAATGAGGCGTCGGCCCTCAGTAGGGCCCGGCTGTGCCGGCTCCAGGCCCTGTAACAGTGGGATTAAGCCGGGCAAAACGGACGTTTTTTTGAAAACGTGAGCATTTTAAGGAGAACGCACAATGAAACGACTTGTTGTAGGATCCGCGGCGATTCTGCTGTTTATCGGGCTTTGCGGCCTTGGTTATGCCGCCAAGTCGGATGCAAACAAGCCCCCCAAACCGCCCAGGAAGAAAATGAGGCTGCACCGTCGCCCGCCGCGACGGGCTGGGCAGCCCGCCGCCAACCTCCGGGACGCCAATAAACCTCATCGCAAAATGGCACCCGGTCAGATGATGTTGCGCAGGGCCCGTTTACGCATCAGGCAATTGCAGCAAATCAAGAAAATCGCGACTAAGGAGTCCGCCACCAAGACCGTCGCCGCCCTGGACAAACTCATAGCCAGTGAGAAGAAAGTCCTCAGCAGGCTTAACAAGGCCATCTCCCAGAGGCGTCCCGGCAAGGCGGGCCCGCCGGCAGGCGGTCGCGGCCAAAAACAACCCAAGGGCCGCCATCGCCAGAGGGGCCAACAGGAAAAATCCACCAAAAAACCCACCCGCCAAGGCGGACGGTAACGGGTGAAACAACAGCGAAGGGACCGCTGCAGCGGTCGGGCCGTTTTACCATTCGGCCAATTCGCCGAGAAGCTCCTCGGCCAGGTCCTTCATCGTGGCCAGGCCGAGGATTCTCTTTCTGCCGGGCGCCCCGCCTGCCGTCACCAGCACGATTTTTTGCTTTTGTTCCTTCATAATGTCGATCGCCTTCCATACCGATGTATCGCCCGACAGACGCAGGATGGGTTTTACGAACCGCCCCAAATCATGAAAGTCATCCCCGCTGCTCAGTGCCTCATAGACGTTGACGAATCCCACGATGTCTGCCGGAGAGCCTTCGTAAACCGGCAGCCGTGTATAGTTGCACCGCCTCAGCTTCCGCAGAAGCGCTGCTTTATCCGTGCTACGCGGCACGGTCTCCACGCTGCCGATCGGTATCATCACCGACCGCAGCAGAATACCGGAAACCGTAACGATGCGGTTGATTATGTCCACCTGTGTGCCGTTGAGCAGCCCCTCTTCACGCGTCTCACGAATTATCGGTGCGATATGATGTTCCCTTGCATCGGAAATGGCGGTTCCCGCCGACAGCGGTGCTCCAACCACCCAGGAACACAGCCGGGTAAAACCCTTCAAAGCGGCGATAACCCCGGAGAACGTCAGGGCCTTGTGAAACACGTACAGCAACGGCCCGCAGACCGGCATAAGCCTGTCGGCGCGATAAAAGAAGATATTTTTCGGAATTAACTCGCCGAAGATGAACAATATGGGCGCAGTGATAACGGTCACCAGCAACTCTGTCGATTGCTGGCTGCCGAGCCGTTCCAGCAGAAGCGACGTGACGACGGCGGCACAAAGGTAATTACTCAGGTTTGTCCCGACCAACACCGAAAGCAAAACACCCGTGCCGTCCCGCATGCACCGGCCAAGCAAAACAAACGACAAGTGCCTCTTCTCGACGCCGAGACGCAGCCGCAATCGGCTCAGCCGGTAAATACCCGTCTCGGCTCCCGAAAACAGCCCGGACAACACCACTGCCAAGGCAGCCGCAGCTATCAATATCAGCTCGCCGGTCATTTGCAAATAGGCTCGATAGTCATTATCACCGTTTCGACCCGCTTGCGGCGCATTTTCTCAACCGTGAACTTCACGTTTTTCCACCGAACTTCGTCGCCGACCTTCGGTATACGTCCCAGCAGAAAACTGACCCATCCTCCAACCGTCGAAAACCGCATCTCGGACGCGTCAATACCGAATGCATCCGCCCAGTCGCGCAGCGGCAACGCCCCCGCAAGGCGATACTTCAGCGGTCCCAACACCGCAACCGGCTCGGCCTTGTCGCGGGCGTCTATCGGGCCAAGCAACTCGGCTGCAATATCTTCAAGACATATTGACCCCGCCACGCCGCCGTATTCATCCACAACAATGGCGGTATCCGTGGCCGTGCTGCGAAAAAACTCCAGCAGGGACACCACCGACTTCTGCTCCGGAACAAAGTGGACCTTCTGAACGATCTTGTCCAGTCCTTTGCCGGGGTTCAGTAATATCTGCCGTATGTGCACCATGCCGACTATGTTGTCACGCTTGCCGACGTATACGGGAAGTTTTGTCAGGTTATTCGAAAGCATCAGCTTCACTGCCTTTTCGGGCGGCTCCCTCACATCACAGGCCACCATATCCACCCGCGGGCGAAGGCAGTCCCGCACCTTCAAGAAACCCAACTCGATGATTTCGTCAAAAAGCCTGTTCTCTTCCGTCGTTATCAAACCCCGGCTGCGTATCCGGTCGACCAGCGAGCGAAGCTCCTCGGCACCGACCGGTGCGGCGGCCCGGCGGGCACCCAGCGCCAGCCGAAGTACAGGCTCAACCACCAGGAATCTCGCGCCACTTACCAGCGGTGCAAAAACCTGCAGGCACACGTAAACAGGCAACGCAAAGGTTGCGCTGAACAGCCTTGCGTTCGAGTAGGCAAGAGACTTGGGCAGGATTTCACCAAACAGTATCAACAAGACAAAGCTGGCAAAGGCTCCAACCCCCGCCCACGCCATCCCGAATCGCTGAGCCAGGTTCGCCGTTAAAATGCTGGCCGCCGCAAAATACAGCACGTTCACCAGCATATTCCCGAATAACAACCCGCTCAACAATCGGCCCGGCCGCTCCAGAAGCATCCCGGCCAGACGATGCAGCCTGTGGCGGGATTGTTTCAGCAGGGCACGTTGCCTGCGGCTCAGGCTGAAAAAGGCCGTCTCCGCCCCGGAAAAAAAAGCCGAACAGCACACAAGCACCAGCATCAGTGCTACTTGCCATACACTGTTCAGCATTACTGCGGCAACTGCGCCGCCCCAGTAGTGACAAGTCTGACCGACCATCAGTCAGCCGCAGAACGGCCTCGCGGCAGGGTTATCCGAAAGGTGGTGCCGCGGCCTGGCTCGGATTCGACTTCTATCGTCCCGCCGTGGTCGTGGATTACCTGCCGGCAGAACGCAAGTCCCAGTCCGCAGCCGCCGTTTGACGATGGTTCCTCACCCGATATCTTCGTCGTGAAGAAAGGCTCGAAGATTCGCTCCAGCACCTCTGGTTTGATTCCCCTTCCCGTATCCGATACCTCTATCCGCACAGACTTCTGCCGCTCTCGGGCGACAATTCTCAGCGTTCCGCCCGCACCCAGCATCGCCTCGCGCGCATTAAAAATCAGGTTCATAAAAACCTGCTGGATCTGCACCGCCACCGCCTCTATCGTCAACTCCCGTGGTATTTCGATGCTCACCCTTATGCCATCTTTCGAAAAATCGCGGGCAAGGCAGGCAAAAACCTCCTCGACAAGCTTTCGCAACTCAACGCCTTGCCTGGGCTCGGCTTTCCCGTTGGCCACCGCGAGCATACTGTTCATAATCCTGGCCGCCTGCCGGCAGCTTTGGACCGTCTTCTCAAGGGCCTTGGCGGCGAGTTGGTGGTCCTCAGGGTGTTTCAATGCCAGCGTCGCGTAGTTGCCCGCAGGCGTCAGCAGGTTGTTTAATTCGTGCGCTATCATGCACGCCGCCGTGCCGATGTTCGCCAGCGCCTGAAGGCGCACAATCTGGTCTCTCAGCGAGGCGTTCTGCTGCTGCTGGTCGCGAACTTGTTTATGCAGGCAGAGGCGTTTTGCGATAATAGTTGCCAAAACGGTGTTCTCGTTATAAAATCTGCCGTCCGTACGGGAATATTATGGTACTTAACTGCAAACGCACAAGTAGTTATATCGACGCGAACCGGGCTTTTTCTTGAACGCCCGGCCGCAGTGTTCCGTGCCGCGACCCTATGAACCAGCAGGACATACTTGATGAAATCGTCGCTTTGCTGGAAGCCAACGGCATCACCGTCCGCAACGAGCCGATGGGCGGCTGCGGCGGCGGACTTTGCACCGTCCGGAACCAGCCGGTCGTATTCCTCGACACCGACGCCCCCGTCACTGAGCGTGCCGCCGTGGCCGGCAGGGCGCTCAACAGCCTTATCGATATCCAGAACATATACCTTAGGCCCGAAACCCGCGAATTTGTGGAACGTCAGTCCAGTGCCGTCGAGTAACTGCTTATTGAGGAGTCTGTTATGCACCGTTGCTGCAAGCCTTTGATTGTTGCGTTGCTGTCGATGACGGTTACCGCCGCCGAACTGCCGGCAACGCACGAATACGTCAACTCCATCGGTATGAAGTTTATCAGGATCCCTGCCGGAACCTTCAAAATGGGCCAGTTGGAAACACCGTTGCCTCTGGAGGCGAGCGTGCCCGGCCTTGATTTTCTCCGCGTTGGTGACTTCGACGAACAACCGGTCCACACAGTTACCATCAGCAAGCCTTTCTATATGGCCGTCTGTGAAGTCACAAACTTCCAGTATGAACTGTTCGACAGCCGGCACAGGGCGTTGCGGGGAAAGGAAGGTCTCTCCGTGGAAGATGACGAGGCCGTAATCAACGTCAACTGGTACGACGCAATGAAGTTCTGCCGCTGGCTGAGTGACAGAGAAGGCCTTCCTTACAGGCTGCCCACCGAGGCCGAATGGGAATACGCCTGCCGTGCCGGCACCGAAACCAATTTCTGGATGGGTGACGTACTACCCGAACAGTATCGCAAGAACGCCCACCGAACCGGCGGCCCGACTCCTGTGTCACTGCGCGTGGGCATGAACAAGCCAAATCCCTGGGGCCTGTACGATATGCACGGCAACGTTGAGGAATGGTGCTACGACTGGTACGGCCCGTACGTCTCAAACCACCAGCGAGACCCCGTCGGTTACGAAAGCGGTATGTTCAAGGTAACCCGCGGCGGAAGTCACGGTACGCGCATTTACTATCTCAGGTCGGCCAACCGCCTCGGAACCGTGCCTCAGGCCAGAAACTGGATGACAGGTTTTCGCGTCGTCATCGCCGACCTGCCGGAAACAGATCCGTTGCCCGTCAAACTCCAGCCTTATCAAAAAGATGTCTCCCAGCGCAAACTCGGAGCTCGCTGGCGCGGCCCAGACCCCACCAAGCCCTATTTCGAGGGCCCTCGCAGGTTTGTGAACATCCCCACCGGTATGTACGGACCTGTTTTCGCATCCCACAATCACTGTCCTTCGGTAGCCGTCTGTCCCAACGGCGACCTGCTGGCAGCCTGGTTCAGCACCGTCACCGAAGGAGGCCGAGAAATGGTCACCGCCGGCAGCAGGCTCCGGCACGGCCAACAGCAGTGGCAACCGGCATCTCTTTTCTTCGATGCGCCGGACCGCAACGAATCGGGAACAAGATTGTGGTGGGACGGAAAGGATACCGTCTACCATTTGTCCGGAGTTTCGTTCGCTGCGGCCTCCCCCGAAATACTGGTGATGCGGACGTCGAAGGACAACGGCGTTACCTGGACGGGCCCGCGAATAGTGCTGCCGCAGTACAGGCGGGGACAGGCTCCCAGCGGAAGTATGTTCAGGATGCGCGACGGTTCAATCGCGTTCGTGGCCGACTACGCCGGCTCCAGACTGTGGGTCAGCAAAGACGCAGGATTGACCTGGTTCGATCCCGGCGGCACCATCGCCGGCATTCACGGCGGAGCAGCCCAACTCGATGACGGCCGGCTCATCGCTTTCGGCCGCGGCCACGGCATCGAGGGCAAAATGCCCAAAAGCATCTCAACCGACCTCGGCGCCACCTGGTACAGCACCGCCAGCGAATTTCCGCCTATAGGCGGTCAACAACGCCTTGTATTGCTCAAGCTGCACGAAGGCCCGCTGTTTTTCGCCTCGTTTGCGGACAACGGCATCGACATCACCGACGCCTCCGGTGTCACCAGAACCGTCAGGGGTCTCTATGCCGCCGTATCCGAGGACGGCGGACAAACCTGGCCGTACAAACGCCTCGTCAGCGACGACGGCCCGGGCCGGCCTGTTGAAAGCACGGCAGGGGGGTTGTTCATCCTCAGCCGCCGAAACGGCGAGTACCGCGGCTATATGACCGGCGTCCAGGCACCGGACGGCGTGATTCACCTGCTCACCAGCAGACAGCATTACGCCTTCAACCTCGCCTGGCTGAAAACACCCTCGCCGCCCGCGTCGTATCCGCCGGTCCCCGTCAAGACCGCCGCCGAGACATTCACCGGTCCCGAGTTCGACCTTGCCGACTGGGCGGCCTACCACGCCTACAGGGGCGGCTTCAACGGCAAGGGACAGTACACCGTCGAAGCACTGGCGAGCCTGGGCGGGCTGAACCGAATTGTGGGAAAAGGCTCCTTTGATATGTCGGTTTCGGTCGTCAATATCCGCTATAACCCAAGTCTCAACCAAAGCCGGCCGGGCTTCACGCTCTGGCTCAACGATGCAAGAACCAGAACGCTGGCGCTGGCTGTCCGCTCCGACGATATAAGCGTCACGCTTAAGGACAAGCCCGCCGCCCGTCAGATAACCTCCGGCGACGACAGGATCCGCTGCGACAAGCCACCCACGTCCGTCAGACTCAGACTGCTTTACAACGAGCAAACGAGACAGATCCGCCTTTTCTGCGGCCTTGACGGCGACGAGCCTGACACCGAGTTGCCCGTGAGCAAAAAGGGCCTCCGCTACACCGAACCGCTCAGCGAGACGACAACCGTATTCCTGCTGTTCAGCAACGGCAGCATGGACCTTGACCAATACGTGATCACCGCTTTATAGAGCACTCTTTGAGGAGTTGTGATAATGCCAAAACAACTTGCCAAAGGCCACGACGTAGTGATTTGGCAAACCGCAATTGCCGCCGTGGTCCTACTGTTCGGCTGCAAAACCCTGCCTCGCAACTCGGCGGCGGCTCTTCCGCAAGATGCCCACTTCACAAACTCCATAGGTATGAAGTTCGTCCGCATCGAGCCTGGCTCTTTTATGATGGGCCAGGCCGCCGGCGGAGACTGGGATGAAAGGCCCGTTCATAAAGTCACCATCACAAGGCCGTTCTACCTGGCCGTTACAGAAGTTACCAACGCCCAATACGAACGGTTCGACCCGGACCATCGCCGCTTCCGCGGCCGCTGGGGATTGTCGAAGAACGACGACGAGGCCGTAATCTTCGTCAACTGGCACCAGGCCGTAGCCTTCTGCCGGTGGCTCTCAAAGAAGGATGGCCTGCCCTATCGACTACCCACCGAGGCCGAATGGGAATACGCCTGCCGGGCATCAACCACAACCGACTTCGCCACTGGAAATCACTGGCCCCGCCGGTTCCACAAGCATCAACAACGCTCAAGCCGACCTCACCCCGTCAGCCTGCAGGTTGGCCAAACAACCCCAAATCGCTGGGGACTATACGATATGCACGGCAACGTCGAGGAGTGGTGCCTCGACTGGTACGGCCCATACCACGGCCACGAACAAGTTGACCCGGTGGGCCGAATTGACGGCGATTTTCGCGTCGCCCGAGGCGGCAGCCATAATACGGCCGTGCGCTACCTCCGCTCAGCCAACCGAATGGGTACCTTGCCACAGGACCGTCACTGGTTGCTTGGGTTTCGGGTGGCTATCGGCTCGACGCCCGACACACGACCGTTGCCGAAGCCCAAACCGCCTTTATGGGCCCAACGCGTCCGCCGGGAAAAACACCAATGGACACCACGGCAGGGCAGGGGGCAGGCTTATTTTATCGGACCTAAACCCTACGTAAAAGTCCCTCCAGGTTCCACCGGGCCTATGTTTTCCAGGCACAATCACGACCCGGGCCTGACCTGGTGCGATAACGGCGACATCCTGGCAATTTGGTACTCGTGCCTCAGTGAGCGGGGACGTGAGTTGTGCGTGCTCGCAAGCCGGCTTCGACGCGGCGCTTCCGAGTGGGACCCTGCTGCGCCGTTCTGGGACGCGCCTGACCGCAACGACCACGCCCCGGCGCTGCTGAATGACGGCAGGGGGGTACTGTACCATTTCAACGGCCTTTCAGCAGGCGCCGCTTATCGAAAAAACCTGGCCCTGATTATGCGGACATCTACCGACAATGGTGCGACCTGGTCGAAAGCAAGGCTCATTAATCCCACCCGCGGCCTGCCGAGCCAGCCCATTGCATCGACGTCGGTAACACGCGAAGGCTACCTGATCCTGCCGTCCGACTGGCCCTGGCACGAGGACGGCCCCGCCACCGCCTTGTGGATAAGCCGTGACCGCGGCAAGAGCTGGCAGCTTCCCGGGGGAAGGATTGCGGGCATCCACGCCGGCGTCGCCCAGCGTGAGGACGGCTCGCTGATCGCCCTGGGCCGAAAGAGCACCATCGACGGCAAAATGCCGATGAGTATCTCGGCCGATATGGGCAAAACCTGGACGTATCGGGCCAGCGAGTTTCCACCGATCGGTGGTGGCCAACGCCTCGTGCTGCTGCGCCTGAGAGAAGGCCCCTTGCTGCTAATATCGTTCGCCAGGTCTATTGCGGTCAGCGACGGCAGGGGGGGGCAGCTTACCGGTTCGGGCCTGTTCGCTGCGGCCAGCTACGACGGCGGGAAAACCTGGCCCGTGCGACGCCTCGTCACCGACGGCTTGCCGCCACATACCGTCGAGGCGATGGACGGGCGAAAGTTCACGATGAGCCGCACGACCGCCGAGCCGATGGGATATTTGGCCGGGGTCCAAAGCCCCGATGGCATTATTCACCTTATAAGCAGTAAGCAGTATTATGCTTTTAACCTGGCCTGGCTTGAGCAGGGCAGGCAGTTATGAATTATGAATATCGCTTCAAGAGGAAAACAAAATGCCGTCGAAGAAAGCAGCGATTATGGTTGACCGGATGTACCAGGTCCTGGAGGTATGGTATCCTTACTACAGGCTGAAGGAAGCCGGCATCGACGTGGATTTTGTTGCAGCCGAAGCCGGCATGGAGTATCCTTCGAAAGAAGGCTACCCGTGCGTCTCGGACGTAGCCGCCGCCGACGCCCGCATCGACGATTATGACTGTATGATAGTACCGGGCGGATTTGCGCCGGACTTTATGCGCAGAAGCGACGCCGTCATAAACTTCGCCCGAAAAATGGTCGACGCCGGCAAGATCATCGCCGCAATATGCCACGGCGGCTGGCTGCTGTGCAGCACAAACGCCTATAAAGGCAAAAAGGCGACCTGCTTTATGGCCATCAGGGACGACATCGTCAATGCCGGCGCACGGTACGTCGACGCCGAGTGCGTGGTCGACGGCAACCTGATCACCTCGCGAAAGCCGGACGACCTGCCGGCTTTCTGTACGGCGATTCTGAATGCCCTGCAGAGCTGAGACTCGTTACCTGGAGCACTGTTATGAAGCAGCACAAACCAGAAGCCGAACTGACCACCAGGCCCGTCGTCCTGGTGGTTGATGACAACGAGCAGAATCTCGAACTGCTGCAGGCATACCTTGAGGACCTCGATGTCGAAACCGTCCCCGCCTGTGACGGCCCGGCCGCGCTGAAGATCGTCGCAGAAAGGCCCCCCGACCTGATCCTGCTGGATATTATGATGCCTAAGATGAGCGGCTTCGAGGTCTGCCGCCGGCTCAAAAACGACCCGAAAACCAGCCACATTCCCATCATAATGGTCACCGCCCTCCACGAGTACGGCGACATCGAAAGGGCGATCCAGGTCGGCACCGACGATTTCCTCAGCAAGCCCATAAACAAGCTCGAACTGCTGACCCGTGTAAGGACTATGCTGAAGCTCAAGAACCTCAGCGACAAGCTCGAACGTACGCTGGCTTACCTTGCCGAAATCGAAAAACAAGCACAAATCGCAAGATCAGACCAGCAGTGAGATGACGGGAAAAAATAAAAAAGCCGGCTCTGCACAGCGGAGCCGGCCTCTGCGTGATGTTACGTACTGTTACGGCTGTTGTTCCGGCAATGCTGCTTCGAGTTCAGCCAGTCTCTCCGCCGTCATGTTCTCCGTGCGAAGATCGCCGAATATTACCCTGTACAGGCCGTCCGAAATCCTCCACCGCATGAGGACGGCGCTAACGTCGGTCGCAGTAACCCTGTCACCGTAGTAGGCAGGGTCTTTGTCTTCCTGTACCAGCTTGGCGTAAAACATACAGGCGCCGGCGACCTTCATAGCTGTGTTCATCATCTCACTGGTCAGGGTGTCCTGTTCATCATCCGTCGGCTTGCTGTTCGGGTCGAACTCAGGATGTTCCTTCTTATACTTTTCCATTACAAGCTTGGCCAGCTCTGCCTGAACCTCCGTCATCGTCATGCTGGCGGGATAGTTGCCGTCGGTGATTTCCGAATAGAGACGCAGCCCCTCGACGGCGCTTGCCTCGTTCTGCTCCGGCAGTTTCATCTGTCCCATCGATGTGTAATCACCCGGTATATTCGGCTCGAAAACCACTGGGTCGATCTCCACATCCCATTGAAAATCATACATCACCATCGACGTTTGTACGGTCTTGCCTGCGGCTTCCATTGTTATTTCCATCTCTATTCGAACCGGCAGTTGGGTATCAACGTCAACCCACAGTCGTCCAACACAGTCGCCGAACTGACCACCAAAGACTTTCGGGTCTGTCGTTTCAATTCCTTCAACCTCAATCCCATCGATTGTACTGCGGCCCAACTCGGCGTATTCAGCCGATGTAAACTGCTTGACAATTTCTCGTGGATCGCTGCCTTGCTTGCGCATCTTGTCCAGGTGTTCCTCGGTGAGCAGCATTTTCATATACCGTTTCTGCTCGGGCATAACGGAAATAATCGCCTTGTCCTGCAGCAGAGCATATTGCCTCATCTGCGCTTTTCCATCCATGTAGACGTTTGACCGCATACCGTATTCTGATGAAACAAAAACCTCCATTTCGACCTCTTGAACCTGTTCGTTGTTTGCATCGACGATTCTCGTCGTCTGGCGCCCGCGGAAAATACACGTCTGAATCTGGGATACCCTATCTGCGAGCTGCCCCCAGGCGACACCTGCCATATCAGGCCCTGCTGTGAAATACAGTACCGCCAGCACAACTACAATCACCGCCGCCGCGGCTAATTTGGATATTCTGTTTTCCATAATAATTCTCCACAATATACGCCCGTAGGCCACATTCTCGCCCTGTCTCGGCACCCCACTCTGTTGCTGCCTCAGACGATCTACTACGAGCTGTTCAATATTGCTGTCTTTCATTGCTTTGCTGTCTGCCATCAGCCGGTCGCGCAGCCCCCCTATTTCTTGCAGTTCGGCTCGGCAGACAGGGCACCTCTCAAGATGTGATTCAACTGCCTGTCTTTCCGGCTCGGCCAAAAGCCCTTCAACATAGGGCACAAGATTTTCGTTACATTTTTCGCAATTCACCGTCATACCTGTCTCTGCTAACTTTCCCGTTTAAGCGACTTTC
>CAYSBK010000024.1:0-22437 GCA_964429265.1 uncultured Pirellulales bacterium | reverse complement strand
GCGAGCAGGTGGACCCGGTCGGCCCGGAACACGGAATGGCAAAGGTGGTTCGCGGCGGCCTGCTCGACGATGACGAAAAAATCAAGTACCGGCAGATTTTCAACGCGTCATCAAGCCGTGCGTCCATTGCCCCTGGTTTCGGCCCTTATTATGATTCACCAGCGAACTTCGGTTATCACAATATCGGTTTCCGCGTAGTCCAGGGACCGATGCCGAACACGCGTCCGCTTGACTACCAACCGCCATACGTCCAGGAAGGCGTAAAACAGAACAAGGGTCTTGTACGGCAGGGTCCCGACCTTTCGAAGCCGTATTTCAGAAAGCGATACTTGCTCCCGTCGCCGCCTGAGACCTGCGATACCTGCCGCGGCGAGGCCATAGACGCAGCGGGTCTGCATCCGTCGTTCAGGGGACACAACCAGAGCCCTGCCCTGGAAGTCTGCCCTAACGGCGACGTCCTGATGGTAATCTACACCTCATACACCGAATACGAGCCGGGCGTGTCGTTGATAGCAAGCCGCTTGCGCTTCGGGGCAGACCAATGGGATATGCCGGACCGGCTGTTCGATTTTGCGGCAGTCAACGACCACGCGCCGATGCTCTGGACGGATTGGGACAGCGGCGTTGTGTATTTCTTCTGGGGCTGCCCACACCTGGAAGGGGGTTTTCCGTTCCAGTGGACGCTTTCGAAGGACAGCGGAGCAACGTGGGCCCGCGTGCGATTCCCGAAGTTTATGAATAAACCCGGCGGCCATTCACGCCAGCCCATCAACACGGCCGTACGCGACAAGAACGGCACGTTTTACCTTCCCTGCGACGGGATCGAGGCGTCTTCGGTTCTCTGGGCAACGCACGACAACTTCAAAACCTGGTACGATACCGGGGGCAGGACTTTCGGAAGACATACCGCGTTTGCCCTTCTGCGCGACCGCACAACGATACTCGGAATGGGAGGCAAGTACAGCGATATCGACGGGTTTATGCCGCAATCACTCACCAGAGACGGTGGCAAAACCTATGAAGTCTCCAAGACGCCTTTCTGTATGCTTGGCTCAAACCAGAGGCCGAGCCTGCTGAGGCTTGCCAGCGGTCGTTTGTTTATGGCCGGCGACTTCAACAGAAAAGACGGAAAGCACCCACCCTCCATTACCGAAAAAGGCTCTTATGTCGCCCTTTCGGATGACGACGGCAAAACCTGGATGATAAAGAAGTTTCCCGGGGCCCAGAAACACGAAGACCCAAGCACGCACATCATAACCCTCGGCTATTCCGTTGCCAGGCAGGCGCCTAACGGGATGATACACCTGATCACCTCGATGAACAGACCCAACCTGCACTTCGAATTCAACGAGGCCTGGATACTTGAAAAAGATAGCAAAGAATACACAATGTCTGACGCCGAATTGATGGCACCGAAGGAAAAATCCGTTTCGAAGGTGAGGACCTTTACGGAAAAGTATCCGAACGGAAACGCGAAGGTAACGTTCGCCGGCGGCATCGCCGACAACGGCCGGTTTCTGCTGCACGGCGAAGAGACCTGGTACTATCCGGATGGCACCAAACAATACCAGGCACACTACGAAAAGGGCCGCAAGGTCGGCATCGAAACATACTGGTCAAAAGACGGCAAGAAGAAATGGACCTGGCGGCACGAGAAAGACGGCCGAAGTATCTGGACACAGTATTGGCCGAACGGCCGCAAAAAAGCCGAATCCACCTGGCAGAACTTCAAGTGCAACGGCATATCCACGCTCTGGGACAGGCAGGGCAATCTAATCGGGCAGACCGAATTCGCGGACGGCAAAATCGCCGACCAAAAGACCTTCACCGGTACGTTGGTTATCAATAAATCGCAGAGCGTTACCGCCGCTTCAAACTCCCTGCTCAATGGTCCGGGAGCCTCCATAATACTTAACGGCGGCAGCTTCACCGTCAACGGCAGATTCAACGTGGGCAAGGGCAGTGACGCTTATATTACCGTCAATGACGGCACGTTCACCGTTACCGGCAGTATGAAATTCGCCGATGGCGTTGGTGGGACCCACCGCATCTACTTGAACGGCGGCGTAATGCACGTCGGAGACATTGAGCTAAAACATGACCGCGACGCCGTTATCTACGTGGGTGGCGGCATATTGCGGCTCAACGATACCAGCGACGACAACGGCGACCCTCGCGAATGGAAGGAAGACGGAGACCTCCGGCCCGCCGACGGTTACCGCGATATAGTCATCAAGAATTGTGGTGATTACACCGAGGTCAGAGCCGTCAAGTAAGATACTCTGAACAACTAAAGCCGCATCTGACGCGGATTTGCTGACCGTCGGAGTCGCTGTTTCTTGCCGGAAGTGCCTTGAACTATAAACGCAGAGACTGAGAAAGCACACCGCAGTCCGCTATCGTGATCGCGCCTGTACGCTTTGCCCCGCTACTATAGCTCCGCTGATAGGTGTCCGCGAACCATCAAGTCCTCCCTTGCCCTGCGGGCGCTTCTCCGTGCCCTCGGCGGCAACATTCAACTGCAAGCCGACAAGCAGAGTACACCCGACTGCGATTTGACCTGCCTGCCCTCGTATGATAAAATATCAGTGTGGCGAAGGATGCTCGTAGCAGCGGCAGCAACCGCCGAACACAATCACTTCGTCCAGGCACTGTTTGAAAAAACACAGTCTCTACGGAGGAAACCTTCGTTGCAGGATTACTCGAGCAGGTGTTCCAATGAATACAACCAAGCCGGATTGCCGCGCAAGGCTGCTTGTGATAGGACACGCTGAAAGGGTTCTGCTGGACCCTGACGCCGCTGCAACTGTCCCCCTGAAGCTGTGCCCCGATGTAACCACCGCCCTTCAAACACCGCCCGCCGGCCTTGACGCGGTGGCGCTGGAACTGGCCGTCGTCGAGGACCGGCCTTCCCTGGCCCTGAAGACCCTGCGACAGCGATACCACCCCGCCAGAATCATTCTATTGGCCGGTATGTACGAAGAACCACTGGCTATGGAACTGGTTCGCTCAACCACCGATGCAGGACCGCTCGCCGATGACTACCTGATAATACCGGTCTCCACCCAAAGCCTTTACCGCACCTGCACAACTGCTCAGACGCCGCCACTGCACCCTGTCGCCGATGACCGTATCGAGCAGCGCCTCCGCCACCTCGAAAAGCTCGCAACCGAGGACGAGCTGACCGGCCTGAAGAACCGAAGATATATCCGCGAATTCACCAGGCAGATTATCAACCACGCCTCCAGGACAAACGGGCGGGTGACATTGCTTTTGTTCGACGTTGACAACCTGAAGTCATACAACGACACCTACGGCCACCTCGCCGGCGACAGAATCCTCAAACAGGCCGCCGCCGTGATGCAACGATGCTGCCGCGCCCACGACGTAATCGGGCGAATAGGCGGCGATGAATTCGCGGTGGTGTTCTGGGACGGCCCAACCACCACCTCGGAAAAACCAACTGACAGACGCTCCACAACCACCGAACATCCCAGACAGGCCATCGCCATCGCCAAACGCTTCCAGAAGGAACTGGAAAAGGCTCAACCACCCTTGCTCGAACCTGCAACCACCGCCACCCTCACAATAAGCGGCGGTCTTGCAAGTTTCCCACGCGACGCCTCAAACGTCGACCAGCTCTTTCAACTGGCCGACCAGGCCTTGCTCGAAGCAAAAAGAAGCGGCAAGAACAAGATATACCTCGCCGGTAAACCCGACGCCGACATAACCACCGTCCAATAACCATTCGCTGCCGCTGCCGTCGGCTGTTCTCGGTGCGGGGGCCTCACCCCTGCTCGTCCAGCACAACCGTCTCGTCCGGCCCCACGAGCTTGTACCCTATCCCCCGCCACGTGATCCTCCGCCCAAAGCCCGAACAAACAATAATAACCAGCAGCAGCACCGAGCACAGCCACCCCGCCAGAACGTCAAACACAATGGACCACCTCAGTTGCCGGCGATACTCGCTCAGCAACACCCACGCCATCCGCTGACGCCATCCCGCCCTGATAAGTTGCCCCACCAGAAACACCACCGGCACAGCCGCCACCAACTTCCAACCCGCCACTGCTTTCGACGCCGCCCACCACGCCGCCGCAGCACCCCCGTATAATCCCGCCACCGAGTAAAGGCTGCTCAGCAAACCCACCCACCACGTCGCCGGCGCATACACCCGTGTTATCAGGAACTGCCGCCGGCCAAACTCCAAAAGTTCACGCCAGTTTGCCGACTGATGCGAGGCAACCAAACAGCCCGGCACAAACGCCACCTTCTTGCCCGCCTTTTTCACAGCCCTGCTTAACGATAAATCGTCGCTTACAACCCTCGGCCACAACTGCTCGATACCAAGCTGCCGAAAAGTTTCCACCCGAACGGCCATCGAACCGCCCCAGACCTGGTTGAATAACGTGTTCCCCAGATGCTGGGCGACGCTGGCATTGACCGAAGACAACGCCAGCGTCGCAACGTTGTTCCGCTTCGGCACGAACCAGCGGTAGCCGCTTGCCGCGCCGTGCTTGGGCCTGTGCAACGGCCGTATCAACTGCCCCAGCCAGTCGCTCCGAACGCAAATATCTGAATCAGCAAATGCCAGTATCTCCGCATCGGGCGGTATCCGCCGGCAACAATAAAGCAGGTTATGAACCTTCTGGCTGCAGCCCTGACGCCGCCCCGCCACCATAAGCCGAACTTCTGTAGCCTTCGACTGCCCCTCAAGCTCACCCCGCAGCTCACACAGCCGCTTGTACGCCGGGTCCGACTCCGCCTCAACCACAAACCACAACCTGTACGACGGGTAATCCTGTCGGTAAAACGACGAAATATTCGCATCGAAATTATCATCAAGCCCCTTGCACGGTACTATCAGCACAACCTGCCCGCGGCGCCACTGCTTCTTCTGCTTGTGCTTCGAAAGGGCATACCTGTAATTCCGCCAGCACTGCAGAAGAAAAAGTAACTGCGACAAGATCGCCGCCAACGCTATGTACTCGTACCAACTCATCCTGTGAACCCAACACAAAAGCGGAGCGCAAAATGTAAAAAAACCCCCCGCGAAAATCAAAACCTATTTGCCAGGCCCCCGCCCCCGGTCCGACCGGCGAAAGCCCCGCACCCGGCCGGTGCCGCATCCTCGGCCGTCCAACCTCCTAACCTATCGAGCTAAGTGCAACAATCGCCCCTGTCAGCTCTTCTATGCTGTACTTCCTCGACAGGTTTATGGGCAAAATACAGCCGTGATTGTGGTCGCTCGCCAGGATTATAAGGTTGTCTCCCGCCAGGGACCAACCCTCAGACTGGGCCTGGTGGCCGAGAATGAAAATGTCCACATCCAGGAGACTCGCCATCCTGTCCAGCAACTGCTGGCTGTGCTTCCTGCCCCAGGTCAGAAGATACGCCGAGCCCGGCTTGAGGGTATCTCGCCCCCGCAGCGGCCGATCCAGAATCTCCGGGTCGAACTGGTCGGCAAAACGATCCCCGGGCAGCGAGTGTGACAGCCAGATGCGGTTCTCACAACGCACCGCCAGGGGTTGCGAAAACAAGAAGTGATTTATCGCCTTCACAATCTCCGAACTATCCTCGGGAAACTCCCCCTCCAGGGCGGACCGCAAAGAGCGATTCATTTTCCTGCCGTTCTTGACCACCTCGCTGTTGTGCATAAACGCTATGTCGTGATTCGCCATTATGATGTGAACCTGCTCTGGAAACGCCACCTTGTAACGCACCACATCGAACAACAGCCGAAACGACAGGCATCCCCCCCGTTCGTCCTCCGGGCCGCCGTGGATAATCTCCTGCAGAACCACGTGCCTGTTGGGATTGTGCGCAAGGTCCGCAAACTTCACAATCCGCTCGAAGTTCCGCCGGTGACCGTGTATGTCACCCGTGGCTATCAACTCACCCTCGCTCGGCAGACGAACCACGTTGCCCTGCCGGAACGAATCCCTGTAGTTGGCCTCGCCCGCTTCGCCCAGCAGGTCAATGATTGTTTGTGGCATTGCGGTTCGCTCTTATCTTGTCACCCAGTATGCTGTGTATTATCAAGTCCAGCCTCGACACCACCGTCATCATATTCCGCGGACGGTCTGTCGGGTTGTCCTTTATGCAGTCCATTATAAGCTTTGAAACCCCGATGGGAACCTTGCTCCTTATCTCGTGCGGCGCAGGACAGTTCTTCGGCACAACCAGCGCCAGACCGTTCTGCTTCTTCGGTATCAAGGTCGGAACGTTCTTGCCCGTAAGAGCCCAGTACATCGTCGCACCAAGATTGAAAATATCCGTCCGCACCGTCAGCGGCTTACGCCTGACCTGCTCCGGCGCTATGTAGTCCGGAGTACCCTGAATCCGGGGCTTCGTCGTGCCTATCCGACAGCTCTGGCCAAGGTCGATTATCTTGATCGACCCCGACTTGCTCAGAAGGATATTGTTCGGCTTGATGTCACAATGAATGTACCCCTGCTGGTGCATCGCGTTAAGGGCGCTGCCCACCATCCGAAATACCAGCAGCACGTCCACCAGACTCAGCGTCGGACCATCCTCAAGCGACTGGCCGTCGAAATATTCCATCGCCAGAAGTAGTTCTCGGACCTTGAAAAACCTCCGTATCCTGTCGAGCCTGAAGCACTTGCGTATGTATGGATGGTCAATACGCTGGGCAATCCGGAACTCCGTCTCCACCTGCTCAAACACCCGGTGGTCCTCGGGACGCTCCATAATCACCCGCTTTAACGCCACCGTGCTGCCGTCGCTATCCTGCGTGGCCAGATAAATCATACTCCGCGCACCGCTTCCGATACGCCTGATTATCGTGTAATCACCAACATGTAACAAATTCTTGGCCATCGCACCCACAAAAGCTAAAAGCCCATAGGTTCGTTAATTCTATATGATGCGCCGGCGGCCCATTTTGTTTCCTCAATTCCTGCCCGGTCCGAGCTTTCAGCCCTGTTTTTTCACAAAACCCACCGGCTCGCCGGCCGCCACACCCATCTTATCGGCAATATCCCCCGCCCACCACGTTTGTTCGCCTGATTCCACACCACTACTTTGCGTGACCCTGTCTCCGCCCAGGCCAGGCTTGCTCTTTTGGCCCAGGCGATGGGCGTGTATGGCAGGTACGGCTTTGCCGGCTGACCGCCGCAATCACCGCGTCAGTCACTGCGCCGCAAAATCTTCGCGCCGAGAGGATTCAATCTTTGCTCGATTTTTTCGTAACCCCGGTCGATGTGATAGACCCTGTTTACAACGGTGGTCCCCTCGGCAGCCAAGCCGGCCAGCACCAGTGCCGCCGAGGCCCTCAAATCCGACGCCATTACCGGGGCGGCTATGAGTTTCCGTACGCCGGCCACGATGACCGCCGGCCCTTCCTTGCGCAGCTTGGCCGCCATCCGGTTCAGCTCCGCAACATGCATAAAGCGGTCCGGAAAAACCTTTTCCACCACCACGCTGTTGCCCGAGCCAAGTGCCAGTAATGCCATAAACTGCGCCTGCAAGTCCGTCGGAAAACCCGGGTAGGGCTGGGTTGTGACATCGGTTGTCCCGATCGGGCCGGTGCGCCCGACCTCACAGCCGTCCCCTGCCGGCTCTACGATTACCCCAACGCTTCTGAGTTTGTCAACCACCGCCATCATATGAGAAAGCCGACAGTTCTCCAGCCGAAGCGTCCCTCCGGTAATTGCCGCCGCCAGCATAAACGTGCCCGCTTCGATGCGGTCGGGAATGACCTCGTACCGGACCGGCGTCAGTTGCTCAACGCCGTCAATCACCAGCCTTGGTGAGCCTATGCCGCTGATGCGGGCCCCCATTTTGTTAAGGCAGGCGGCAAGGTCGGCAATCTCCGGCTCGCAGGCCGCCGAGTCGATGATTGTTCGCCCTTTTGCCAGTGTCGCCGCCATCAGCACGTTGGCGGTCCCCAGCACGGTCGAGCCGAACGACCCACCCAGGAAGATCTCCCTGCCGATCAGTCCGTTGGGGGCCTCCGCCACTATGTACCCATTATCGAGGTGTATTCTGGCACCCAACGCCTCCAATCCGCGAAGATGAAGGTCGATGGGTCTGTCACCGATGGCACAGCCGCCCGGCATCGACACCCTCGCCCGCCGGCAACGGGCCAGCAGCGGCCCCAGTATACAGACGCTGGCCCGCATCCTGCGGACCAGCTCGTACTCGCCCACCGGGTTGTCCAACCGCGTGGAATCAATCCACAGGTTGTCCTGCCCATCGCGTCCCACGCTGCAGCCCAGGCCCGACAAAAGCTGCGAAAATACGGATATGTCGGAAAGATGCGGCACCGATCCGAGCACCGACCGCCCCGGCGCAAGAATCGCTGCAGCCATTACCGGCAGCGATGCATTCTTGGAGCCGTTGACCCTGACCCGTCCCGAAAGCCGCACAGGCCCTTCTATCTCCAGCACATCCATTTTCGCTTTCCTCGGTAAGGCGACTTTCGCCGGACATCGAAAACTGCTAAAATCAACCGCCACAGTTTAATACGACCGCGCCTTGCTTTCAAGGACGCCCGAAATATCTGTCTTATGAATACGACCGAAATCCTGCAACAACTCAGCTCGCGTCTGACCATCGCCGACCTGGCGACCTGTATGCCGGGGCTTGTAATCCTGCCGGTCTGGCTGCGAAAGACAGCGCTGGGTACCAGGGCACTGGCCAACTCACCGCCGCGACGGAACAATATGCCCGCTTTTATGCCCATCGTTCCGCTGCTGATATGGCTGGGTCTTGTGACTGTAGCCGTGCTGGCAAAAGAACTGCTGTGGCCGACCCTCGAAGGCTGGCGAAGCGCCTATCTCGAAAACCTCTCCTTGTGTCTTGGCGCCGCCGTCGCAATGCTGGTGATCGTCCACCTGGTCAAGACATACTTTGCCCGCGGGCTCAGAGGATTCGGCCTCAGAGCCGACAATATCGGCAGGCACCTCGTGACCGCCGTGCTGAACCTGGTCTCTATCTATCCGGTACTGGTGGCGGCCTTGCTGCTGACCGTGCTTGCCGGCAAGCTGCTGGTCGGACCCGACTTCGAGATTCACAGGCACCAGCAGCTCGACCTGATAAGCAAGTACCCGCAGTGGCAGTTGCGGATAATGGTGGTAATCACGACCATCGTCGTTATGCCGGTGTTCGAAGAGATGCTCTTCCGGGGGCTGTTCCAGTCGACGATACGCTCATTTCTGGCCCATCTGGGCAACAGCCGCTCCGCCTGGCTCGCGATTTCGATAACCTCGCTGCTGTTTGCGCTGGTTCACCCGAACGCTGCACACAGGCCGGCTCTCTTCGCCCTGGCGGTGTGCCTCGGGTATGCCTACGAAAAAAGCGGGTCGCTGATGCGGCCGATTTTTATACACTCACTGTTCAATGCGGCAAGTGTAATTACTTTACTGGCAAGCACTTAGCACGCACACGGGAACCGCCGCCGCCGCCCAGGCCGGTCGCTGCCGCCCCCACAAAACCGCCCTGCGGACCGCAGAAAACCGCAGCTTCGGGCCGCCCCCACCGCTCCAGTTTTTTGGTTGACTTTCCCCGGCCTCGGCGTCATAATATATGTACTCAGGGGCCACTATTATTTTGTTTATCAGGAGGTCGTGATATGCCGGCTGCCAGAAGAGCCCAGAATAACAGTATGCTCTACGCCGTCGTCGCCTTTGTGGGCATCTCGATTATTGCAATCGTAGTGGCGGTAGTGTTCTACATCAAATACGAGGACACGCGCACAAACCTCCAGCAGACCCAGGCCGACTTCCGGGAACTGGTCAGCAACCGCGATTGGCGACGTATTACCGCCCTGGTGGGCGACAAGAAGACCAACGAAACGTACGTAGGCAAGCTGAATGAATACCTTGACCAGGCCGTAATCCTGCTGGTGGGCGGGCCGCTGGAGGAAACCTCCGCGCAGGTCAAGCTGCAAAACGCCGTTGCAGAGGTAAACAGCGTCGTCGCACCGCTGGCCCAGCCGCCGTTTGCAATCGAGCCGTTCGATATGCAGACCACCGGCCTCGTTCGCGTGGTCGAGCTGCTGGCCCAGAATGTCAAGGCCGCCGACCAGGCCTTGATCGAACTCAAGGATAAGCTCGATGAGCACCAGAAAAACTTCAGCGAGGCAAAAAAGGTCTGGGACCAGACCGAGAAACAGTTGCGAGCTGACGTGGCCAGGTTCAAGGCCCAGGCCGACAGCGTCGCCCAGAAGTACCACCAGCTCGAACAGAAACTTAACGACACATCGAAACAGCGAATCGACGACGTAATCCGCCAGCGAGACAGCGAAATAGCCAAGCGCGAGGCACTCAACAACGAACTGCTCAGGACAAGGGCCCAACTCGAGGCCACACAGCAAAAACTGGAAAACCTCCAGCAGCAAATCTGGAAGCTCCAGGCCCCGCCCGACAAGCAGATAGCCGCCTTCAAGAGCGACGGCAGGGTGATTCTCGTCGATGGAAATATCATTCACATAAACCTGGGCAGGGCAAACCACGTCTATCCGGG
Organism: uncultured Pirellulales bacterium; assembly: GCA_964429265.1. GTDB lineage: Bacteria > Planctomycetota > Phycisphaerae > Sedimentisphaerales > Anaerobacaceae > CAYSBK01. The sequence goes on along the minus strand of CAYSBK010000024.1, from coordinate 11,949 downwards.
ACTGACTTTCGCGGTCTATGACAAGAGTGCTCCCATCACCGCCGACGGCCGGGGAAAGGCTGAAATCCAGGTCTACGACGTCAAGGAAAACGTCTCGGCCGCAAGAGTCATCCGTTCCGAAAAGCGAAAACCCATTGTCGAAGACGACGTCGTGGCCAACCTGATATGGGACAGCCAGCGCCGGAACCTTTTCACCGTCGCCGGCGATTTTGACCTCGATGGTGACGGTGCCGCTGACTACGACGGCATCGAGAAGATATCGAAGCTCATAAGGCAATGGGGAGGCAGCGTCGCCGATTCAGTCTCTATCGACACGGATTTTGTCGTACTCGGCAAGCCACCGATGGTATTGAGAAAGCCCACCATCGAGGAAACCGAGCTCGACCCCACCGCCGAGCAGAAATACCAGGATTCGCTCAAGAAAAGGGCACACTACGACGAAGTGCTGCGACAGGCCCAGAATCTCTGGGTGCCCGTGCTCAACTTCGACCGCTTCCTGTACTTCATCGGCTACAAGAGCCTTTCCGACAGGCCCGACGCGTTTTCGTAAGTCACCGACGCTGCTGTTCCGGCTCGACCCCGATGCCGGCAACGTAAACTTCGCCCGTGTATTCGGTTGCTGCCGGCACGGTAAAGCCCTTCTTGGCCGCCGCAAACGTCACCGTCCATCTTGCCCGTATCGCCGCGCCGAGAACCTCGCCCGTGTCGCAATCAAGCCCCGACGGAATATCGATCGCAACTATCGGCCTGCCCAGCGAGTTAATGCCTTCAATCAGCGATCCGTACTCGTCTCTGAGCCGACCACGAAGGCCCGTTCCGAACAACCCGTCCACGACTATTGCCGCGTCGCCTCCAAGGGCCGCAACCTGCCGGCTGATATCGGCACCGCCCACGACAATCGTGTCGATTCGCTGACCCAGCCTTTCCAGAACATCAAGGTTGACTTTTGCATCGCCCTTGACCTTGCCAGGCTCGCCGCACAACACAACCGTCGTCTCAACCCCTGCGCCGCGAAGGTGCCGGGCGACCACGTACCCGTCCCCTCCGTTGTTGCCTGTACCGCAGAATACGCAGACCCTGCCCCCACCGAGCTCCGCCAGTTTTTCTGCCGCCAGTTCCGCACAGCTTCGCCCGGCGTTTTCCATCAGCACCACCCCTGGTATGCCCACCTCGTTTATCGCCCACGCGTCGAACGCGCGAACCTCGTCTCTGCTCATAACCACCGCACCAGAGCCTGGCATGAACTTCTTCATCGCAAAACTCCTTGAAATCGTTGCTCCTGCTCGCCGTGTCTCCATTATGTCCTGGCCGATACGCTTGTCAATTGACAGGCCATAGCAGGGCGATTACAATCGGTCTATCCTGGAGAAAAAATGGAAATACTGCTGACGAACGATGACGGCATTTTTGCACCGGGGCTGGCCGCCGCTTATCACCGACTACGCAAGCTCGGCAACGTCACCGTCGTGGCCCCTACCGACAGCCGCTCCGGCACGGGACACAGTGTTACCATCTCCTCGCCGCTTGTGTGCAACAGGATCGAAATCGAAGGTCAGTTCACCGGCTACGGCGTCCACGGCTCACCCGCCGACTGCGTCAAGCTTGCCGTTATGCAGTTGCACGAAAAACCCATCGACCTGGTCGTCGCCGGCATAAACAATGGAGCCAACATCGGCATAAACGTTTACTATTCCGGCACCGTCGCAGCCGCTATGGAAGGCGCTTTCCTGGGCATCCCGGCTGTGGCCGTCAGCCTTGCAACCGAGCAGGATATGGATTTCGACAAGGCGGCCCGTTACTTCACCAACGTGCTTGAAAAGCTGATGCCCATCGAGCCCGGCTCGGTCATAAACATAAACGTACCCCCCCTGTCCAACGGCCCGCCGCGAGGGGTAAAGGTCGTCCCCCAGTCAACAAAAGCTCTCCAGGAACGGTACATCGTCCACAGGAACGATACCGCCGGCGCCGTCTTTGAACTGGCTGGAGCCACCCACCACATCGACGACAACCTCACCGATACCGCCGCACTTATGGAAGGTTTCATTACCGTAACGGCCCTGGCGGCCGATATGACCGACCACGAAAAGAACCGCCGCCTTATGGAAATCCAATGGCACCGAATTCCCCTGTCGGGAGACTGAAAAATGCCCCAAAAACATACGCCCCGAATCTGCATTATGACCGTTACCGGCGCCGACCGCGTCGGGATAATCGCAAGGCTTGCCACCGCTATGGCCCGCGCAAACGTCAATATCGTCGACGTAAACCAGAAAATTATGGAAGATTACTTCGTTATGACCATGGCCGTCGACGTCGCAAAGGCCAATATCAGCATCGAAAAAATCAAGCAAAAACTCGACAAAATCGGCAGGGAAATGGCTCTGAACATAACCCTGCAGGATGAAAACATCTTCAAGGCAATGCACAGGGTCTGATTATGCGAATATCCGTTGAGGAAGTCTTCGAAACCGTCCGGATGACCCTCGACCACCACTTCGACATCCGAACCGTCACGCTCGGCGTGAATCTCAAGGACTGCATCGACCGCAACCCCGACAGGCTCTTCGAAAGAATCCGCACCAGGGTCATCGAAAAAGGCCGACTGCTCAACAGGTTCGCCGACGCAACCGAGCACAAGTACGGCATACCGATCACCAACAGGAGAATCGCCGTCACCCCCGCTGTGCTGCTGCTGGAACCCCTGCCGAGGAACGTCTCCACCGCCGTGGCCCTTGCTGCCGCCCTTGACGACGCCGCCAAGAAGGCGGGTATCGACTTCATCGGCGGCTTCGGCGCAATGGTGCAAAAGGGTATGACAGCCGCCGACCGGAATCTCATCGACGCCATCCCACGTGCTTTGGCCGGAACCCGGAGAGTTTGTGCTTTCCTGAACCTCGCATCCACCGCCGCCGGCATCAATATGAACGCCGTCGAAAAGATGGGACACGTACTGAAGGACCTGGCCGCCAGAACCACAAACGGCGTGGGCTGCGCCAGACTGGCCGTCTTCGCCAACGCCCCCGAGGACAACCCCTTTATGGCCGGTGCCCACCACGGTGTCGGCGAGCCTGACTTCTCGCTCAACATCGGAATTTCAGGACCGGGTGTAGTCAGAAATGTTGTCGCCCAGAACCCCGATTGCGACTTGACCGCCCTATCCGAGGTCATCAAGAGAACCACCTTCAAAATCACCCGTGCCGGTGAACTCATCGGCCGCGAAATAGCCCAACTGATGAACATCGACTTCGGCATCGTCGACATTTCACTGGCCTCGACCACTTCCGCCGGCGATTCCGTTGCTGAAATCATCGAGGCCATGGGCGTAAGCCGGATGGGCCGGCCCGGTTCCACCGCCGCCGTGGCTATGCTCATCGACGCCGTCAAAAAGGGCGGCGCGATGGCTTCAGGAAACGTCGGCGGCCTCTCCGGAACCTTCATCCCCGTAAGCGAAGACGCCGCAATGAGCCGCGCCGTCAGGGAAGGAACCCTCACCCTCGAAAAGCTCGAAGCCCTCACCAGCGTCTGTTCCGTCGGGCTTGATATGTTCGCCGTGCCCGGCGACACCCCAGCCGACGTGCTTTCGGCCATAATCGCCGACGAGCTTGCCATCGGTGTGGTTAACAACAAAACGACCGGCGTGCGCGTCATACCCGTGCCGGGCAAAAAGCCGGGCGACATCGTCGATTTCGGCGGACTGCTCGGCCAGGCACCTGTGATGAAAGTGCCGACCACCGCATCTCCGAAATTCATCGCCCGCCGCGGAAGGATACCCGCACCACTGACGGCGCTTAGGAACTGATGCCCCCAGACTCCCCAGGCAAATGTTCAATATCTTTGACCAGCACTGGACGCTCTTGATAGTCGCAGCCCTGGTTTACAGGATTATGGACGTCTTCTTGTCCGACGACAACGGCCGCTGGCAGTGGTATTGCCTGACCGCCTTAATCGTCATTTCATACACGCTCAACATTCTCGCCGGCACGCAACTTCTCAGCCTCACCTTTACCGTCCGCTGGATACTACAAGTCATCTTCGGCGTGTCGATAGCGGCGTTGTTCGTTGCTCGACCCGCCCGCGCCGCCGTCGCAAGAAAGAAACGCTGGTCACTTTGGCTTCTCCCGGCGGCCCTGGCCGTCACCGCCTTTGCCTGCGACGGCCTGGTAAAAACCGACGCCGAGGCGATAACCGACCTGTGCCGAAAAGCCCTCCGCGCCGCCGAACACCAGGACCCCGACGCCATCGACGCCATCCTTGCCGACGACTACGCCGATTCATACCACAAAAACAAGGACCAGCTTATGCGCTATTGCCGCCGGCTCTTCTCGCAGCCCCTGGTCGAGAAATGCAGGCAAGCAGCCTTCTCGCTTGAGCTTTCACCCCCCACGGCCCGCCTGACCTTGACCGTCTTGACCGTCTTCAAGGAACAAAGCTTCGTACGCAAGCAATACTTCATACCGGCTATGCGTATCAAGGTCCGCCTCGAGCTTCAGAAGACCACCGCCGAACGCTGGCTCATCAAGTCCGCCGAACTGCTTGAAATCGACCGCCGACCCGTCAACTGGCACAATGTCCGCTGAAGACTCCCCACCCAACGCATCAGTCCGCGCTTCTCAATCAAATGTTCCGGTAACCCTTCGCCTGGTAGCCCCTATCCGTTCCAAACATCTCAAAAAAACCGCCGACAAAAGTCCGCCCTGTTAATTGCCGATACAATGACGCCACACCGCTGGAATTATCAGGTACTTCGCTGGAACTGGTCAGGCCGATGCTCGCAAAAATAAGAAAACCGAAACTGCCGTTGGTCATAAGAACCTTCGACGTCCGCTGGTACCCCAGCCCAAGAAGCTGTGCCGGCCGCCCCGGACAAACCGCGGATACCCGCTCAATGCCGCCTCTGATGGTCCGAAAACCCGAGTGGCGTAGGTAATCCGCCTTCGCCCCTTGCTTTGGATGAGGATATTTGCAGAACACATCCACCGACACTGGGAAAGGAGTGAAACTCGGCACCGATGATTGCCTTGACCGCTACCGTCAAAGACATCCGCAATGCCATGCGATGCCGACAAACCCTGCTGGGTGTTGATGAAAACGCCACCGTCGCAGAAGCCGCACGCAAGATGACCGATAACCACGTCGGCGCGCTGGTCGTCTTCGACGCCACCGGCAACCTCGCTGGCGTGGTCACCGAGCGCGACATACTGGCAAAGGTAACCAGCCGACACCAGCCACCTCAGGGCCTGCTGGTTACCCAGATAATGACCACAAAACCCCTGGCCTGCACGCCGGAAACCCCCATCGAAGAAGTTCAGCGGCTTATGGCCGAACACAACATCCGCCACCTGCCCGTCCTCGAGAACGGCAAACCCGTCGCTATGATATCCAGCCGCGACATCATCGGCTACCAGCTCGATAGCAGCAGGCAAATGAAGACCGCCGCCGAACAACTGGCCCTGTTGAGTACGGAACTGAAGAACCTGTCTCTCGACGAGGTCGTTGCCCTGGCCGTGAACGAAGTACCAAAAAGCTTCCAGGCCGGCAGGGCCGTACTTTGTCTGCCGAAAAAAGACCCCAACGCCGAACCAGTTATCCACCGCAGAGCCTGCGACCTGCCCGCCGCCGACCTGTTCGACCCCTCACGCCTCCAAGAACTGCAAAACGCCGCAAAACCTTATTTCCGCAAGCCCTGCGAAAACTGCAAACAACTCGGCTGTACCAGCCCCGCCCTGGTGATACCCTTGAGAATCTACAATCACCCCGACAGAACCCCCCGGCACGACCCCTCCGCCGTCGCTTCCCTTTGCATCTGCTGCCTGCAGAGCTATGACGCCGAAACCGAAAAGCTCCAGCTCTATAAGGCCACGCTGCTGCAGGAAATGCTCAGCGTAAACCTCACAAACGCCGGACTCTATCAGGATTATCTGAGGGCAAGACGGGAAAGTGAAATTGACCCACTTACGAACGTCGGCAACCGAAGGATACTCGACAACGTCCTCAAGACCGAGTTCGCAAGGTCCACCCGCTACGACCATCCCTTCTGCGTGGCCATCGTTGACCTGGACAACTTCAAGCAAATAAACGACCGCGCCGGCCACGGCGCAGGAGACAGGGCCCTGGCACAGGTCGCAAACCTGCTTCGAACCAACATCAGAACCCCGGACAGTGTCGTCATCCGCTACGGCGGCGACGAGTTCGTCCTTGTCCTGCCCGAAACCAACCTCGACAACGCAGCGGTCCTGCTCAACAGGCTGCGAACCAGGATCAACCGAATCTCCATCCCCGGTTTCGGCCCTGTCACCGTAAGCTGCGGCATCGCCGGCTGGGCCGGCGACTGCGATGACGACCCTGAGTTCATAATGAACCGTGCCGACAACGCCCTTTACCGCGCAAAGAGGGCCGGAAAAAACCGCGTCGAAATTGCCCCGCCATCACCGCCCGTCACCGCAAACCGGTAAACCTCTGCCGCCTGCAACACGCAAACTCTGCCCTTTTCCACTTGCCCCGCCACGCGCATTTTACAATATTTTCTAATAGGGTGGCCTCGCCGCCCGCAGAACCAGAATATCGCAGTAGATGCCGGAAAATAAACCGCACACCCCATTCGCTCAGGGGGCAGCCGCGATATGAGAACCGTAAAGGGATTCTGGCAGCACGAAAACGGCAAAATCTATGTCGTCGAAAGTGACTCTTTCGGCAAGGTTATCGGCGGTGTCGGGCCCATCGACCCCAACAACCTCGGACACGTCGAAAACTACCACTGCAAGCCCGCAATACTCGACTGGCTGCTGCGGGCGTTCGCCCAGGGAAAGCTCCGCCGCATAAACCCATCCCAGACCTGAAGACCACAACCGCCAGGCAGTAACACCCTGCAGCCGTCCCAGGCACCGGTCCCGGCTTCTAATCAAGCCGCTGGCCCGCCACTGCCGCCACCAGCGCGAAAACCTTCGCGGCACCTGCCTGTTTCAACGTCTTCGCGCACTCGCTGAGCGTGGCGCCGCTGGTCTTTATATCATCCACCAGGCAGATGTTTTTGCCGCCGAACGGATGGCCTCGACGCACCGAAAAAGCCCCCGCCACGTTCCTGGCGCGAGCGGCGTACTCAACGCCGCTTTGCCGTTTTGTCCGCCGAACCCGGACAAGCTCCGTGCTGACCGCCTCTCCCTGACGCTTCAACCCCCTGGTGATGATGTACGCCTGGTTGTAACCTCTCGCAAGCCGCCGGCTCCAGTGAAGAGGAACAGGAACAAAAAGGTCTATTTCGTCTCGAAACCGCGCACCCGCCAGCGCCGAGTTCGCCAGAAAACACATCACCGCGGACAGCTCCGTCCTGCCATGCTTGAACGCAAGCACCATCTGTTGCAGGCTCCGCGAATAGACCCCGCCGCGGGCAATGCCGTCGAAATGAAACTCCGTGCCCTGGCACGCCGGGCAGAATCCCTCCACCACCGCGTAATCGGCCGTATCACATCCGCACCGCCGACAGTAGTTGCCCCCGCAGCACTCCATAAGCTCCGCCCAGCACCGCCGGCACAACCAACCATCCGCCTCCGAAATACCCCCGCCGCAATTGAGACACACCGCCGGCCACAACAGTTGGTTCAGCCCCTGCCACGCAGCACCCCCAACCCTCCTCGCCGACCGCCACAGCGTCTCTAACCTTCTCGCATCCACAAATATTGATTATACCCCCTCTACTGCAAATCAAAAAGCGAGTTGTCAACCGGCTCGAACCACCCAAGACCCTGCTCGGCGCACTCGGCGTAGAAATCGTTGCCCCGCCAGTAATAACCCATCGGCAGGGAGTCGATATGCCCATCGGCCCAGCCGACATTCGCCCTGCCCCTGTGGCGAAAGTGAATACTCGGCGACGGCTGCGAACCCGTCCAAATCCGGCCGTTGCATACCCAGTAACGCGGCTCGGCAAATGAATACTCTATCAGGTACCGCCTCCCCTGGTAAAAAGCGCAATCGGCAAACATCAGCGTCTCGAACGGCCGCGCAATCTCCGTCATATTCGTCGTCCTCGCATACGCCTGCCGGTCGCTGAAGCTGTAACCGACCGCCCACAACCGGCTGCCTATGTACGCCATATTGTAGCCGTACCCGCCGCAACCCTGCTCGAAGTTTACACTCCAGCCCCGCCCCTTCACAAGCTCACCGGCATCGGGACACTCCTTGACCCGTCCATCCTTCAGGTACTCAGCCAGCGGCCCACGCCGCGCGTCGAACGGCTGGTTGATGTTGTCCCTGACGCCGTGCCACCGCCGCAAGCCCGAGTTGTTCCACATATCCTCCGCCGCCGCCACATAAAACCCATCGTTGTCGCCGGCGTAGCCCGCGTTCGCAAGCACTAACTGCCGAATATTGCTGCTGCACACCACCGCACGCGCCTGCGCCCGTGCCGAACCCAGCACAGGCGCCAGCACCGCCGCCAATAACGCGATAATCGATACCGCCACCAGAACCTCCAGCAGGCTAAACGCCCTGCCGCGTCGGTCGGCAGTGTTTGCACAGCGCACCACTTCAAAGGCCGCTTTCATTCCACTCGCCAGCTTTCTGTCTTGAGCCACTGGCCCGCAAGAACTTTCAGGTCCGCAATATCCACAATTAAATCACCCGGCCTGGCCAGATCACATCGGCTCAGCCATCGACTTTGCCCGAAATGACTTTGCCAGGCCTGCGCGAAAATCGCAAAGTCGAACCAGTCAACACGACCGTCCAGGTTTATGTCCGCCCGGTACCGCTGCTCGTGCAGCACTCCAACCGCCTCAAGGTCAAACCCGCCCGAGCCTTCGGTAACCCACGCGTCGTAAACAGGGTGATTGCTGTCGTAATTGGCCCAGTCGGGCCAGCTTCCCGGGTCGATATGCACAACCGCTGCATCCGCGAAGTCGCCGCTTCCCGGTATGTCCACTATCCTGACGTAACTTATGTCGTTAATGTCCACCGTCCCGTTTCTGACCGCCGGCTTGTCCGCCAGTTCGCGAAGGTCGAACGCCGTACCCGTACACACGCCGTAACCGTTCGGATGCTTGCCGGCAAGATTGTAAACATCGCTGATCTCGATCGTACCATAAGGCCCCCTCGGACCATCCGTCAGCGAAACCGGCTCAAACCTTGCAAAGTTCACGCCGTCCGACGAAACCTCCACGTAACCCAGCTCCGCCAGCATCTGCCCGCTGACCGACCCGCCGCTCGTGTCGTACTGCGACATAAAACCATTCTCGAAAACGACGAAATCGTAGCCGTTGACGTCCCGGATATGGTTGGGGTCCCCCGGCACACACGGGTCGCCGAAAACCAGCGTTATCCGCCCCGGCTGCTTCCCCGCCGCAATCTCCGACCCGTCCAGTTCGCCCAGGCTCACAATGTCGAAAGCATCCCCTGTCGCAGGCCCGAGCGCCCTGTTCGGGTCATCCCAGTCACCGCTCCAGCTCGAATCGGCAGGAGCATACTCCGCCACGCCGGTCGCCCAGCCGCGAAATATCGGATTTACCCTGGCGTCAATATCCGCAAGCGGGTCGGCCCCTCGCCAGTCATCGCCGACGTAGCCGTTCACGCCCGATCCCGTGTAAGGCCCCGCCGAAACCACTGCCGTCGCCAACACCGCCACGAGCATCGTCGGCATCTTCTTGGTTACACTTCTCATACCTGCCCGAACAAAGCGTTCACCTTCTTTTCTTTCGCAAACACATCACCACCGCCCCCGCCGCCAGCAGAACCGCCGTCGAAGGCTCCGGCACCAAAACCAGATTGTCCATGGCAAAATATGCCGGCGTATTCATACCGTATTGCCCCACGTCGCTCGAACTCAACGTCAGCTCGATACTGCTGACCGCGCCGAGGGACGTAAGGTCGACGAATTGCCACGTATCGACAATGTAATCCCGGCTGTTATCCGCAAACCGATAATCCGCCAGGTAAAAATCCACCGCGCCCGTCACGTTTGCCTGGCTGTCCCTGCCGGTTATGGTCAGCACGAACCAGTCGGGGTCGTCACCGCTTGGCCCCCCGAATTTCTTCGCCGACCCTTCGCCGTTCAGCATAGCCAGCGCCGCGTACGTCGTATTCGTAAAGTATCCCCCGGCCACAAGCGTTTCACTCTCGAATGTCACCGTCGGTATCGTCGAAAACCCCACGTAACCCACCGCGTAAATATCATCGCCGGCGTTATAACCTGTCCCCGTGTATGCGCTGTACTGGTTGGCGTAGCCTGGCGTGGTTGTATCGCTCATATTCGAATATGCAAATCCCTCCCAGAAGCCCCAGTCTCCATCGGAAAAATTGCTGAACCGAACCCCTCTGCTGACAAAGCTCGTCACCTCGCCGGTGCCGCCCACACCGTCGACCGGGTAATTACCGCTCCAGTAGGATTCGCTGTCACCCAGTGTCAAATCCTCCAAATCAACGTTGACAACCGCCCCGAAAGAACCTGTCATTACCGTCAGGACAATTACCAGAATACTCACCCTCGCTGACTTCATCTGCTTTCTCCTTCCAAGCGAAAACTGTTTACATTTACTGTTGCTGCACGTCTGACACCTTGAACTTCTTGCCGGCCTACCTCCTTTCCTCAACAGGCCCTTGCGCGGGACCACGGAACAATAAAAAAACCGTCGTTCCCGCAAAGCAGAAACGACGGCTTGAACTCACCTTCGATCGATACGCCGGCAACCGGCGCCGACACAACGTGCCTTTTGCGTTCCACCTCGCGAGAACACCGAAAATGCTCACCAACTGCAGGCAGGTTTTCTGACTTGCGCCCTGCCGCGAGATGCCTTCCCATCCGCCGAGCTTCGCCGCAACTTCACGGCAAAACCACCAAACGGACAGTGGACCACTATCCCGCGGGTTTCCGACTAACCTCGGAACGGACGCTTACAGCGGCGCGACCGTCGCGGATTCTCACCGCGTTCCCTTTGAGTTATCCCGAATGCCCAAACCGGGCACTTCAGGACCTGCAGCCGCATATTACCTTATCAAAGAACAATCGTCGGGCAACTTGCGCCCTTAAACCTCATCATTCTCACGGCACACCCGACGAAATAGTATAAACCACCCACCATCTGTCCCGCTATTTCTTTTTCTTCGCCGCTTCCCCTCCGACAGGCTTCTTCGGCTCCGTCCGCGGCACCTCTATCCGTACGCCCATTCGCCCAAGCTCGTAAACCACGTCCGGCTGATTCCAGTCCAGGTTGAAACTCTTCTCGAAATACTCCCGCGCACGAACCATATCCCCCTTGTTCTTGTAAAAGTACCCCAGCCTGGCGTAGGGCTTCGGCGACTTCGGCTCAAGTCGCAACGCCTGCTGGTAGCATCTCAGCGCATACTCAAGCAACTGCTCCTTCTCGAACGCCCTGCCCAGTTCGATGGACCGGTCCGCCGAATTGCCCACCGCGTTTATGAAAGTCTCCGCCGCCTGCTGAGCACCGGCGGAATTGCCCTTCGCCTCCAGCAGCTTCACCATCGCCGCCTGGGCCGCCCAGTATACAGGGTCGAACCGCAACGCCATCTTGTAGTGAAACTCCGCGTCACTGAGTCGGCCCTGCTGCTGGTATATCCGCCCAAGCTCCAGGTGAGCCTCCGCGTCCTCGAACTTGTGCCCCAGCCGCGCAACCAGAAGCGACTGGCGCTTCTCGACGCTCATAACCCCTTCCCACGGCTTGGCCGGCCTCCTGCAGCCCACAAACGACAACGCCAACAACCCGGCCGCCAACCAGCATCCCGACTTACCGCTCATCTCTTGCCTCCATTCTGAGCAACCTGCAGCAATTTCCCTGCAATCCGACGTCTTGCCACGGATACACCGGTCGCCGCCATTTTCACGGGCCGCCAAAACCGTTGCAAGCAAAAAATCCCGCCCACCGCAAATCGCCACCCGATTCTTGTCGAAAACACCCTTGATGGTTCCCGGCAAATATGCTATATTCTTACCGGACGTAGAGTTGCCAA
>CAYSBK010000023.1:0-22646 GCA_964429265.1 uncultured Pirellulales bacterium | reverse complement strand
TTACCGCATAATGCTCGAGTGGACCAGCCAGATTATCGCCGGGATAAAACTGGCGAGAAGGGCCTCCGGCGCCTCCCGCGTATTCATAGGCATCGAGGACAACAAGCCCGCAGCCGTCGAGGCCTTTCGTTCGGCATTGTCGAAACACTCCGACACCAAAAACATACAAATCGCCGTCGTCCGCACCAAGTACCCACAGGGCGGCGAAAGACAGCTCATAAGGGCGGTTCTCGGCAAAACCGTCCCGACCGGCGGCATCCCGCCTATGATAGGGGTTCTCGTGCTGAATATGGCGACCACCGCCGCGATTGCCGAAGCGGTCGTGCTGGGCAGGCCGCTGACCCACAGGGTCGTCACCGTCACCGGAGAACCCATACAAAACCCCGGCAATTATTATGTGCCCGTCGGCACAACGGTCGGCGAACTGATCGAGTTCTGCGGCTCGGCAACGCAGAAGGCCACGAAGGTCATACTCGGCGGACCGATGATGGGCATCGCCATCGGGGACCTGACCACGCCGATAACCAAGACCACCGGCGCCGTAACGGTCCTGACGGCCCACCAGATAGGCTCCGCCAAGGCCAAGGGACGCCGCACGCCCTGCATCCGCTGCGGACGCTGCATTGAGGTCTGCCCCGAAAATCTCAACCCCACCAGAATAGCTCACGCGGTCAGGTACAATTATCTGGACCTGGCCCAGGATTACTATATCAGCGGGTGCATCGAGTGCGGCTGCTGCAGTTACGTCTGCCCCGCAAACATTGAACTTACAGGATACATAAAAACCGGAAAAATTCTGCTGGCAAGGCAAAAGGGAAAGATGCCGATGTAAATGCCCGGCCGATTGTAAATCACCAGGAAAGGTAAATGCTCAAGAGCTTGGTAGTTTCACCGTCACCGCACATCAGCAAGCCGCTTTCGACGCGGACGGTGATGATCGACGTCGCAGTAGCGTTGTTGCCCGCTGTTACGGCCGCTTGGTACTTTTTCCGCGTCCGCGCCGCCATCCTTGTCGCCGCCTGCGTGGCGGCCTCGGTTCTCACCGAACTGCTGTGCAACCTCATCCGCCGAAAGCCACGACCGATGGAGTCGCTGGCAGACTTCAGCGCAGTCGTTACCGGCATAATCCTGGCTCTGTCGCTGCCGCCGGCGCTGCCGGCCTGGGCGGCCGTGATAGGAAGCGCCTTCGCCATCGCCATAGGCAAAATGGTCTTCGGCGGGCTCGGCTCGAACATCTTTAATCCCGCTATGGCCGGCAGGGCCTTCCTCATGGCGTCCTTCGGGATGCTTATGACCACCTGGACCGTACCCGCAACGCTCAATCCCCAGATGCCGCAGATCGGCCCCGACACCGGCCTCGACGCCGTCAGCCGCCAGACGCCGCTGGCACACAGCAAGGACGCTATCAAAAACAAAACCGGCGCCGCCACAGTCAACCGGCAGCTCGCCGCTATGTTCGAAGGCCGCACCGGCGGCTGCCTCGGCGAAACAAGCAGCCTGGCCATCCTGCTCGGCGCACTCTACCTGCTGATTCGCAGAACCATAAGCTGGCAAATCCCCGCCGGCATGCTGGCTTCGGCGTTCGTTTTCGCAGGCATTGCGCACCTGGTAAACCCCGATGCGTACGTCTCGCCGCTTGTCCACCTGACGGCCGGCGGGCTTCTGCTCGGAGCGTTCTTTATCGCCACCGACCCCGTTACCGCACCTTTGACGACAAAAGGGATGTGGATCTTCGGCATAGGCATCGGAACACTGACAATGCTGATAAGAATCGTCGGCGAATATCCCGAAGGCGTGATGTTCGCCGTCCTGTTGATGAATGCAACCACCCCCCTTATCGACCGGTTCTGCAGGCTCGTACCCGCCGGAGGTAAACCAGGTGAATAAACTGAGATACTTCATCCAACAAAGCTGGCTGTTGATGGCCTCGGCGTTCTTCTTCGGGCTTTTGATAGCGATTGCCAACGCCGCCTGGTCGCCCATTATCGAGCGAAACAAGGCCGAAAAACTCGCCCGCCTGATGCGTACGCTCCTGCCGGATGCAAACAGCTTCCGACTCCAGGAAAAACTCACCATAAAATCGCAGCGGGGCGAAAAGCAGGTCGTTGCGCTTTACCGCGGTCTTTCCGATGCCAATGAAACCGTCGGCTGGGCGTTCAATGCATCGGGACCGGGCTTTCAGGATAAGATCGAGCTGGTACTGGCCGTTGACCCCGCTTTCGAAAAGTACGCCGGCTTCGCCGTACTTTCGAGCAACGAAACGCCCGGCTTCGGCGACAAGATAAAAACGCCGTATTTTCGCGAACAGTTTCGCGCCGCACCGGCCGAACCGCTGGAGTTGCTCAAGACCGGTGACGACAAGAAAATAGATTCCCAGATAGTCGCCATAACCGGCGCGACGGTCAGCAGCGAATCCGTCGTCAACCTCGTAAACAATACCGCCCTGCAGATAAAGCAACAGATGAAGCAAAAAGGACTGTTACCCGATGGCAGATGAAACGCCGAAATCGACGAACATCTACGCAGACACGCTCCTTGCCGGGCTGTGGCGAGAAAATCCCGTGCTGCGCCTTCTTCTGGGAATGTGTCCCACCCTGGCCGTTACCGCCGCGATAAAACCCGCCCTGACGATGGGCTGCAGCGTGATATTCGTGCTGCTGTGCAGCAACATAGTGGTCAGCCTTATGCGGAATTCGCTCAAGCCGCACCTGCGCATACTGATGTTCGCACTGACCATCGCCACGTTTGTTACGATTTGCGACCTCTTTCTCAAGGCGTTCGTGCCGACGATGAGCGATGCCCTCGGGCCCTACATCCCCCTTATCATCGTCAACTGCATAATCATTTGTCGCGCCGAAGCCTGCGCCAGCAAAAACACCATCACCGTCAGTATCGTCGATGCGATAGCTATGGGCCTTGGTTTTACCGCGGCGCTGTGCGTCTTGGCCGGTATCAGGGAGTTTCTGGCGACGGGAGCGCTTTTTGAAATCCAACTACTGCCCTTGCGGGAAGAAGGCGGCTGGTTCGTGCCCTGGGCGGCAATGGGTATGCCCGTCGGCGCCTTCATAACGCTGGGACTTATACTTGCCCTGGTGAACTCTATAACCAAAACAAGGTCATAAAAGGAGCAGCTTATGGATACAATAACGGCCCTGCTGGTCGGATTCATTTCGATCGTCCTGATAAAAAACCTTGTATTCACCAAGTTCCTCGGCATATGTCCGTACCTGGGCGTATCGGGCAGAATCGATATGGCCTTCGGGATGGGCCTGGCCGTCACCTTCGTTATAACCCTGGCCGGCACGCTCACCTGGATGATAGACCACTGGGTCCTGATGCAACTGGGTCTCGGCGTCACACGCTACGTCTGCTACATCCTCGTTATTGCCGGAGCCGTTCAGTTGGTGGAGATGTACGTCCGAAAGTTCTTCCCTTCGCTGTACGATAGTTTCGGGATATTTCTCCCCCTGATTACAACCAACTGCGCGATACTCGGTTTGTGTCTTTTCATCAACCTCTGGGGCATAAAGACCCTGCCGATGGCCGCTGTGCTTAGCTTCGGCGGCGGGATAGGCTTTACGATGGCGATATGCATAATGGCCGGCATCCGCGAAAACCTCAACCTCGCCGACGTCCCAAACTGCCTCCGGGGCGCACCGATTACGCTGATAACCGCCGGACTGCTTAGCCTGGCGTTTATGGGATTTGCAGGAATGGTCAAATGATCGTTGCCACCCTCTACCAGCTATGGACGAACGCCTGGCCCGCCGGACTGGTAATGCTGGGGCTGGCCGGCGCCTTTGCGGTTGTGCTGCTTATCGCCAGCATAAAACTCAAGGTCGAGGTCGACCCCAAGATTGAGCAGGTCCGCCGGGTCCTGCCGAATCTGGACTGCGGCGCGTGTGGTTTTGCCGGATGCGCCTCCTACGCAAAGGCCGTCGTCCGCCAACCCGATTTGATAGGCCGATGTGCGCCAGGAGGCCCAAAAGTCGCACAACAAATTGCAAAGGCCCTTAGCCTGCAGATAAGCGATTCAGGCCCCGCCAAAAGACCCATCGTCCACTGCCGTGCACACACCGCTGACCGAACCTATTACGCCACCTATGCCGGCATCGAAACCTGCACCGCCGCCGACGCCTTGGCCAACGTCCAGGCCTGCAAGTTCGGCTGCCTCGGCTACGGCGACTGCACAAGGGCCTGCAAGTTCGACGCCCTTAAAGTCATCGACGGCCTGGCCACGGTCGACTACCGCAAGTGCACCGGCTGCGGCGCCTGTGCCGAGGCTTGCCCGCGGAATATCATCGAGATGGTGCCTTTCAGCTACCCCGATATGATGACCGTCGCCTGCCGCAACCGCGAAAATGGAAAGTCAACCAGGCAGATGTGCGCAGTCGGCTGTATCGGCTGCGGACTGTGCGCAAAACAAACCGACATTTTTGTCGTCGAGGATAACCTCGCCCGGCTGGATTATTCCCGTTATCAGCCTTCCGAACAGGCCGAAACCGCTATGAACAAGTGCCCGAACGCCACGATAGTCTACCGCGGACCGACTGCCCCGCCCCCACGTCAGCCCAAAAAGAAAGCCGCCGCCAAGACCTGACGCTGCGGTTCTGATCAACGAATATAGCCGTCGGCACCACTGCTTTTCACAATCTTGACCTGCGGGCCTTGGGGAATCACAATGGCCTCGGCACGCGGGATTTGCTCAATCAAAGCCAGCCCTTTTTCCCTGCCCATCACGCTGATGGCCGTCGCCAAGGCATCCGCATCGGCTGCCTCGTCGCATATAACCGTAACGCTCCAAAGCCCCACGGCACTGCCGCCCGTGCGCCCGTCGATGATATGACTGTACCTTTGCCCGCCGATCATCGCCGACCTCTGGTAGCTGCCGCTTGTGGCGACCGCCCCCTTTACGAGCCTCAGCACCAGTATCGGCTGGCCGGTACCCGGCAAATCAACCGGCCTCCGCGGGTCCTGCACGCCTACCAGCCACGCCGTCCTGCCCGCCGGCGGAGCACCGAAGCACCGAATGTCACCACCTATATCAACCATCCCTCCTATCGCACCGGCTTTCCGGGCCGCCATTATCGCCTTATCGACTGCGTAGCCTTTTGCTACCGCACCCAGGTCCACCCTCATACCTTCGACCTTGAAACGAACCGTAAGCGCATTCGCATCCAGAACCAGCTTCTCATAACCGACCCGGCCGCGTACCTGCTGTAACTGCTGCGGACTCGGTGGACGGTTCGCCTCGGCCGCGGCTCTCCACAAATCAACAAGCGGACCGACCGTAACATCGAATGCCCCCCGGCTTAGCCGACTGTACCGGATACTTTTTCGCAGCACTTCGAACGTGTCTCTGCTTACTTTAACGGCCCTCTCATAGGCGTGGCGGTTGACCTGTGATATCTCGGAATCACCCTTGTAATCGCTCATCAGTTCGTCAATCCGCCGGATTTCCGCCAGCGCCCGCCTGATACAGCGTTCCGCGATGCGAACATCGTCCGCTACCACGACCACCCTGGCGAACGTACCCATCACCTGGTGGTAGCCGCTGTCGCTGGCAATCCGACCGGCCGGCCACAACCCCACCCGCGACCGGCGAAGGCCCAGATACGCCGACAACACAAGGCAAAGACCTATCAGAACTTCAACCGCTGTCCTTGTTCTCGTGCTCATTGCTGTCGCTCCGCTGCGGCCGGCACGCAGCCAACTGCCCCCGACCGGCCGCCAGCTCTTATCGAGCATAACCGCCGACCCCCGCCATTACAACAAGCCCCATTGCAGTCAACGTCCCGGCAATCTGCCCCGCCGCGACAGCCGCTTGCATTGCCGGCTGCACGGGTTACAATTGCAACAGGCGTACCGACGGTCAAAAACCAGCAACGAATTGAGGAGATATGGAGATGTCTGAGCAGCCAATCGGAACCGTATCGGATTTCTTTGCCAGGCCGGTCGTCGCGGCCATCGAGTTGACCGGCGACCTCAAGATGGGCGACAAAATCCACATCAAGGGCCATACCACCGACCTTGAGGTCACCGTCGACTCGATGCAAATCGACAATGCCCCCGTCCAGGAAGCCCACGCCGGAGACTCGGTGGGCGTGAAGGTTCCCGACCGCGTAAGAAAAGGCGACACCGTCTACAAGGTCACCGAGTAAACCACCGCCGCCCCCCAGAGCATCGAACCGCCGCCGCTGCGTTGCTGAACGTGCACCCGGACGGCATCGTACGTCACGGCCTCACCGCCGACGCGCAAACGAACCACCTGGTCAAGTCAATCCGGGCACACGCCTCAGATAAGCCTGCGACGATATGCCGGCCTCGACGATACCGCCAACCGAGGGCCCTTCGGCACCACGCTAATACACGCTATCAGCTGACAGACTGATACGCGCGTTTGCTGCCGCCCTGCGAACCGGCAAAAATCAACCAGCCGGCAATGTACACACCCGCTGCCAGCAAAAGCACCGTGCTGAAACCCGCCACCAAGCTGACGATGATGCAAACCACGGACCCTATTACCGTCGCGCATGCGTTGACCCCCCACGCCCACGGGTTGAGCTCGGGCCGGTGTCGGTCCACGTATCGCAAACCCGTCGGAAAAGGCATCCCCATAAGAACCGCCAGCGGTGCAATCATCGCAATCGCCGAAACCGCCCGCAGCCCGTGCGACAGATGCATCAACCGCGGCATCGCATAGGCCAAAATCGCCAGTTCCCCCACCACCCCGATTGCCAGCAACGGTATTACAACCGCAAGTAACCGGAAAGGCCTGCCCGACCAGTTCCGCGAAAGAAAGCTGCCGATTCCCGATGCCAGCAGGATAGTGAACAGTGTTATGGAAATTGAATACGCCGGCCCACCAAGGAAAACCGACAACCTCTGCAGAAGACCTATTTCAATGAAGATAAACCCTATCCCCAGGCACGCAAAGTAGAAGAAGATACTGCCACGTTGCCCCTGCCTTGCTGCGGCCGTATGCCGGAACAGCGGATAAAGTATGAACAAGGCGCTCAAAATGATTGCAGCCCCCAAAGCACCCAAAACAACAACGAACGCCGTTGGAAGCGGGACATCTCTTCTGAAGAGGTTTCTCGGAAGAAGGTTCTCCCAGCGATAGCACTGAAAGTAAAACGGCTTATCATCCCGACAGGCAACGATGTTTTGCGGATACGCTTTTATGAAAGCCCTGCGGCCGGACGCATCGGCAAGAATGAGCTCTTCTTCCGCAGTTCCACGGCGCTTGTACGGGTCGTACAACACCTCAAAACCGAGCTTTTCCTCAGTCCATGTCCTCAGTTTTTCAACCTCCTGTGGCGTGAACGGCGAGCGCTTCACCAGTGTCTGGGCCCAGGAATATTCCTCCACCATCCACGTCTCGCCCACCTTGATTCGGCCAAGGCCTTTACCGTTCAAAACCATCATATGTCGCCACGGCTCAGGCACGCCCAGTTCTTGAAACGTTTGCATCCAGGTGGCAATTATCCTCAAGGTCTGCCAGCCGCGCGGACGAGAAAAATTGACTATGCCGTCTTTGTTCAAATGTTCGTAGTACTCTTTGAAAGCCTCAACGGTATAGATGAAATTCTCGCTCAGCGCATAGGCGCCGGCTGCCTGTGCCGCGGAAGTGTCGACGCCGCTTAGCTGAATAACATCAAAGCTGCGCTCGTCACGGCTGAGAAAATGCCTGCCCTCTGACACGACCAATTCGACGTCGTCACGCTCGAACACGTTATTGGCGAACCGGCCATACGCATGCAGCAAATTGATCATCTGCGGGTTAATGTCAACCCCCACAACATGTCGCGCAGCGTGATGCAAAGCTATCATAATGTCCGGCCCGCCGCCGCAGCCGATAACAAGCACGTTCGCATCTGGCCTGATCTGGTATGCCGCACCCTGCAGATAGTAGCCCAGCGACGCCGTCTCCAAAGGACCGGACGTCGGCTGGATGATCCCCGTTAACGCCGTTCCATCCTGGTAAATGATGCGCGCCCTTTGAGGCGGACCTTCATACCTGTCCGATAGTGCCCCGCCGAATGAATGGTACACATCCACCGGCCGGGTTACATCCAGGCGGGACGTTACGTGCCACTTCACAGCCTCAACCAAATGTTCTTTGCCGAACATTTGCTTGTGCCGTGGCACGTATAACGGAAACGGATTCCTCGCCGCAACCCATCCCGCTGTTGCCACGACAACCAGTACCGCTGCAATACGCAGCGTTCGTCGCCTCTCCGTTGCCAGTGCCGCCGCCAGCAGCGCCATAGCCGAACAGATAAAGCACGCCGCAATGGCACCGGCCTTGTTTATCAAGAAAAGCACCAGCAAACACCCCATCGCCCCACCTGCCAGGTCGGCAAAGTACACGCGGTTAATCCCCTCCGCCGCCCGACTCAGGATGAATGCAATGCACGCACCGGCAAAGAAAAACGGCGACGCCGCCAGCAGGATTATGACCCACAGTGACAGCAAATTGCTGTAGTCTCCACGGTAATACATATCAATAGGGTAAAAATGGATTCGCGGTATCAATAACACCGCCGCCAACATGGTCGCCGCGCCAAATGTCGCCATTCTTCCGAGGAACTGTTGATCGCCTGCTGCGTCCGGCCCGCGCGTCCTGACTGTCAAATAGGTGCCCGCTGCCCCAAAACCCAACAACGCAACACTGATAACCAGATAGGTGAAATGGTGGTACATCGTAAAAGAGAAAATGCGCGTCAATGCGATCTCAAGGCTCAGCACCGCCGCAGACAATAGAAAAACCATCATCGCATCACTTCGGAATCTCTTCGACGTCATCATTGTACCGCTCCTGAAATTTCCCAACCGTCTCTATGGGCCGCCCCCCCAGCCTGTCAAGCAAGGCCCCTCTTTTCCTGTCCCCCCTGCCTGAATACCGTTTTGCCGCCTCGTTACCTCACCGGCCTCACCACTCCGCCTCAACGTACGGGCCGGTGGGGCCCTTGGGTTTAGGCTTTGGCCTGGATTTCAGTATCGCCTCGGCTATCGCAACGTCGCTGCCGCGGGTGATCTTGATGTTCGACGAGTCCGTTTCCACTATCGAAACCTTCCGCCCCAGTGCCTCCACGAGCTGCGAATCATCGTTGATCCCTCTCGTATCAAGGTTCTTCAGATTCGCGTAAGCGGCCTTCAGCAACCCCGCCTCGAAAACCTGCGGCGTCTGCGCCTCGTAAAGCCCCGCCCTGTCAACCGTCCTGATGATTACGCCGTCGCCGACCTCTTTCAGCGTCGCCGTCACCGCGCACGCAAGTATCGCCGCTGCGGTCTGGCCCGCCTTGTTTATAACCGCATCGAGCCACTGCTTGGTCACGCAGCAGCGCACCGCGTCGTGCACGGCGACAAGGTCGATATCATCTTTAACCAGCTCCAGTGCCTTTTGCACCGTCTCGAACCGTTCCTTGCCCCCGAAACAAATCTTCGTATTGAAAAACTGCAGGTTGGCGCCCCACTTGACCCGCACAAGCTCCTCGTCCTCGGGGGCGATGGCAAGCAATATCTGTTGCACGTCGTCGCGCTCGGCAAACATCTCCACGCTTCGCAGGAAGACCGCCCGGCCGCCCACGTCCACGAACGGCTTCTTTCGCTTGCCGCCGAAACGACGGCTTGCACCCGCCGCACAAATAATCGCCGCAACACTCTTGGCCATAACGGTTTCGCCCCTTCGCCGCCGCTCAATAATCAATACCCTGCCGGCCCCCAACGCCGGCGTCAAATGGGTGCTTTACCTTCTTCATTTCCGTCACCAGGTCCGCCATCCGTATCAGCTCGGCAGGCGCATCCCGCCCGGTCAGCACGAGTTCGACACGACCATCTTTTCTGTCGATAATATCCCTGATATCCTTCAGTTCCGCAAGTCCCCGCGAAAGACAAAACACAATCTCGTCCAGGATAATCACGTCGTAGAAGCGTTTTTCGGCCGTCTCGGCGATCCTTCGAAGCACTTCCGCTATTGCGGCTTTCACCTCGGCGACACGCCGCGAATCACCCGGCGAGGCCTCCATATCCCACTCCACGTCAAGGCACTCGACCCTGATCTTCACCCCCCCCAGTCGCAGAGCGAATCGCTCGCCGATATCGAGCGTATCAGGCTTTAGAAACTGGTAAATCAGTACCTTGTTGCCCTGGCCGGCCGCCCGAAGCGCAAGCCCGAATGCCGCCGTCGTCTTGCCCTTGCCGTCGCCCGTATATACCTGCACAAGCCCTTTTTCCAGCATAGGGCTATATTAAACTAACTGCTGAAATTTAGAAATAAAAATCTCAAGAGGTGAAAATGTAATGCTGTGCGTTGCTCCGCACCGTCGGCGCCCACGACCCCACCGGCCGCCGCATCACTGCCGCAAACGCTAAATGGTTACAAACTTGAGCCTCTCGCGGGCATCGGCTTCATCCGCCGCCTGCTCACCAGGCTTGAAAGGCAAAGGCTCCGCGAATTGAATCGCAACACGCCGCAGGAAAGGGTTCACGTGGTCCACCCGGCAGACGCTGCCGCTGCGGACAAAGTCCGCCATGTCGAATGAATCGGCCTGCCCGAAACGAGGCACACTGAAACGCGCCGTCATATACTGCCCCGGATACGGGCATTCCTCGTCGGCGTAACACGTAAACGCCGCCCCTCTGCTGCAAACATCGACCATCTGGCCCTGCGTAAGTGCACCATCGAAATTCTCGGCGAACCACACCGGCCAGTGATAACGCAGCCTTCGTTCGGACCTTCGCTCGATGCTTTCTTCCATCGCTCATCTCCAAAACTTGTTCTCGTGCCTCTCCCAAATCGACCGTTCCCAGCAACCGCTTTATCACTAATAAATGCCTCCATATCGGGTGTCCGCCGCACACCGTCTTTGTGTGGATTTATCCCACGCTGCAACACGTCACCGGCCACCCGCGTCGTGCGCATTTTTTCACCCGCCCCCCGGTTGTTCCCATAACTGGTAAACATCCCGCCCTGTCCCGCGGCGGTTTGCCGGGTGTGCACTTGTGCCGGCGACCCGTTGCGTGTATCATTATTTGCTGTGGTTGGAATCGGTTACCAGCCGCGTAACTCTAAACTTGAACGAACCAGGAGCGTTGCCATGCAAATCGACCGTCGAAAAATGTGCCAGTTGCTCGCGGCCGGACCGGTGGCCCTCGGACTTGCCGCCGAAGCCGCTGACGCCGCAGCCCGAAAACCTATGCCGAAAGTACTGATGCCCATCGGTGACGGCTCGGAGGTGCTCGACACAATGTACGCCTTCTACCGCATCGCTGAGGACGACTTCCAGGTCGTCGTCGCCGGACCCGAAACGCGCCACTACCATCTGGTCATCCACGAGATACCGCCCGGTGCCGACCCGCCCTGGGACATAACCCGCGAGCTGCCGGGCTACCACCTCAAGGCCACCGTCGCCTTCAGCCAGGTCAACCCGGCCGAGTATGCGGGTCTTTATCTTTCCGGTGGACGCGCTCCAGAATACCTCCGCTACGACAAGGACCTGTTGCGGATAACCCGGCATTTCTTCGAAGCCAACAAACCAGTCGCATCGCTTTGCCATGGAATCGAAATCCTCAGCGCCTCCAAGGCCATTGCAGGCCGAAGGGCCACCACCATCCCCAAGTGTGCCCTTGACGTCGAGCAGGGCGGCGCAAAGTATACCGCCGAACGCTGCACGATCGACGGCAATCTGGTCACCGCACAGGGAAAGAAGGACCTCGCGCTGCTGTTGAGAAGCTTTATGCGGATGCTGAACGCCTCCGTAGGCCGATAGGCCCGCGCCGACAGGATGATTATCGCCGCTCGCTACCGGTTTGTACCCGGCGAAGCGGCAGGGCGCTTGCCTGAAGCCAGGCTCTGCACCAGCTCCGCAAACATTCGGCCCCGCTGCTGGTAGTTGTCGAACATATCGTAGCTGGCGCAGGCGGGACTCAATACGACCACGTCGCCTGCTGACGCGAGCTTTCCAGCTCGCTCCACCGCCTCGGCCAGCGAACCGGCAAGCTCCGTCACGACACCGTTCGCCCCCGAACCCGCAATCGCATCCCTTATCTTGCCGGCCGTCTCGCCGATCAAAATCGCCGCCTTGGCCTTCTTCGCAATCGCCGCCCCGAACGAGTCCAGCGCAATCCGCTTATCATACCCCCCCGCGATAATAATGACCGGCTCAGCAAACGCCTCCACCGCCGCCGTCGCAGCCTCCGGCGTCGTGGCCTTCGAATCGTTGTACCACCGAACCCCACCGATTTCCGCAACAAGCTCCAGCCGATGCGCAAGACCCTTGAAATCCCCCACGCACTGCCGCACCACGTCTCTGTTCACGCCGAAACGATTCGCCACCGCCATCGCCGCCGCGAGGTTCGACAGGTTTGCCCGGCCCACAAGCCCGAACCTTTCGCGAATATCTTCGCCTACGTCATCCGCCGAAAACCCGATGCAGATTCGCCCGGCGTCATTGCGGTATTTTTCATACCACGCGGCGCCGCTCTCGTCCTCGACGTTGAAAATCGAAACCGCTTTCCGCCCGCCCACCGGCCTCTGCAGCCGGAACATCATCTCCTTGGCCCGGCAATACCGCTCAAACGTGCCGTACCGGTCAAGGTGATTCGGCACCAGGTTCGTCAAAAGCCCGATGTGCGGGGCCTTTTGCTCCTGGCCAAGCTGTTCAATCTGAAAACTCGAAAGCTCCAGCACCACCACATCATCGCGTTCCATCTGCTCCACGACGGTCAACAGCGGCTCGTTGCCGATATTGCCCCCAAGCCATACCTTCCCGTAACGCCACCCCTTTTGCCTTGATGCTGCCCGTAGCAAGTGAGCCGCCAGCGCCGTCGTCGTGCTCTTACCGTTGCTGCCCGTGATGCCGATGATTGTCGCCGCACAAAGCTCGAAAAAAATCCCCACCTGCGATGTGACAAGCTTGTTCAGCCTCCGGGCATATTGAAGATACTCGTTGTCGCCGCCCACCGCCGGGTTCGCTATGACCACGTCGGCCCATTCAAAGTCGGCAAACTCATGCCCCCCCAGCCTGTAGCGAATCTGCGGAAACTCTTTCAATTGCTCCAGTGAATCCTTCAGTCGCTCCGCCGACGCCAGGTCGGTTACTTTCACCTCCGCCCCCGCCGTGCACGCAAAGACCGCACTGTCAATCCCTCCGCCGAACCGCCCCAGCCCCATAACCAGGACCTTCCTGCCCGCGAAAAAATCGCTTTTCATATGTGAATCTGCATCGCGTTGGCAAGTTCAATCTTCGCGTCTATCACCGCCTGCTCGATGCACCTCTTCCAGTCGGGCCCGAACTGAGACTTGTACTGGGGCTTCTCGTACGCGTAAATTATCGACCGCGACGCATTGACCAGTGCCCCCGTGCCGTCGGCCTTGCAAAAACGCAGGCAGTCCGCCGCTGACGCCCCCTGCGAGCCGTAACCCGGAACCAGAAACCACACCTGATCGTATTTCTCCCGAAGCTCCTTCGTTACCTCCGGCGACGTGCCGCCGACCACCATCCCCACGTTGCTGTAGCCTCGCTTGCCTATACGCTGCGGCTCACACGCTATCTCCGCCACAATGGCCGCCAGCTTCTCGTACATCTTCTCGCCGTCCGCGTCGGAAAAATCCTGGATCGCCGCCGCCGACGGATTGCTCGCCCGAACCCACACGAAAACCCCCTTGCCCTGCTCGCTGGCGATGTCGGCGAACGGCCTTATCGCCTCGCTACCGGCAAAACCGTTCACCGTAATTGCGTCAGGTGTCAGTATATCCTCAAGCCCCGTAAGCTCCGGGTTCTGAAGGTGCGCGATAGCGTACTGCTCGGCTGAGTGTCCGACGTCGCCCCGCTTGACGTCCCCGATTATCTCCAGGCCGAGTCCGTCCGCCTCCGTAACCAGCGCGTAGTACGCCTCCAGCCCCTCCCACAAGTACTTCTCGAAGTAGGCCGCATTTACCTTCACCGCCGGCACCATCGGCGCCACAATACGCATAACCTGCGTGCAAAAATCGAATATCGCATCCACCGCCGCCGCCGCGTCAAACTCGTCGTTCATATCACGGTGGCTGCGTATCGCCTCCGGCAGCCTGTTGTAAACCGGGTCCAGACCCACCACCAAAGGTGTATGCTTGCTTGCCACCGCTTCGCACAATCGATCGCCGAAATGACTGGCCATATACAGCACCTCGTCGGCAACCTGCCGACAAAAAACCAACGCGAAAAACGCTTTTTTCACTTCACGCATCAACTATAATCACACCGGTGCAACCCGGCAAGGCCGAAATTGCAAAGCCTCCGTTATGCAAAACAAAAAAAACCAAAAAACCACCGGCCGCCGCAGACTCAGAAAACTACTCTGGCTTCTGCTCGACGTGGGTATCGTCGCCGTTCTTCTTGCTATGCTGTTCTACAAACCGCCCGGTTTCCGACCCCTCGCCGTCGTCGGCGGCACCGAGCAGAGCACGTACCTCACCAATTATCTGCTGCCGCAGCTTTACAACGGCGCGCAGGCAGGCAAACCATACCACCTGACGCTCACCCAGCAGGGCATAATGGATATTGTCGCCCACTCCGACTGGCCCCAACACGCCGGCTCCGCAACCGTCAACGCACCATCGGTTGCCTTCGAACCCGGCAGAATCATACTCATGACCACCGTCACCATCGACGCCGCCTCGCTGCTGGTTACCGTCGTCGTCGAACCCACTTTCACCCGGCAGGGCCTGCTGCACCTGCACCTGGCCAAGGTAAAGGTCGGAGCCGCAAACGTAACACCCCTGGCAAGGCTCGTCGCAAGAAAAATGTACGACCAGTACAATGCTGCCGCCCTGAACGCAGACGACATCCGCCAAAGAATCCTCGCCTCGCTTATAAACGAGGAACCCTTCGATCCCGTCCTGACTCTGCCACCCCTGCCCGGAAGCCGCCGGTTAAAGGTGCGGATACGCAACGCAGCCGTAGAAAATGAAAAACTCACGCTCCATTTGGTGCCCCTGCAGGACTGAAAGCTCCGCCCGCCCCGTCCCCCCTGAACCTGCCGGGAACGCCGTTGCAGGCCCTTCCCGGCCGTTATTAGCGGACCTGGTCGGCTCTGCGGGGCGGCTTTTGACCCTGCCCGCACCCCCCGATGGTCGTCCGGAAAAATGGCCCCGTCGCCCAAAAAAGTTATTGCCCCCGTAAAGCTGGACGATTAATATGTTGGTTTTGGCTGAATGTGATAACGGCTGCCAGAGCTAAGATGAAGGTGCTGAAAATGATTGTTACGGGAATGGCCGACCGTGCTGACTGAAGCGGTACAACTTCCGCACGGGCGGTCGTGCGCAACCGTCGCGGCCTGGGAAATGCCGTTTCCGCTGCAGGGACGGGTGCCGACGGATGCGGGTTGGGAGGCAGACAACGTGAGTTGAATGCCGATAAAAACCCGCTTGGCACTGGTCTTTGAGGTGGAAACCCGGCGCGCGGTTTCCACTTTTTTTTGCCCGGGGCAACGAAGACAGGAAACAAGTAATGAGCCAGGAATTACTGAGAATCGTCGACAATATATCAAGGGATAAGAACATCGACCGTGAGTCGATATTCGTCGACCTCGAGGAGGCTATGGTCTCCGCCGTCCGCAAACACCTCGGTGACCCCGATGCAAACATAACCGTCCACATCGACCGCAACACCGGAAAGGTCACCGCCTTCAAGGACGACGAAAAAATTGACATCAGGCAACTCGGAAGAATCCCCGCTCAGACCGCCAAGCAGGTTATGATACAGAAAATAAGGGCCGACGAAAGGGATAGCATCTACGGCGAATTCATCCAGCGAAAAGGCGAGATCATAAGCGGCACCGTTGTACGATACGAGGGGGGCACCTATGTAATAGACCTCGACCACAGAACCGAGGGCTTTATGCCCAGGCACGAGCAGATAGCCGGCCAGTCGCACCGCCCCGGCGAAAGAATCAGGTGCCTGATCCTCGACGTAAAGGAAGTCGGAAGCCAGGTCAAAATCATCCTCTCAAGGACACACCCCGACTTCATAAGGAGGCTCTTCGAGCAGGAAGTCCCCGAAATCGCAGAGGGTATCATCGAAATCCGCGAACTCGCCCGCGAGGCAGGCTACAGAACAAAGGTCGCCGTCGCATCCCTCGATGAAAAAGTCGATGCCGTCGGTGCCTGCGTCGGCGTACGCGGAAGCAGAATAAAAAACATCGTCGATGAACTCGGCGGCGAAAAAATTGACATCGTCCGATGGAACGACTCCTCACAGGTCCTGATTACAAACGCACTGATGCCCGCGAAAATCAGCCAGACCGCCCTGTGCTTCGAACTCGGCAGGGCCACCGTCGTAGTCAACGAGGACCAGCTCAGCCTCGCCATTGGTAAGCACGGCCAGAACGTCCGGCTGGCCGCCAGGCTCACGGGCTGGGACATCGATATACTCACCCCCGACGAGTACAACCAGAGCATCGAAAAGCTTGCCGAGTGCGTCAAAAGGGTCCCCGGTGCCGACGAGACCCTCGTGGATAAGCTTATCGCGCTTGGCGTGATTTCCGTGCTGGACCTTGAAGATGTCGGCCCGGAACCGTTGATAACTGAACTGAATGTGGAACCGGCACTGGCCGAGCAACTTGTAAAGGTCGCCGCCGAACAGGCCAGGGAACTGGCCGCCGAACAACAGAAAAGCCAGGCCAAGGACCTGCTCGAACAGCAGGCCGAAACCGCCGGCGACCAGAAGTGACCCGGCCGCCGCTTTATATTTGGAAAAAAATACAGGCTGAACAGTAATCACGGTAGTTATTGCCTATGGCGTCCACGAGAGTTTACATCCTGGCAAAAGAGCTTGGTGTAAAAAGCACTGCCATCGTCCAGAAGTGCCAGGCTGAGGGACTGGACGTCAAGAATCATATGTCCGTCATATCCGCCGGTCTGGCCGCAACCATACGCGAGTGGTTCTCCGAAGGAGAAAACGTCACCACCGTGGAGACCGCCGAGAAAGTCGACCTCAGCAAGGTAAAAGTCAAGAAACCAAGACCGAAAAAAACCAAAAAAACCCAGAAAACCGAGCCGCCCCCCCAACAGCCGCCCGCCGAGCTTGAAACCGAGCCCGAACCTCAGGAACTCACCACGGCTGTGGATGTCGCCGAGCCTGCTCCGCCCGAAACGGCACCGCCGACCGTCCCGACCGAGCAGACGAAAACCGCCACCGTAAAACCCGCCGCTGAGGTCCCCAAGCCCACCATCCAGCAGACCCCGCCCACCCCGCCGGAGCCGGTCAAGCCGGCAGGCCCGATGCTCAAAAAGCCCGCACCCGCGAAACTGACGGGGCCCAAGGTCATACGCGTCGAAGAACCCGAGCCTGTCCGTCCTCCAAGACCACGCCAGAGATATGACCAGCCGGTTACCGAGCCGTTGATGTTCCGCAAGGATGAAAGCGACCTGCCCGACAAAGATGCCGGTTCGGCTGTGGCCGCCAAGAGACTTCACGGAAGACGCCGCGGCGAGAAAGAAGCCCGACCCCGAAAAAAGCCGAAACTCACCAAGTGGCGACAGCGGGACATCGAAGAGCGAAAGGCACGCCTCGACGCCGCCTCTGGTGAGGGAAAGCGACTGAGACTCGCCCGCAAAATCACCGTCCATTCCCCTTCGGGCGACACGACTGCCGTGGCCCGCCCAACCAAGGCAACCGTAACTGAGCCGATTACCGTTAAGAGCCTCTCCACCGCCCTGGCAGTCAAAACCGCCGACATCATCGCAAAGTTGCTCCAGCAGGGCGTGGTCGCCACCGTCAACCAGACCATTGCACCGGATGTGGCCGAGTTGGTCGCACTCGAGTTCGGCACCGAACTGATCGTCGAGCGAAAACAGAAACTCGAAGACCAGATACGGGCACAGTTCGCCCAGCGCCCCAGAAATAACCTTACCCCGAGGCCGGTCGTCGCCACGATGCTCGGTCACGTCGACCACGGCAAAACCAGCCTCCTCGATAAAATACGCTCCACCCACGTCACCGCCAGGGAAGCAGGAGGCATCACCCAGCATATCGGCGCATACCAGGTCAGCGTCAACAACAGCAAGGTAACGTTCCTCGACACCCCGGGCCACGAGGCCTTCACCGCGATGCGCGCCAGGGGAGCAAATATGACCGACGTGGTTGTCCTGGTCGTTGCCGCCGACGACGGCGTTATGCCCCAGACCATCGAGGCCATCGCCCACAGCAAGGCCGCGGACGTCCCGGTCATCGTTGCCCTAAACAAAATCGACCTGCCCGGCTGCGACATCAACCGCATCTACTCCCAACTGGCCGAGCACGACCTGACGCCCGTCGAATGGGGAGGTGACACCGACGTCGTGAAAACCAGCGCCGTAACCGGCGAGGGAATCGACGACCTTCTTGAGCACCTCTCGTACACCGCGGAGTTGCTCGATCTAAAGGCCGACAACACCATCCCCGCCACGGGCTGGGTCGTAGAGGCGAGAATGTCCGCAAAACGCGGCGCCGTCGCCACACTCTTGATACAGGAAGGCTGCCTCCGCAAAGGTGACATAGTACTCGCCGGCGTCGGCTACGGAAGGGTCAAAACCCTTCGTGACAGCCAGGGAAAAAACCTCAAGTCCGCCGTCAGCGCAACGCCCGTCGAGATAACGGGCCTCAGCGATGTACCAATGGCCGGAGACAGGTTCTACTGCCTCGATGACCTCAACCTCGCAAAGGCCGCCGCCGAAGAAAACCGAATCTACCACCGCGAAAAATCACTCGCGCAACGCAGCCGGGTCACACTCGATAACCTCTTCAGCCGAATCGAGGCCGGCAAAACCAAGGAACTGGCCCTTATCATTCGTGCGGACGTCCAGGGCTCCGTTGACGTGCTCAAGAAATACCTTTCCGAACTCAGCACCGACGAGGTCAAGATCAGAATTCTCCACGCAGCACCAGGCGGAATCACCGAGGGCGACGTGGTCCTGGCCGAAGCCTCCGATGCGATCATCATAGGCTTCAACGTCGTCGCCGATGAGCGCGTCCGCAAAATCGCCGACGAAAAAGGCGTCGACATAAGGTTGTACAACGTCATATATCGAATCACCGAAGACCTGCGAAAGTCAATGGCAGGCCTGCTCGAACCCGAAGAAAAGGAAAATACCCTCGGCCGCGCCACCGTCAGGAAAACCTTCAAGGTCTCCAGAATCGGAACCATCGCCGGATGCTATATCACCAGCGGGCTGGTCAAAAACAACGCACGCGTCCGCCTCATACGCGACAACGTGATCGTCCGCGACGGCCTGTCCATAGAATCGCTGAAGCACTTCAAGGACGACGTCCGCGAACTCAAGGCCGGTAACGAGTGCGGCATAAAGCTCGCAAAATTCGACGACATCAAGGAAGAGGACGTGCTCGAATTCTATGAGATAGTCACTGTCGAAAGAACCCTCTGATACCCGCCGGGTATGAAAGGGGCCGTTGTTATGCCCACCAGAAGACAGGCAAGAGTAAGTCGAATCATCAAGGAAGCGGTCAGCGACGCAATTGCCAACCACGTCAACGACCCCCGCGTCGAAGGCCTCGTCAGCGTCACCCGCGTTGACGTCGCCGCCGACCTGCGAACCGCGGAGGTTTATCTGAGCATCCTGGCCAGCAATTGCTACGGCGAAATAGACGACGAAAACGAACGCGCCGGAAAAATCCTCGCCGCCGAACGGCGGGCCTTGGAAGCCATCAACCAGTCCAGAAGCAGAATCCAGGCCTTCCTCGCAAGGGCGATGAAGGCCGCCAAGTTCTGTCCGGTTCTGAGCTTCCACCGCGACGAGCAGTTCAAGCAAACACTCGAAACGATGAAACTCATAAACCGTATCGCCGCCGAGCTGAACGAACAACAACCATCGGACCAGCAGTTATGAATCACCAACCCGTAACTGCCGCTTGAATCGCCTATGAAGAACAGCAAACAATACGCCGCAAAAATTCGAACTTTCTTCCGCCAGGCCAGGCAGGCCTACCCCAAACCGGACCCTGCCGCCTTCGCGGACCCCCTCGAGGCCCTGCTCTACGGGCTGCTCGCCGAGCATATGTCCGACTCAGACGCCGGCGCAGCTGTCAAGAGAATCAAAGACTGGTTCGTCGACCTCAACGACCTGAGGGTCTCTCGCCCCGAAGAAATCGCCGAAGTCCTTGGCGGCGACTCCCCGCAGAATCGCGAACTCGCAATGACACTGACGCGGGCCCTTCGTGCCGTCTACGACAAGTACCACCTGCTCAGTTTGGCACCCCTGAAAAAACTCGGCAAGAAAAACGCCCGTCAGGTTCTCGCAAAGCTCGACGGCGTGAGCGAATTCGCCTCCGAGTTTTGTATGCTCGCTGCCCTCGGCGCCCACGCCGTCCCGCTTAACCGCAAGATGCTCGACTACCTCACCTGCGAAGAACTCGTCGACCCCCAGGCCGATCCCGCCGAAATCAAGGGATTCTTGACCAGGCAAATCGCTTTGCGCGACGCCTGGCAGTTCTACTGCCTGCTGCGAAAGGCCACCGAGTCGCCCGCACGTCTGAAACGAAAAAGCACCCGTCGAGCGGCCGCCAAAAAGAAAAAATAGAGGAACGATTTAATGTGATTCGGCAACCGAACACCGCCTGCCGACAAATGGTAGACAACCAGTAACGGGCAACGAACTATGAACAATAACCAGCAAAACCCCGGACCGGAAAAAATCCTGAAACTCGGCATCCCCGCCGGAAGCCTTCAAAAGGCAACTTTCGACCTGCTCTGCAGGGCAGGCCTGAATGTCTCAAGAGGCCAGCGACAATACCTGCCCCGCATCGACGACGACCAGATACACGCCGTCTGCCTCCGCGCCCAGGAAATGAGCAGGTACGTCGCCGACGGCGTGCTCGACGCCGGAATCACCGGCTACGACTGGATAACCGAGAACGCCTCCGACGTCCTCGAGATCGCAGAACTGACTTACAGCAAGGCAACCGACAACCCCGCAAGGTGGGTCCTCGCCGTACCCGAAGAATCTGCCAAGACCAAACCGGAAGACCTCGCAGGCGGAATCGTCGCCACCGAGTTGGTCAATGTCACCAGGAAATACTTCGCAAAAAAGAACATACCCGTCACCGTCGAATTTAGCTGGGGTGCCACCGAGGCCAAGGCACGCCTCGTCGACGCAATCGTAGAACTCACCGAAACCGGCTCGAGCCTCCAGGCGAACAACCTCCGCATCATCGACACCGTCATAACCTCCACCACGAGGCTCATCGCAAACAAAAACGCCTGGCAGGACCCCTTCAAAAAAGAAAAGATCGAAAACCTCGCCATCCTGCTGGCCGCCGCAATCGACGCCCGAACACGCGTCGGCCTGAAAATGAACGTCGCCAAAGACTGCCTTCAGTCGGTCCTCAAGCTGCTGCCCGCCGAGAAAAGCCCGACCATTTCGTCCCTTGCCGATAGCGATTACGTCGCCGTCGAGGTCATCATCGACCACAAAACCGAAAGAACCCTTGTGCCCGCCCTCAAAAGAGCCGGCGCATCGGGCATAATTACTTACCCCCTCAACAAGGTCGTGCACTAAAAAAGTATCGGGCGTTCCCCTCAACGCGTCCGCTCCAGCAGAAAACCGGCAAGCCTCGCCAGCTTCCACCCCGCCTCGCCGAACGCTCCCGCTGTCGCAGCAGCCTCATCCGCCAACCTCTCCGCCGCCTGCCGCGCCTGCTCCAGCCCTACAACACCTGGATACGTACACTTGCCTGCCTTGGCGTCCTTGCCCGCGGTCTTGCCCAACTGCTCGCTCGAACCTGACACGTCCAGAATGTCGTCCACCATCTGGAAACCAAGCCCCAGCTTCAAACCGTACTGCCCCAGCCGACCAAGCTCATCTTCCCCCGCACCGCCGCATATACCACCCATCACCGCGGAACAGCGAAACAGCTTCGCCGTCTTATTTGTGTGAATGTACTCGACCAGCTCTCGACTCCCCTCGGTGCCCTGCGCCTGCAGGTCCGCTATCTGCCCCGCAATCATCCCCCCCGGCCCCGCATCCTCCGCCAACTGCCTTATCAACCGTACCGCAACCGCCGGCTCACTGATCTCCTTCGCCAGAACCTCGAACGCAACACTCAGCAACGCATCACCCGCAAGTATCGCCACCCCCTCGCCAAAAGCCTTGTGACAACTCGGCCGACCACGCCGAATATCATCGTCGTCCATCGCCGGAAGGTCATCGTGCACCAGCGAGTAACTGTGAACCATCTCCACCGCCGCCGCCGACACCTCCGCATCACGATTCACCTGCCCGCTTATCAACTCGCAACACCACAACACCACCACCGAACGAATCCGCTTGCCCGGCGAACCCACCGTGTACTCCAGAACCTCTCGCAACCGCCCCGAAATCTCGCAGCCGCCAAGAAGCTCAGCAAGAACACCGTTTACACGCTCGGCCGACCGCCGCAGCTCCGTCTCGAACTCGCGTCCTTTCATACACGTTCGCCCCTTCATATCCTGCTCATTATACGGTATCCCACCCCCACGCAACACATTTCGGCACCGCCCCCAACGGCATAAACCCCCCATTTCTATGTGCCCCGCCGCCGTCTGGTGCATCGACTCGCCGCCGAGGCTTACCGGCCGATAATACGCGGTTTAGGCCCGAAAATCGCCCCCAGACCTCGAAAAAACCT
>CAYSBK010000022.1:0-23724 GCA_964429265.1 uncultured Pirellulales bacterium | reverse complement strand
AGAAGTCCGATTAACGGCGTGGTTTAGCGGAGCCAGGACCGGGCGAGGGTGGCGTGGTTCCGGCTATGCGCCAGGCAGGGCCGAAGG
Source organism: uncultured Pirellulales bacterium (assembly GCA_964429265.1). GTDB lineage: Bacteria > Planctomycetota > Phycisphaerae > Sedimentisphaerales > Anaerobacaceae > CAYSBK01. The sequence continues at coordinate 23,637 of CAYSBK010000022.1, read as the reverse complement.
GGGGTAATCCTAAGTGCCAATATCACAAGAGGTTACGCCCCAGCTTAAACAATTTTCGAAAAATCTGCAAATCACATCAACACATCGGCACCCGGCGTTGGCGCGTTTAAGAAAAAGTTGGAGTTTGCGGTGCTGCCATATGATGAGATTATTTCGTTGGATGTATACGGAGTATATGTGCAAAATTAATCCCTTGACACAGATTTAAGGTTTTCTACTATTGATGATTATGAAATGCTGCTCAGTGGGTATATTGTTGGCGGTAATGGTGTTTCTGGGCCTGGCTGCAGTCAGCAAGGTGGGCTGTGGTATTTTCGCAGAAGAAAAGTGGGGGATGCGCGTTCTGGCAGACGTGCCCTGGGTCGGAAACTCGGAGTATATTACAGTTCCGGTCGAGATAGATTCTAAGCAGTACAAGTTCGTTATAGATACCTGCTGCAACAATATGCTCGTCGGGCCCAGTTTGAAATCTGCACTGGGCGATTTTCTTGGAACGGGGCAAGGTAACACGGTGAAAGGGCAGTTCGATGTGGAGTTTTACAAGATTAACAACTTCAGATTGGGCTATCTGGTGCTTAGTGGGGGTGCAGGCTACTTCGATTTCGGTCAACTTGATTTGCCCGCATATCTTCTGGATGGGATAATCGGAATTAATCTTCTGGATGGTAGAATTCTACACGTGGACGTTGAGAACAGACGTGTGCTGATCCTACAAAGGCGAGACTCGGAGAAGAAAGGTACGCCAGGTGGACAGGAGTATCCCAGGCAATGGGGATATCCGGTTCCTATGACGCGGAACAAATACAAACTTCCACAGGTGCGCATAAGGTTCGGTGACGAAATATCCGAGTTGTTTATGCTTGATACGGGCTTTCCTGACTATATTGCCCTACAGCGTAGTACGTTTGAGAAGCTCAGAGATCGTGAGGGAACCAAGTACTTTGACGATGAACACCATGGGAAAAGAATTGAGGGAATAATCGTGCCGGAAGCATTTATAGGTGGGGGCGAGATGTTGGACTGGACTTTCCTGGCGGGGTCCCGGTCGATCCTGGGAATGCCGTTTTTCAAGGCTTTCAAGACGGTAACCTTCGACTTTGAGAAAAATGTCCTTTACCTCAAGCCGAAGGACGAGGGGAAGAAGTCCGATTAACGGCGTGGTTTAGCGGAGCCAGGACCGGGCGAGGGTGGCGTAGTCTCGCATATCGACGACGGCGTCGCCGGACGGCGGGTAGATGTCCGCGGCAGGGCTGCTGTCGAGCCAGTGGTCGGCGAGGAACCACAGGTCGGTGGAATCGACGGTTCCGTCACAACTAAAGTCGGCGGGAGTCCCGGGAATGAGCTTCTGGCCGGTGATGACGAGGCTGAAGTACTGCGGGGTGTGCGTCAGGACGGCCTTGTGGGTGACGGTAACGGTAAACGTGCCCGGCGTGTTGGGTGATGCGATAAGGACCTGCTCGACGTTGTCGCGGAAGTTGTCGCCGGTTGAAGCGGCAGCGGCGGGATTTGCCGGGTCGAGGATGAAGGGCAGATACGTTGCGGTGTCGTTCGGCGCGATGATGCGCAGGTCGAGGTCATTGATGAGTTGGGGTGTCGGGTCGTCAAGGCCGTCTGAGCCTGGTCCGGGCGGGTCGGTCCAGCATAGCGTGGCCCTGATTGGGCTGAAGCCGTCCCACTCAAAACGGTAGGAGCGGGCCGGATGGGCGGTGTCGAGAAAGTCTTCGACGATGGCGTTGGCGTCGGGTGCGCGGCAGTGATTTCGTATCTGCTCGGCGGCGGCCTCGACGTTTATAAGCCCCCAGCCGAACTTGTAGTCCGGTCCCGGATTGCCGAGGCCGTCGGCGGTGTGGATTATCAGCGCCTTGAGGGTACTTGCCAACGGGGCCTGTGTAGGGAACAACCCGGCGTAGTAGTCGGCCAGAAGGACGAGGGCTCCTGCTGCGGAGGGTGCGGCCATACTCGTACCGGTGTAGGAATCATAGCTGGTGTCGCCGGCCGCGATGGGTGAATAGAGCAGGATTCCGTTTGCGACGACGTCGGGCTTTATTCTTCCGTCGTCGGTGGGCCCCCAGCCGCTGAAGGTTGTCATAGATGCTTTTGACAGGTCCCGCAGGCCGGCGGTAACGGCGTCGTGGACGGCACCGACGGTGAGGATGTTCTTTGCGCAACTGATGGGCAGGATGGTGTCGAAGCCGCCGTTGTCCCAGCCGTCGTCGTATGGGTCGGTGGCGCTGTTGTATGTTTTCGTGCGCCAGCGGGGGAACTTGTAATATTCGAACACTTCACCCTCAGCGGGGGCTTTGTCGGAGCGGTCGTTGCCGGCACACTTGCAGGGTAGGTAATACGGTGCGTCGTAACAGATCTGGTCCCACTGGGCGACTTCGGCGTCATACATTCCGAAGTAGTCCGATTCGCGGTTGCCCCAGGTTCCGTACCAATGCGGGGGGCTTGTGAAGTTATCCCATCCGGCGGCGTAGCCGTATGAATGGTTGGAGACCTGGATGGTGCCTGGTTCCTGGGGATACGACATTGCGACCGAGGCCATCTCTGCGATGTCGTTGTCCCAGTCGTAGGAGTCGATCAGCACAGCAGGTGCCATACCCTGAGCATTTGACACCACGCCGGCTGCGGCGAGTGTGCCGGCGACGTGGGTGGAGTGGTCATAGGTGACGGCACCGTTTCTGAGAGCCACCCTTCCAAAGAGTTCCTGGTGGGTGGTCCGGACGGCGCCGGCATCCCAGAGGCCGGCGACAAGGCCGGTGCCGTCTACATCGTAGATACCCGTATTCCTTATGCGGTCGGCGGCAATGGTTACGGCGGCGTTGGCGTTGCAAGTCTTGTAGACGTAGAGGCGGCCGTTTCTTATTGACATCAACTCGAACACGGTGTCGTTGACCTGCCATTTCGTCGGGCGACGCTGGGCCTTTGCGGCCTGCCAGGCGGTCTTTTTGCTTTCAAGGGCCCGTTCGGTCAGAATGGCGACGGTTTTGCGACGTATATTGGGGTCGCTGAGCAGGCCGCGGCGGTCGTTTTGTTGCGCAGCAGACAGTGCGGACACCGATTGAAGCAGGACAAGGCCGGCCATTGTGACAATAGCAACAGCCTTTGCCGGACCAGTGGCGGCCAATTCAGATCGCACCCCCCTGCCGCTTTCGAATGCCGGCGACCGGAATCGGCGCGACGTTGTTGCGGTGTTTGTTTTAGCGGTCAGCGCTCGTACCACTGTGCTTTCAGGTCAAGATTGTCCATGAGCAGTTGAATATCGTCGAAGTCGATCGCGCCGCTTTCGTCAATGTCACCCAGCAGGTAGCGGTCGGGCGTCTGGACATAGTCCAGGGCATTTCCGAGCAGAATAGTTACGTCGTCCTCGTTGACCACGCCGTCGGCGTTGAGGTCGTAGAGCCGAATGTCATCGTCGTTGCCGGGCGGTTCGGCGGCGGACCAGGCCAAGGCGTAGTGCCGGGCCCTGTCGGGCTGGTTGGGGTCGCCGGCGTCGTTGCAGGCGACGACGAGTTCATAGTATTCATAGTTTGGGTCGGCGGGGTGATAAATATGCTCGACGTTGTCGACGGCGCTGTCGCTGTAATCGAGGAGGTAGTCGGCGGCCGGGTTATTGGGGTCGACGGCCCAGAGTTCGAGTCTGAGGTCCACATCTTCTTCGGCGAGGCGTTTGAAGGGATAACAGCTCTGGTAATGCCTGTTCCAGACGAGGGTGGCGGTGACGACCTTGCCGGCGGGTTCCTGAAGGCTGAAGCGGTAGCGTTTTTCGCCGTTTTCAGAGGTATCGGCCACGGAGAGGTCCCAGCCGGTTGCGGCGACCCGTCCGGGCTTGTTGCGACCGGCGGTGAGCAGTCGATAGGCCTGCAAGGCGTTAAGCATGCCGGCACCCTGGAGATAATCCAGCGGCACGAGATGGTCGTCGTCGGGACCGAGGCGACCCTTGTGCCAGAAGGGTAACTTGGTGGCGGAGTTCATCAATAGGGCCTTGATGACACAGTTTCCGCCGATTGGAGAAACGGCCAGGGCGAGGTTCGGGTCCTGTTTTGCTTTTTGGATAAGCACGGCGGCGGTTCCGGCGACAAGCGGGGTTGCGAAACTGGACCAATTTCCCGCGGGTTCGTAGCGGTTGGGTTCCCCGGGTTGGGCAACGAGACAATTGCCGGGTGCGACGATGTCGGGCTTGGATCTGCCGTCGGTGGCGGGGCCGGTGCTGGAGTGCTGGGGATACGCCAGCGCAAGCGCGGCCAGGGTGACCGCGAGTTTTTCGGAGTTGGCGGTGTCAACCACCCCGACGCCGATGGTATTGGTGCCGGCCGCAGGGTAGAGGACGGCTTCGTGGGCGTTCAGTCCGTTGCCTATTGCGGCGACGACGACGATGCCGAACTGCTCGGCCATCGCCTGGATGCCCCTGGTCCACCACCACTGATGCTCATCGCCGAGGCTGGTGCTTATCAGATCGACGTCGGGCGGCAGGCCCGCGTATACATTATTGATAAGAAAGTGCCAGAACTCGTAGATTTCGGCGTCGGCGTCGGGGACGATACCCTCGTACCTGAAGGCACCGAGCAATGGATGATAGGCGTTGTCGTCACTGCCGAACAGTATGGAGCAGACGGCGGTGGAGTGAGGGGACAGCCCCGCGGCGGCGGGGTTGCGGTCGTGGAAGCCAAAGGCCGTGGCGCGAAGGCAATTGTGGGCGGTATCCGGGCGGTAGTCGTTTTGCGGCAGGTCGTCGACGTAGGTGAAGCTGCGGCAAATGACCGCGATTTTTGTTCCTGCGCCCGTCAAGGCGGGCTGTTCGGTTCTGAGGCTGCGCAGGCCGATATGGTCCAGTGCGAGAGGACGAATTGTGTCGGGTAAAGCTGCGGTTTCATCGGCAAGGGCTGGACGCACGCAAAGACCGATTCCGCAGGCCAGCAGGGCCGTGATAAAGACTTTTCTCGGACCCAGATTCATGCCCTTCCTCCGAAAGGTAGCCATGCCACCAATCCGCCAGCAGTGCGTGGAGAACAACAAGGTCGGTTGTACTTTGCCTGCCGCTTGCTGACTATGGTATGATAGCAAAGACGGGCCGAAATTTCAAGTAAAATATGGCGGGCGGGAACACGTTTTTCAGCACTGAAAGGCGGGTTTTTCGCGGCCCGGCCGCGGGAACCTTGCGGCGGCGGCAGGTTGCTGCTATATTCAGCATCGGTCTCAAGGTAAAGGCTGGAAGCTTTATGAAGGTCATACTGGATCGCGAGCAGATTGAACGGGCGTTGGACGAGATAGCGTCGCGCGTGGCCGCGGACGTCGGCGCCGCCCAGCCGATAGCGGTGATCGGGATTCGCAGCAGGGGTGAGATACTGGCACAGCGACTGGCACAGCGGCTGGCGCGTCGGCTGGGGAGGGAAATACCCTGCGGGACTCTTGACATCACACTGTACCGGGATGACTTGAACAACCCGGACAGTGCCAGCCAGCCGCAGGTGCGCACGACGGAGATCGGGTTTGACGTTGACGGCAAAGTTGTGATTCTGGTGGATGACGTACTTTACACGGGGCGTTCGGCCCGGGCGGCGATGGATGCGCTGATAGACCTGGGCAGGCCGAAGGCGATAAGACTTGCGGTGCTGGTGGACCGGCAGGGACGGGAGTTTCCGATACAGGCGGACTATGCCGGTTACAAGAGCGACGCGGCTCCGGGCAGTTGTGTCCAGGTGAACCTGGTGGAATCGGACGGGAAAGACGAAGTGGTTGTTGAATCGCGCAAGTAGCGGCGTCACGGACGGCGGGCGCCGGTCTTAAGGTCGGTGCCGTTGGGGGTGCCTGAGAATTATGGCGGTACGCAGAAAAAGCAAGCAGTTGGTCTGGACGCGCAGACACCTGCTGGGTCTGCGGCAGCTCAGCAGCGAGGAGATAAGCTATATTCTGGATACTGCGGAAGGTTTTCAACAGATAAGCACCCGTTCGGTGAAGAAGGCCCCGCCGCTGCGCGGGCGCGTGGTGGTGAATTTGTTTTTCGAGGACAGCACGCGTACTCGCAACAGCTTCGCACTGGCGGCGAGCCGACTGAGCGCGGACCTGATAGAGTTCACCAAGAAGACCAGCTCGGTCAGCAAGGGGGAAACGCTGCTGGACACGGCGCGGAACCTTGAGGCGATGGGAATCGACATAGTGGTGATTCGCCACGGTGCGGCTGGGGCACCTGAGCTTTTGAGCAGGAATATCAACGCGTGCGTGGTGAACGCGGGGGACGGTTTTTGCGAGCACCCGACCCAGGGGCTGCTCGATGTTTATACAATCCGGCGCATTAAGGGGTCGCTGGAGGGATTGAAGATTGCGATCGTGGGTGATATAGCGCATTCACGCGTGGCCCGCAGCAATATGTGGGCGATGACGAAGCTCGGGGCAGAGGTTATTTTCGTGGGGCCGCCGACGCTGATACCGGGGCACGTGGACCGCCTGCCGGTCAGCGTGAGTTACTCGCTGGACGAAGTGATAGAGCAGGTTGACGTGCTGTATATGCTGCGGATTCAATTCGAGCGGCTGGGCGGCAATCCATTTCCGTCGGTTCGGGAATATTCGCACCATTTCGGTCTGACGGTGGAGCGAATGAAGAAGGCCAAGGCGGACGTTCTGGTTATGCATCCGGGTCCGATCAACCGGGGCCTGGAAATGGAAAGCGAAGTCGCAGACGGGCGGCACAGCGTGATACTGGAGCAGGTCAGAAACGGGCTGGCGGTTCGAATGGCGGTATTGTTTCTGGTCAATCAGGCCGCCAGGGCGCAGGCAACGAGGTAGCGCAGGTGCGGTGAGCGGATATGAACGGTGATCTGCTAATAAAGAACGGTCGTGTAATAGACCCGGCGAATGGTATCGACGCGGTATGCGACGTGCTGATTCGCGACGGCAGGATTGCCGCGGTGGGGAAGATAGAGCAGGACGGCGTGCGGGAGATTGACGCCAGCGGCAAGCTGGTTACGCCGGGCCTGATAGACATTCACGTTCATTTCCGCGAGCCCGGCGACGAAGAGGAGGAGACGATAGCGAGCGGTTCTGCTGCGGCGGTCGCGGGGGGGTTCACGTCGGTGGTTTGCATGCCGAACACCCGACCTCCGATTGAGAACGAGACGGACGTGGAGTACGTTCATCGCAAGGCCAGGCAGGCGAGAAAGACGCACGTTTATACGATGGGAGCCATAACGCGCGGCAGGGAAGGGCTTGAGCTGGCGGAGATGGGCTTTATGGCGGAAGCGGGGGCGGTCGGGTTCACCGATGACGGCCGGGGCGTGCAGGACCCTGCGGTTATGCTGCGTGCATTGAAGTACGCGACGATGTTCGGTCTGGTCGTGGCGCAGCATTGCGAGGACGAGCGTATCGCCGGTGCCGGCGTTATGAATTCGGGCTATTACTCGACGATACTGGGGTTGCCGGGCATTGATGGGCTGGCGGAGGAGGCGATGCTGTGGCGTGATATTCAGTTGGTTAAGAAGACAAAGAACGTTCGTTACCATGCCCAGCACATATCGACAGTGGGGTCGGTGGGGTTGATACGCTCGGCGAAGAAGGATTCGCTGCCGGTCACGTGCGAGGTTACGCCGCATCATCTGCTGCTAACGGAAGAGTGTTGCGCGGGCTACGTCACAAACTACAAGGTGAATCCGCCGTTGCGGACCAAGAAAGACGTCGAAGCACTGAGGCAGGCCGTGGCCGACGGGCTGGTCGATGCGTTGGTGAGCGACCACGCGCCGCATTTGCAGAGTGAAAAGGAGCTTGAGTTCCTTGCGGCGCCGTTCGGGATAGCGGCGCTGGAGTGCTCGCTGTCGCTTTTCGTGAAGGCGTTGATCGAGCCGGGCGTGGTCGACTGGCCGGGGCTTATCGAGTTGATGACGGTACGGCCGGCGAAGGTGATAGGTATAGACAAGGGAACGCTGACGCCCGGCAAGCAGGGTGACGTGACTATCATCGACCCGGACGAGCGGTACACGATCGACGTGAAGCAGTTTCGCTCGAAGAGCAGAAACTGTCCTTACGACGGCTGGGAGGTGCGGGGGCGGGTGGAGAAAACGATTGTGGGGGGGGAGGTACGATTTGAGAGGTGATCAGCTCCGGCGGCAGCGAGGCGACAACTCGGTGAGACAGGCGCCGGGATGGATATGGTGAGCCGATGCCGGTTATTATCGACGGTCACAATCTGCTGTGGTTTGTCGGAGGTTCGGATTCGGGTGAACCCCTGACGGAGGTGAAGTTGTGCCACATAATAAACCGGTACTTGAGGTTTGTTTCGGAAAAAGGTGTAATCGTGTTTGACGGGACGGGTTCGGGGCAAAAGCAGCTTTTCGATGGTTTCAGCAACCTGGAGGTGGTGTTTTCCGGTGCCAACAAAGAGGCCGATGCAGTAATAGAGGACAAGGTCAAGGCCAGCAGCGCCGCCAGGCGTCTGACCGTAGTGAGTACAGACCGGCGAATCCGGTCGGCGGCAAAGGCGGCCGGCTCGTCAAGCCTGACTTCGAGGGCTTTCTGGAGATTGGTTCAGGAGAAGCTCGGCCGTGCGGGCAGTCAGCCCGGCGAACCGGCCGAAAAACGCGGCGGCCTTACGACCAGCGAGACCGAGCAATGGCTGAAGGCTTTTGGTATCGAGTGAGCAGATGTGAGCGTTCGGGTAAGGGCCGGTTTGACCGGCGGCCTTGCCGGATGCGAGCGGGTGCGTGGCGGGTCTTTGCCGGGGCAATTTTGTGCAGTGTTTTCCTGGTGGGGCAGGCCGACTTTGCGGCAGGCAAGTCCCACGATCACAGGGTTTTGATACTTACTTCGTACCATCCCACGTTCCCCTGGACTGGGCGTGTAGTGGACGCTATAGAGCACGTCTTTCGGGCGCACCGTGACCAGGTCGAATGGATCATCGAGTATATGGATACGAAGCGCTTCAACCAACCCGAGTACTACGAGAAAATCTACGCGCTTTTGAAGCACAAGACCGCCGGTCAGAAGTACGACGTTGTGATAACCGTTGACAACAACGCGCTGCTTTTCCTGCTTGAGCACCGCAGCGAGCTTTGCCCCGGTGTACCGATAGTGTTTTGCGGCGTGGATACTTTCCACGATTCGATGTACGAGTGGCTGCCACGGCGGACGACAATCGAGGCGATCCTGGATGGTCATCGGGATGTGACGGGGGTTATCGAAGAGCTTCCGCGGGCGGCGACCGTCGAAACGGCGCTTCGGATTCACCCGTCGGCCAGGCATGTTATCATCGTCAACGACGGCGCAAGTGATAATGCGTACTGGCCCCCGATGACGCTGGAGGAAATAGCAGATCTGGTTCGTGAGCATCAGGGGCGGGTTCGGTTCTCGACGTTTATGCTTACGCGTGAAAACCGCCAGCAGCTTCTGTCGATGGTTTCGGACCAGAAGGACGGATGTGTTCTGATACTGGCCGACGACTTTCTCAATAGTGACGGCCAGCTGCCGTTTGACGAGGCTCCCTGGGCGAGTTTCTGGAAGAGCTGCGACGTGCCGAGTTACGCAGTAACGTGGGAGCTGGTTGGTCACGGCCCGGTAATCGGAGGTTATCTCAACAGCAGCTATCGCCAGGGTCGTATCGCTGCGGATATGGCGTTGCGTGTCGCAGATGGTGCGAAAGCGGCTGATATTCCGATTGTGCGGGGAGGAACGGGGCAGTTCGTTTTCGATTACGGCAACCTTAAACACTTCGGCATCGCCCGTTCGGTTCTTCCGGCGGACAGTCTGATAGTGAACCAGCCGCGGTCCTTTTACCGGATGTACCGAGGGCAAATCCTGGCGGCGGTGGCGGTTCTGGTCGGCCTTGCGGTAGCAGTGATGCTTCTGGCGGTTAATATCCTGCGGCGACGACGGGTGGAGGCGGACCTTCGGCTCAAGCAGATGGTGGTGGAGTCTTCGCTGAATGCCATTGCCTTGGCCGGTCTTGACGGCAGGCTTACTTATGTCAATCGGTCGTTTGTGAAGCTTTGGGGCTACGAGTCGGAAGACGAGCTTATCGGTCAAGAGGTTGAGAGGTTCTGGGTGGAGCCGAAAGCGGCCGAGCAGGTCAAGAATACCGTACATCGTGACGGAGTGTGGGTTGGACAGTTGAAAGGCAAACGCAAGGACGGCTCGGTCTTTGACGCGGAGCTGACGTCGAACCTTATTACAGATGAGGCGGGCAAGCCGGTGTGTGTGATGGCGGCGTTCGTGGATGTAACCAGTCGCAATCAGGCCCGGCGGACACTGGAGCAATACAAGTTCGTGGTGGAGTCGGCGCACGACGCGATTTTCTTTAAGGACCTGCAAAGTCGTTACGTTCTTGTCAACAGCAAGGCGGCCGAGGCATTCGGGCTGCGTGCCGAGGAAGTTATCGGCAAGACCGACGACCAGCTAATGGCCGAGCGCGGCCAGGCCTGGGCCAACATTGAGGACGACCGGCGGGTTTTTGAAACAGGCAGGCCCATAACGATAACCAAGGAAATGACCGACGCGATGGGGCAGAGGCGCTGGTTCCAGGCGGTGAAGGTGCCGCAATTCGACGAGCAGGGCAACGTGACGGGCCTTGTGGGCATCGCGCGGGACATCACCGAGCAGAAGCGCGTGGAGGATGCCCTTCGCAAGGCCCACGACGAGTTGGAGGCTCGCGTTCAACAGCGTACGGCGGACCTTGCGGCGGTAGTCGGCGAGCTGAAGGAAGAGGTGGCTCAGCGAAAGCGTGTGGAGGGTGAACTTCGAAAGGCCGAGCATCGCTTCCGGACGATATTTGAAAACTCGCTTATCGGCATCTACCGTACCACGCCGGACGGGCGGATACTGATGGCCAACCCGGCCCTGGTAAAGATGATGGGCTACTCGTCGTTCGAGGAGCTGTCGCGGTTGAATCTGGAAAGGGACGGTTTCGACAGTTCGACGCCGCGGTCGGACTTCAAGCGGATGATGGAGAAACAGGGCAAGGTGCTGGGCCTGGAGTCCGTATGGATGCGCAAAGACGGCAGCCGTCTGTTCGTGTGCGAAAGTGCGGTGGCCGTCAGGGGCGAAGACGGCAGAATGCTCTATTACGAGGGGACCATCGAGGACATAACGGAGCGCAAGAAAGCCGAGCAGCAACTGATGCGTTACCAAGAGCAATTGCGGAGCCTGGCGTCGGAATTGTCGCTTGCGGAGGAGCGTATGCGCCGGCAGTTGGCAACGAACGTGCACGACCAGGTGGGCCAGAACCTTGCAATTGCGAAGATAAAGCTGGAGGCCTTGAAGAGGTCGCTTTGCGATGCGAAACTGTCGCAGGCGGCCGAGGAAGTGAACGAGATGCTGTCGGAGGCAATCGAAAACGCGAGGTCGCTGACGTTCGAGCTAAGCCCGCCGGTACTTTACGAGCTTGGTTTCGAGGCGGCGGTTCAATGGCTGGCGCGGCAGATGCAGCAACGACACGGCATCGTAACCGTGTTCGACGACGATGGGCGCAAGAAGCCGCTGGAGGATGATGTAAAGGTGTTGTTGTTCCAGGCGGTACGGGAGCTGCTGGTCAATATCACCAAGCATTCGAAGGCCCACAACGCGAAGGTTTCGACGAGGCGGTGTGGCAACGAGATACGTATCACCGTCGAAGACGACGGGGTGGGATTCGATGCAGCCGGTATGGATTCGAACCTGTCGGGCATACGGGGGTTCGGTCTTTTCAGCATCCGTGAAAGGCTGGACCACATAGGCGGCAGGATGAAGATAAGCCGCCCTGCCGCAGGTGGAACTCGAGTGATTATGACGGCCCCAATCAATCACAAGTCCCGGCGCAAAGGAGCGAAGGTCAGATGAGCATACGAATCGTGCTGGCCGACGACCACAGGATAACGCGGCAGGGGCTGCGTTCTATGCTCGAACAGCAGGATGATATGGAGGTGGTCGGGGAGGCTGAGAACGGCCGGGAGGCCGTGGCACTGGTTAGGAAGATGTGCCCGCAGGTGGTTATTATGGACATTAGTATGCCGGACCTGAACGGTATGGAGGCCACCCGACAGATAACGACAACCGGCAGCGGGACAAAAGTAATCGCGCTGTCGATGCATTCGGACGCGTTGTACGTTACCGAGATGCTCAAGAGCGGCGCGTGCGGGTACCTGCTGAAGGACTGCGCGTTCGAGGAGCTGACCACGGCGATACGAGCGGTTGTGAGCGGAAAAACCTACCTGAGTCCTTCGGTATCGGGGGTGGTCGTCGAGGATTACGTTCACCGCCTGTCCAGAAGCGGTGAGAGGGTCTCGGACGTGCTTACGGGCCGGGAACGGGAGGTGCTGCAGTTGCTTGCGGAGGGCAAGACGACCAAGCAGATAGCGCTGAAGCTGCATATCAGCGCGAAAACGGTGGAGACGCACCGGCGGCAGATTATGGACAAGCTTGACATCCACAGCGTGGCCGAACTGACCAAGTACGCGGTCCGGAAGGGATTCACGTCGCTGGAGCCGTAGCGCAAGGTCGGGTCGGCTGTCACATCAGGGTTTTTTCCTTCTCAAATCAGGCATAACCTGATACCAGTACAAGTCGCGCGTTGTGGTATAATCATTCCGGTAAAGGATGTGGTACACTTTGGGGGATGATGATCCTCCTAAAAAGGAGTGTCGGCCGAGTTTAGCCTGGTGGGTACGTGGGTGTGGGTGCTCATCGGCGCTTCGGCGCGGCACTCCTTTTTTTGCATTTCTGCGGGTTCTATCAGCGGCTCCGGGCGTTTGAAGCCGGCGAGGCGGAAAAAACTATGCCGGATGAGGGCCCTATTGTGCTAACATATTGCCGCTGCATGCCGGCAGAACCGGCTGCGGCAACGCGGTTCTTTGTTCCGCCGGTCGCATGGTCCAAGGAAAGGCAGCGTGGGCAGGCTCAAGAAGCAATTGGGTATGGTGGACGTGTTCGCCATAGCTGCCGGTGCAATGGTAAGCTCCGGCCTGTTCGTATTGCCCGGAATCGCCTATGCCCAGGTTGGACCGGCGGTTGTTCTGTGTTACCTTCTGGCGAGCGTGTTGATCATACCCAGCACGCTTTGCCAAGCAGAGCTGGCGACGGCTATGCCGAAGGCGGGGGGTACGTATTTCTACGTCGAGCGAAGCCTCGGCTCGTTCTCGGGGCTTTTTACGGGGCTGACGAACTGGTTTGCGCTGGCGCTGAAAAGTGCGTTTGCAATCGTGGGAATGGCGGTGCTGGTGGAAATAATGCTGCACGAAGCATTCGGGATGAGGCTGACCACGGCACATTTGAAGCAGATAGAGGTTGTCTGCTGCGTGGCTTTTAGCGCGTTGAATATCGTCAGCGTAAGACACACCAGCCGCTTCCAGGTCCTGCTGGTGGGGTTTATGCTGACGGTACTGGCGATTTTCGTGTTCGCAGGCGCCGGGCGGGTCGAGGCAGCGAGGTATGATGGTTTTCTGGATCGGCCGGTGCTGACAATCCTGGCAACGGCGGGGCTGGTGTTTATAAGTTACGGCGGGCTGACGAAGGTGGCCAGCGTGGCCGAGGAGGTAAGCAATCCCGGCAGGAACGTTCCGCTGGGGATGCTTCTTGCGTGGTTTGTCGTCAGCGTGTTTTACGTGGCGGTGGTTGGGATAACGGTGGGTGTTCTGGACAGTTCGGAACTGGCCGGCAGCCTCACGCCCATATCCCTGGCGGCCGAGAAGTTCCTGCCACGCGGGGGTTTTGTGCTGCTGGGGGCGGCAGCGGCAGCGGCGTTTGTTACCACGGCCAGCGGAGGTATCCTGGCGGCGTCGCGCTATCCGCTGGCGATGAGCAGGGATAAGCTGCTGCCGAGCTTTTTCGCCGCTGTCAACAGGAGGTTCCGAACTCCGCATACGAGCATCCTGGTTACCGGCGGCTTTATGGTGACGGCGATATTGCTGCTGGATATCGAAAGGCTGGTGAAGACGGCCTCGGCATTGATGGTGCTGCTTTTCATCCTGGTCAACGCCAGTGTAATCATAATGCGAACCAGCCGGATCCAGGCCTACCGGCCGAGCTTCAGGTCGCCGTGCTATCCGTATATGCACATAGCGGCGATAGTGGCTTATGTGCTGGTATTGATTGATATGGGAGCCGTGCCGCTGCTTGTTTCGTGCGGGTTCGCGGGGTTCAGCGGGCTCTGGTTCGCGTTTTACGTTGCGCGTCGTGTAACACGTGCATCGGCCGTGATGCACGTGGTGGAGCGCGTGACGGACCGCCGGCTCAAGAGTGTTACGCTCGAGGACGAGCTTCGTGAAATACTGCTGGCGCGCGACGAGGTGGTGGAGGACAGGTTCGACCGGCTGATAAGGGATTGCGACATACTCGACCTGCAGGGTGCTCAGAGCTTTGAGCAGGTAATGCGCCGGGTATGCCGGCTGCTGGAGCCGAAGCTGGATACAAGCGAATATGTTCTTCTGGAGAAGTTTGTTCAGCGGGAAGCCGAGACGGGCACGGTGGTGCAGCCCGGCTTTGCTATCCCCCACATAGTTGTGGACGGCCAGAACAAGTTCGCGGTGGTGCCGGTGCGTGCGGTTGACGGCGTGAGGTTTCCGGGCGTCGAGGAGCCGGTGCGGATAATGTTCGTGCTGGCCGGAAGCGCGGACGAGCGAAACTACCATCTTCGCGCCCTGATGGCCATCGCCCAGATCGCCCAGCAGAAGGACTTCGAGAGCCACTGGTTTGCCGCACGGGACGCGGCGGCGCTGCGAAATGTGATACTGTTGTCGTCAAGGAGGCGCGACCGGGCGATTTGATAGTGGCAGCGGCCGGCGGCTTCTGCGACCGCACGCGGAACGAACCGCATTGGCGGCTGCACGGTAGAGCTTGAACAATGGAGCCGGTGATAATATAAAAATATCGCTATGGTGGAAGATGCGAAAAAACGAATCGAACGGCTGCGAAACGAGATACGCAAGCACGATTATTACTACTACGTGCTGAACCAGCCGCGTATCAGCGACCGGCAATACGACCGGCTTTTTGCCGAGCTTAAAGAACTCGAGCAGGCGCATCCAGATCTGGTCACACCGGATTCACCCACCCAGCGGGTTTCTGGTCAGCCGGTGGAAGGATTTGCATCGGTTCGTCACACTGTACCGATGCTGAGCATCGACAACACATACAACCCCGACGAGCTGCGGGCCTTTGACCAGCGGGTTCGCAAGCAGCTCGGGCGGCAAAGGTACGAGTACGTGGTGGAATTGAAGATCGACGGTCTGGCCATAAGCCTGCGATACGAGGGGGCCGTCCTGGTTCGGGCGGCAACCCGCGGCGACGGCGAAGTCGGCGACGACGTAACCAGCAACGTTCGTACGATAAAGGCGATCCCGCTCAGGCTCCTGCCCGACGGCGATATTCCCGAAGTGCTGGAGGTGCGCGGCGAGGTTTATATGCCGATCAAGGCGTTCCTGGAGCTTAACGAGGCCCGGCGCAAGGCCGGTGAGCCGGTCTTTGCCAACCCGAGGAACGCCGCGGCCGGCTCACTGAAACTGCTGGATGCGCGGACAACGGCTGAACGGCATCTGGCGTTCTTCGCATACGCGACGGGTGAGGTTTCGCAGCCACTTGCGGATGATCACTACCGGACACTGGAAAGGTTCAGGCAACTCGGCCTGCCGGTCAACCCGCACGTAGAAAAGGCTCCTGACATCGACGCGGTAATAGCGGTCTGCCAGAGCTGGCAACGGCGACGCAGTGAACTGGACTATGCAATTGACGGAATGGTCATCAAGGTCAACCGTTTCGACCAGCAGGCGGCCCTTGGAGCGACGGGGCGTGCTCCGCGGTGGTGCATATCTTACAAGTTTCCCGCCGAACAGGCCGAGACCGTCGTTCGGTCAATAGATGTTCAGGTCGGCAAGAGCGGGATACTGACGCCCGTGGCGAACCTGGCGCCGGTGCAGCTATCGGGAACGACCGTAAAGCGAGCCAGCCTGCACAATTTTGACGAGATGCGACGGCTGGACGTCCGCTGCGGCGATACCGTGGTCGTGGAAAAGGCCGGGGAGATAATACCACAAATCGTCGAGGTGAAAAAAGCGCTTCGACCGGCGGGTGCCAAACCGTTCCCGGTACCGAAGACCTGTCCCAACTGCGGCTCGAAGGTCGTTAAGGACGAAGACGGCGTGTACGTGCGCTGCAGCAACCGCAATTGTCAGCGGCGACTGGTGGAACGGCTGAAGTATTTTGCCGGGCGGGGCCAGATGGATATCGACCACCTGGGCGAGGCGCTGATAGAGCAGCTTGTTGACGCGCAACTGGTGAGCAACTTTGCCGACCTTTACAAGCTGCAGAAGGAACAATTGTTGGGGCTGGAACGAATGGCCGACAAGAGCGCCGAGAATGTAATAACGGCCATCGAGGCCAGCAAGCGCCGCCCCCTCTGGCGTCTGGTGGCGGCATTGGGGATTCCGCTTGTGGGCGGGCAGTCGGCCCAGATACTGGCCGAGCACTTCGGTTCACTGGAAGCGTTGATGGAGGCCGACCGCGAGCAACTCGAAGCGATAGACCAGATAGGCCCTAAAATGGCCGAAAGCATTTACGCCTACTTCCACGACCCGAAGAACCGCCAGGTAATCCAGGAGCTGCTGGATGCAGGGGTAAGTCCCGAAAAGGCGGCCGCTCCAACTCGAAGCAGCGGCAAACTTGCCGGCAAGACCGTGGTCATAACGGGCACACTGGAGAACTTCACCCGGCAGCAGGCCGAACAGGCCGTCAGGGCTGCAGGCGGGAAACCGTCGGGCAGCGTCAGTAAACGAACCGATTTCGTGGTCGCCGGCAAGGAGCCCGGCAGTAAACTCGACAAGGCGATCCAACTTGGCGTTCCGGTAATAGACGAGAAACAGTTTATGGCAATGCTTCAGTAGGGAACGTCACCGGCTGAAATCAGAATGCCCTCGGAATCACCGCAAAGTCAGCAGGCCGAACGTTATATGCGGCTGGCCATCGAGGCGGCAAGGACCGCCGAAGAAAACGGCGACGTACCCATCGGCGCGGTTGTCGTTTATGACGGCCGGATAATCGGCAAGGCCTACAACCAGAGAGAGCAACTGCAGGACCCAACCGCTCACGCAGAAATCATCGCGCTGACGCAGGCGGCGGCGGCGATAGGGACGTGGCGGCTGCACGGCTGCACGATTTATGTTACGCTGGAGCCCTGCGCGATGTGTGCGGGGGCATTGGTGCTGGCAAGGATTGACCAGCTGGTTTACGGCTGCGACGACCCAAAAGCCGGTGCCTGCGGGACACTGTACAATATCGTGCAGGATGGAAGGCTGAATCATCGCGTGGAAGTAACCCGCGGCGTTCTTGCTGAAGAATGCCGCCGGCAGTTGCAGCAATTCTTTACCCGCCGGCGCCGACAGAACCAGCATCAATAAATATGCAATTTGTTCGCGCTGGGATATTGTCAGCGGCAATCGGCGGCCAGTCCTTGCGGCAGTACAAACGTGCCATCCCCGGCCGGGCGAAATTCATAAACACACCTAACCGCATCCAGGTTCAACGGCCCATGGATATGCGGGAACAGTTCGCTGCCGCCCTGACGGTTTTCGAATCGAATCTCCGAAGCAACTCTGTCGGTGTCGATAGCAAGCAGGACCAGGTCGTTCTGGCCACGAAATAAGGAATTTGCAACGCGAACGAGTTGATGCGGCATCGAACAGTGTATGAAGCCCTTTGCGCCGGCTGTTTCGGCTTCAAGACGGCCGGCCTCAAGAGCCTTGTCCCAGTGGGTGCGTTTGGTTATGTGCAGAATCGTACTCATTCGTCCCTGATGGGCCTTCGGACCACGTCCGTACTTAGAATCCAAGGGCTCACCTAAGCTCAAAAGCGGCTGTTTTGGAAACTCAGGCCTCACCAGTGGTTACGAGTGCTTTTGCAGCCCTGAATCTTTCGTTATTGCGGCGCCTGAAGTCGGGGTATGTTTCACAGTTGAGCCGCAAATTGCTTCTGTACGACATATTCCCCACCAGCGTGAACAACGGGCTGCGGCATCGCCACAGGTTCCGCCACACCCTGCCCAGAATCCGCGGCAGGGAATAGAAGTTTCGCTCGCAGCAGGTCATCTCCTCGATGACGTCGTCCAGAGACAGATGCTTATGTCGGGCTACCGGGAAGGTCAGCGTGTAATATTTCCAGTCTTCGGGGAATTTATCGAGAGCGATGCGGTCCTGCGATGACATCTGCTCCCACAGGCGCGTGCCGGGCAGGGGAGTCAAAAACAGGACGTTCAAGTAGTCCAGGCCGTACCGGCAGGCCGCCTCAGCGATGCACTTGCCAATGCCCGGCTCGTCTACGTCCAGACCGATGATAAAGGAACCCACTACGAGAATTCTGTGGCGTTGGATGCGCTGTACGGAGGCACGGAAATCGCTGCCCCTGAGAAGGTTGATTTTCTTGCCGACCTGCACAAGCCCTTCCGCCGAGGGCGATTCAAAGCCGATGAAGACGCCTCTACAGCCGGCCTTCGCGGCCAATGCCAGGAGTTCTTCGTCATCGGCGAAGTTGATCGTGACCTGGGCAATCCACTGCTTTCGCAGGTTCGCCCGTGCCATGGCGCGGAACATATCCTTGGCGCGGGCGATGTGTTCACGGCGAGTACCGATGAGGTTGTCGTCCACAACCAGAACACGTTTCTCACGGATCAATCGGAATTCCCGGACAACATCAGCAATGGGACGCTGCCGGTAGCGGGCACCGTTGAACGCCGTGACGCTGCAGAAGCTGCAGTTCAAGGGACAGCCGCGCGTGGTTTGAATGGCTCCGAAGGCGTACCTGCCGGCCAGCAGGTCGTGACGCGCCAGGGGTATATCCTTCATCTCGGCAAGCCCGCCGTCATACCGGGGCTTAAGGCTGCCTCGCCGTGCGTCCTCCAGAACCTGCGGCCATATGGCCTCGGCTTCCCCCGTCACTACCGAATCCACATAACTGAGGGCCTCGTCCAGGCACATCGTTGCATGAATGCCGCCCATAACGACGGGCACACCGGTGCTCCGGAAGTAGTTGGCCACTTCGTAAGCGCGGTTGACCTGTGAGGTGAAGGCGGTAATACCCACCAGGTCAGGCCGGGGCATCGCCTGATAGTTCGGCACGCCGAGGTTCTCGTCCACAATCGTGACTTCCCACTGTGGGCTGGTCAGCCCGGCCAGAACCATAAGGCTCAGCGGTTTCCACACACGGTAACGGTTCCATCGACTCCTGTTGACTTTGACGACGCTGACAAGCGGATTTGATGGATTGATCAGATAGAGTCGCATGGGGCACGTTCACCTATGACTATGGGTTTGTTCCTGGTCTTTTTTTGCCCGGTACTGCTTTAATCAACCGAATATCGCAATTACTATTCGTCGGCCTGCTATCTTCATCCCTCACTTCGCCGGTGTTGCCGAACTTAACAAGACCTTCGGCTCGGACATCTGCCGGTGACATTATGGTCGCCGATTGTGGGAAAAAGCAAGAAAAAACTCGTACTCATTCATAGCGGCAAATCCGTCCGGCCTCCAGTCCGGTCGGGCGGGACGACAGCGGCGGGTTGTACACGTCAATGTGCAGACGCCTGCTTGCTTTTTCGCCAGAACACCAGGATTAGAACACCCAGGATGGTGCAGGACAGGAAATCGCCGAGAAACCAGGCGACGGGCATTCTTACCGCCAGTCCCGTTATGCCGCAGACAATTCCGACAAACGCGGCGGCAAAGCCTGAGAATGGGACCATTACACCGAAGCGGGTCGGCTGCAGTGCCAGTATCACGTAAAACAATCCAATCGCGGCATACGTGGCCGAGAAGGCACGGACCGCGTACAGGAACACGGGTGAATCCGGCAGTTTCTCGACGCCGAACAGCCCCGCAATGGCTTCCAGCGACGACCGCGGCAGGAATAACCCGAAGACCGCCAGCAGGCACAGGATACCGGTTATCCACAGACAGATTTTCAGTCCACGCATCCGCAGTTCCCTTCAGATGAAATCGCAATTGCAGGTTCTTTTTCGACCCGCAACCGCTGCAGGTCGTTTGCCCGTGACAACGGCAGGTTCGGAGAGCATCCCGGTGTATCCGCCACGGGCACACATCATTATACAGCCGGCCGAAAGAAATTATAAGTTGCAAAACGGCGCCGGCGCAGCTATTTTCAGGCCTGCTCTGGAGAGGTGTCGGAGTGGCTTATCGAGCAGCCTTGGAAAGGCTGTGTAGGGCTTGTCCCTACCGCGGGTTCGAATCCCGCCCTCTCCGTTTCTTGAACTGAGAACGCGTTGTTGAGGCGTTAGACAGGATTTTCGCAGTTGGTGACGCCGCGTGAATATCAGCGGCTCTTGTCTTATTGCGTCTTATAGAATCCGACGTTTTCCCAGCATTTGCTGCAAGTCTGACCCCAAGTCGTTTTGCTTCCGCCCTTGAAACATCCACAACAGGCTTTTCGCCGTCGGTTTCGGTCGCTGCCGGCTGCTTGCTGGACAGCGAAACGCGCGGCAAAGCAACCAGGGCACAAGATTTTCAACCGAGCAACAGATCGTCGAATAGAACTCTACCGGATAAATTTCAGCTTGCTAATGGCGGCACCTTTTGTAAGATTGATTGTAGCCTTTTTTAATCAAATTACAGGAGTAATTTGCCATGGGCAGCGACGTTAATACACGCGTTACCAAAGGTGTTGGTTCTTTCAATACGAGGCAAGCTGCAGTCATGAGATTGTTCAAACCGAATTCGTTCAAACTCCCCCAGGCCCTTATGGTCCTGACGGTCTTCTGTTTGCTTACCAGCACCGCACCGGGCAGTCCGCAATCCGGCGATACCGGTTCTTCCGCGGCTTTTTTCGCTTACCACACACGACTTGATTACACAATTGACCTCCGGCAGGCAGCCAAAGCTATGCCGGGGTATCTTGAAGTGATGAAAAAGGAAGGTAAAAGTCTGGATGATTTGAAAAATCTGAAAGGCAAGACCCTGACCGGCCCACACGCCGACCTGGTGGTGAACCTGGGAAACACCGGCCGGTTCATTTTCAGCCGGGAGTTCGGCTACCGGCCTTTCTGGCAGACCGAAAAAGGCAGGTGGTTCGTGGATGAACTTGTCCCCCGCCAGAAGGATGTGGCCTGTCTTTACTGTTACGTGCGTCTGATCGAGGACGAACCGAACCACGTGCTGATACACTGGCGATATCTGCCTGACGTCGCTGAACCAGATGGGCTCAGGGGCGCGGTCCACGAGTTGTTCAGGATTACACCAGATGGCCTGCTGACGCGCACGGTCCGCCAGGCGTGTGAAAAGCTGGATGATTATGAGGACCCGAACAACAGAACCATCCAACGGCTGCGACTGACGGATGGCGGTATTGAAATGATCTCGACCAGGAAGGCTTTTCTGTCGAGGAAGCCGGCCGATGCCGTGCGAGGCTCGCCGGTGAAGGCGGTTTCGGTCGTCGAACCGGCAGCATGGTGGAGATTTGATGAAGGTCTGACCAGCCGTGCCTACGAACGCAAAGACATTACGGTGGAACAGTGTTCCGGACGTGACTGCACAATCGCCGGCAACCGAAGCTTGTGGAAACGGGGTGTTTCGGGGACGGCCCTGGCATTCGACGGTTATTTCTCGAAGGTGGTCCATTCAGGCTCGCATGCCCCGGCCGTCGAAGACGCGGTGTCGGTGGAGGCGTGGGTAGCTCTGGGCGCCTATCCGTGGAACTGGGCTCCGCTTGTACACCATTCGTTGATACAGCCGGGGCCCTACTCAAAGACCCGGCAGGCCGATAAGGTCAAGAGGGATGGCATCGGCTATTATCTCGGCATCGACGCCTACGGCTATCCGGTCTTCATGGTCAACGGCAGACAGGTCAAGGCAGCCGAGAAATTGGAGTTGTACAGGTGGACTCACGTGGCGGCCACTTATGGTGATGGTTTCCTGCGCATCTACGTCGATGGCCGGCAAGCTGGCGCAGCGCAAGCTTCGGGAACGGTAAGGCTTCCCGATACGGACCTTCTGATCGGGCTGAACAACCGGCAGGGCCGGGCGACCGACCCGGTACGCGGGCCGCGAAATCACCTGCCGACGATTTACGGCATCGAGGGACTGATAGACGAGGTGAAGATATACACGGTGGCATTGACGCCGAGGCAGATTCTCGAATCCTATGAATACCTGAAGCCCTCGAGTGTACTGCGTAAGGTGCCGGACCTGGCCGTGCGGGTTCTGCCGGGCAGGACCGGTCCATCGGGGAGTTTCGGCGCGAGCTACACCCGGCTTCAATACCACGAGTTGTGGGACAATATGTGGCGCACCAGTCCCTATCCCGACGTGGTGGTCAAATTCGACAAGATGCCCACGAGCGTGGTGTACTGGCGCGGAGCCAACCTGGGCGCCGGCTGGGTGACCGAAAACAACAAATGGATGGAAGATCAGAGCACCGAGACGGGCGGGCCACACGGCTGCGCGGAACACATGGCCGATAAAGATTGCCGCCACTGTTACATTCGTGTGATCGAAAACACGGACGCGCGGGTTGTTCTGCACTGGCGTTACTCGTCGGCCGACGTGGGTTATGTGTTTACGCATCCGCTGCATTGGACGGACGAATACCACACTATCTATCCGGACGGCACAGGCGTGCGACGGGTTCATTATCGCCGGGGCAGCGAGAGCTGGCAGGACGTCCAATTCTTCAGCGAACCGGGGACAACCTGCCTGGACAACGTTCATCTACAGGCACTTTCCGTGGCTGATCTTTCCGGCCGGACCCTGGATCTGACCTGGCAGTTGCCTCGAGGCGTCCCGAAGAACACGCTGACCGAGGCCTGCATCGAGCAAGTGAACTTCAAGTCAAAGTACAAAGTCTTCCTTATTTTCCAGGAATTTCCGCGCATCAATCCGTGGGGCGCGGACGAGCAGTCGCCGTATACCGAGGACCCGTTTGCCGGTCCCTGGAACCACTGGCCGGTGTCGCTGCTGCCATCCGACGGACGATTCGCCGTGGCGGCAGACCGGTTGACCCATGCGGCGCTTGGGGCTGCGCGGCGGACACCGGGCAATATGGCGGTTTACGGCTTCAACGACGGGCCGATTTCCGCGTTGGTCCCGTTGGCCAGGATGTGGAATCACCCCCCTGCCCTGACGGATGTCGAAGGGGCCAAGAGCGAGGGTTATGACAAGGCCCAGCGTGCGTACGTGCTGGTCGCCGGCGATTCGAGAATCCGGTTCCGGGTGGAGGCGTCCGAAGAATCGCCGGTGGTCAATCCGTGTATTGTCATCAAGAACTGGGGCAGCCGCACCGCCAAGGCCGCGGTGAAAACAAACGGCTCGCTGCGGCAGACGGGGCCGGCTGTTCGCCAGGGAATCGTCACCGACACGGATGGCTCGCCGTCGCTGGTGATCTGGCTTGAAGAGCACAGAACAAGACCTGCCAGCTACGAGATAACCAGAATGTGATTCACCTGGCTGCCCGCAGCAGCCCCCTGTCTTATGGCCAAAGCCAGACAAAAAGCCCCTTTGGCCGGGACTATACCCGGTTCGAGCCCGCAACGCAGTGGTGCCGGACAGTTGCGCGCCAGGATTGCCTGAACTGCCCGCACCCAACCGCCCGGCCTGCAATAATGCGCCTCGGAACCCGCGGCACTCAAATGCAAGAAAACACGAAAGACATCCCCCTAAGGTGCATGACACAATCCGCCAGACGGGAAAGCCT
>CAYSBK010000021.1:0-23910 GCA_964429265.1 uncultured Pirellulales bacterium | reverse complement strand
GGTCAACTTCAAGGACTTCGCGGTACTGCTGAACAGCTGGCTTGAAGAGAAGCTCTGGCCGTAACAGCCTTGTGGGTTGGAGACTTTAGCGTCCACAATGGGGCCTGTTCCGACATCGTGACAGGCCCCTGTTCTTTACTGCTTGGTGAGAGTTCCGTGATACTGCTGCAGCAGTTTCTGAAGGTTCGAGCGGTCGCATCGTCCGCGGTGGACGATGAGGCGGTACCGCAGGACTGTCGGTTTTTCGGTCGAAAGAGGCACCGGCTCTCGGCCGGGCCAGACGGCATTCTGCATCGAGCCTTTTCGTCTCAGGATCCACCTGTGCGGGTAGCCGGGATTGGCCTTATGGCAGAGAATCGCCAGGCCGCTTATTCTGCCGTCGCCGCCAAAATCCGCCGAGAAATCCATCCAGGCCGCCGCCGGTAACGGTGTCCTTATCGGCTCCACGACACCTGCCGGCGAGAGAAATTGAGTACCTTCCGGCAACTTGATGCGTACGGAAAAGCCGCCGTACTGTCTCTTGTTTGCCGCCCCTGCAATGCGAACGCCCGGTTCAAGTGCCAGCAGCCTTATCTCAAAATCAATCTTGCGAATATCGTCTTCGGCCCGATGAACCGTGATGGTTGTGGTCTCCTTGACAAACGGCAGCAGATTGCCGAGTTCATCGGTTCGCAAAGGCGATTTCCACAGGACCTTTACCCGCAATGCCCGGCTGTCGCCGTCGGGCGTTAGTATGGCTGTTTCATACACATCATATACAAAATCCACAAGTGACCACGAATCGCCCAGCTTCTTGTCGCCGACGTACAGTTGATGCCACGCCCAGAATATCCCACGGTGGTGGCGATGGTCCTCGGGAAAATCCTCCGTCAGCACCTCGCCATCAAGGCCGTATAGCGGATGCACGTAGTTCGCCCGGGTCCATTTGCCCTCGAGCGACCTGGGGCGCCGCTGGTAGAAAAGAACTTTTTGACCTGTCTCCGTGAACAGGAAACCTTCCGCCGTCGGTGTAATCTGCACGGGGTGGCCCCGTCCGGGTCCGCGCCGCGCGGCGGCGCCGTCGGCCGGTCCACGTCGGATACCGCAGCCGACTACGCAGGCCGACACCGTCACTGCCAGCACCGTCAGCCTGTGCTTAACCATCTTGCCCCTCGTTATTGCAATTCGAGTTGTTTCCTGAACCGCCCGGCCTGCTGCAATAGTTCGTCCCGCGTGATTTGCTTTTTCTCCGCCAGCTCGAACGTCCACTGGTACGAGTCCGCGATCCGGTTCGGCAGGATTACCCCGGCTATGAAATCGAACGGAAATGCATCGTACCAGGGAGCTTTCAGTTCGCGGTGCGTCTTGAGCGTCTCAAAGCCGTCCTTGCGGATTACCACGTTGTAATCGCCGTACCAGTTGAAAGGCACGGTGACCGGCGAGGTGCCTATCTCTTCATCGTTGAGGATGACAAGTGCCCCCTGCGGCTCGGTGTTTATCGTCAGCGTTCGCTCGACGCATCCCACGCACAGCAACGCCGCAGCAATGCAAACCAGACTCGTCTTTCCCATACGTGCTTCCTTTCAGGGTTTGCCCGGCTATTATACACAAACGCTCCGCCTGTGGAAGCACCGAATACCTCAGCTTGCCCCGGTAATTCACCGGTCTTTGGCGCGTCCGGCTTCTTCGAGGCAGGTGTCCAGCGGAGCCAAACGTTCCTTCCATTTGAAGCGTTCGACCGCAGCGGCGGCCTTTCGCTGGCGGTCGCGCAAGCTGCCTTCAGCTATCATCGTCGAAAGTTCCAGCAGCCGCTCGGCCAGCCGGCCGATGCTGCCGTCGTAGAAAAACTCCTGCATCTGCGGATTCTGACCGAGCCCCAGCAGTTCAGGATACGCCAGACGCTGCGGCAACAGCGGATATGCCCCCGCCGCTATCGCCTCTACAACGCTCAGCCCGAAAAACTCGTGCAGTGCCGTCGAGACAACCACATCAGCCTCGGCCAGCGCCTTTTCATATTCGCTTCTGGGCTGCTGAAAGCCCCAGCGGTCGATGTGGCCCGCAAAATAGGTGCGCCCCTGCTCAAAAACCTCCGGAACCTGCCGGAACCGCGGCCCTATGACGCTGATGCGAAAGTCCGTGCCGCGCTGCTTGATTATTTTCAAAGCCTCGAAGAAAAGCTCCGGTGCCTTGTCGTGTTCCCACCGCCCGACCCAGAGAATCCGCAACGGGCCGGGCCTTCTGGCCTGCTGACGTTCGATGTCGTCTATGCCCGGCGGCTGTACCAGCGACTTCGGGCCGATGGCCTCCGCCGGACCACGCGGTTGATAGTCGGGCATACGCACCAGGAACTTCTCGACCGCCGACAGAAAATCTTCACGATGAAAACCCGAATTGAACCAGACCTGATCGGCCGCCAGGGCACTGGTGATGTTCGTCATCGCAAACTGGTAATCGCGCTCGCTTTCGAACCGGACCGGATAGGTCAACTGGTTTTCATGAAAATAAATCACCGTGGGCAGCCCGGCCAATTCTGCCGGTGCCAGTCCCCGAAACTCCGCAAGGTTGAGCATATCCGAACAGAAGATGATGTCCCAGTTTTCACCGGCGCCCAACCGTTGTTTGACCTGCTCGGCGAAAGTAATCGCCGAGTGACGCATTCGCCACTTCCACTTGTACCCCGGCAGCGTAAGTATGCTCCAGCGGTGCCGGCTGGCCCGGGACCAGCCCTTCAGAAACGCCTCGTGGCTGCCTCCGTAGTATGGTTCAAGAGCGAGTACCTTCATAACGGGTTTTGCATCCGGCTTGCAGGCGGCGACACCCGCCGCAGATGCGAAGGTTAAACTGCCGGCCGTTGCGCGTCAAGGGCGCCGTCGCGAACGTCGCCCTTGCACTCGGGGCCCATTTATGCTACGCTGGCTATCCAGGGTGATTTTAGCAACCTGCACCGCGGCTCTTTTCACCGCGCAAAATCGCGCCTGTTTGTCGTCCTATCCTTGGATGATATGGCTTTGTTTCGGTATTGCAGGTATGTAGGAGTGTTGTATGAAGGGTTTTACGCGTCGAGATTTTATGAAATGTTCGGTTGCCGCGGGCGTGGCGATGGCGGTGCCGTTTTCCCGCGTACGTGGCGCAAATGACGCCGTACGGGTGGCCGTAGTGGGTTGCCGCAGCAAGGGCGGCCAGCACATCGGTGTCTTCCGGAAGCTCTCAGGTGTCCGTGTCGTGGCCTTGTGCGATGTAGACAGGGAAATACTCGACAAGCACGTCTCCAAAATCACCAGCGAAAACGAGACGGTCGAAGCTTACACGGACGTTCGCAAGGTGCTCGATGACCCCGGCATTGATGCCGTGGTGGTTGCCACGCCGAACCACTGGCACGCCCTTGTTACCGTCTGGGCCTGCCAGGCGGGCAAGGATGTCTATGTCGAGAAACCCGCCTCCCACGACGTCTGGGAAGGCATAAAGATGGTCGAGGCCGCCCGGAAATACAAGCGCATCGTCCAGACAGGCACCCAGAACCGCTCCGACGTGGGCCTGCGAGAGGCGGTCGACTATATCAAGCAGGGCAACCTTGGCAAGATTCTGTGGGCACACGGGTTGTGGTTCAAGCTGCGGCCAAGCATCGGCCACGTCACTGGACCGCAGCAGGTCCCGCCGAATATCGACTACAACCTCTGGACCGGCCCGGCTCCGTACAAGCCGTTGCGAAGAAAGCGGCTGCACTACGATTGGCACTGGTTCTGGGATACCGGCAACGGTGATATGGGCAACCTCGGCGCTCACCAGGTTGACGACTGCCGGTGGATACTGGGACAGACGGGCCTGCCCGAACGGGTCATAAGCATCGGCGGACGTTTCGGTTACGTTGACGACGGCCAGACCCCAAATACCCAGCTTGCGATCTACGATTACAAGCCGGCCCCGCTGATCCTCGAGCTTCGCGGTCTGCCGATGCAGAAAGGCGTCCGCGGCTCCGACACCTACCGCGGCACCCGCTCAGGCAATATCATTCAATGTGAGCACGGCTACTTCGTCGGCGGCCGCGGCGGCGGATGGGCCTACGACAACGACGGCAACAAGATAAAGCAATTCAAGGGCGACGGCGGCGCAGGCCACCAGGAAAACTTCATCAAGGCCGTCCGCAGCCGAAAACCCGGCGACCTGCACGCCGAAATACACGAGGGGCACATCTCGGCGATGCTCTGCCATATGGCGAATATTTCCTATCGGCTGGGGTGGGAATCCTCGGTTCAGCAAGTCAATGAAAGCCTCCAGAACTGCACCCCGGCGCTGGAGACCTTCGAGCGCATCCAGCAGCATCTGGCCGCCAACGAGGTTAACCTGGAGCACACACCCGTTATTCGCGGGCCCTGGCTGAGCTGGGACCAGCGAAAGGGCAGATTTGTCGGTGATTTCCCCGCCTGCTGGGCCAACGAAATGCTGCGACGCCAATATCGCAAGCCTTTCGTGATACCCGAGAAAGTCTAAGCGGCAACATTTGCCGAATAACAAAGGGCACGGCTCTGCCGTGCCCTTTTTCATCACCCACCCACCGATAGCATCGAATATTGTCTGGTTTTCTATGCAGTGGGCGGCGCCCATCCCTTGCGGTAGTTCTTGCTGAGGTAGGTGTTGGCCACCGCATCGCCGACGAACCGCTCGCTGTCGGCGTCGAAATAGAGTTTGCGCCCCACCCGCATCGCGATATTGGCCAGATGACACAGCGTCGCCGAGTAGTGTCCCTGCTCGACGTCGGCGGTCAAATCGGCAGGATTTCGGCTGCGAACGGCCTTGAGGAAGTTCTCCATATGTGATTGCTCTTCCCGGCCGCCGCCGGCCACTTCCTTGCCGTCGCGCGAGTAGGCCTTCCAGCCCCGCCTGCCGACGGATACCCACCCGTCATCGCAGTAAAAAACGTTGCCGTTGTCGTGCCCTTCGTGCGGGTACGGCGTCCAAAGCCGCATCTCGAATACCAGGTATGCCCGGTCGTACTCGAACACGGCCATCTGTGTGTCGGGTGTCTCGTGGTCGTCGTCATACCAGAGTTGTCCCCCGCTGCAGGATACTGCTTTCGGCATGGTTACACCGAGCCCCCACCTGGCGATGTCGATCTGGTGGATACCATCGTTGCCGGTGTCGCCTGTGCCGTAGTCCCACCACCAGTGCCACTTGTAGTGGTACCTGTTCCAGTTGAAAGGTCTTTCGGGCGCGGGCCCGAGCCAGAGGTCGTAGTGTACGTAAGGCGGGGCCGGTTCGTCTTCCTTGTGGCCGATCTTGCCGCGTCTCTGGCAGTCGATTGCCTTTGCCATCCTGCACTTGCCCAGCTTGCCCGACTGGATGAACTCAATGGCCTTCTTGACACCCATAGCGCTTCGCGACTGCGTGCCGTGCTGGACGATCCTCTTGTGCTTTCGGGCCAGCTTCACCAGCAGTCGGCCTTCCTCGACCGTATGGCTCACTGGTTTTTCGACGTAAACGTCCTTGCCGGCCACGACTGCAAGGGCCGATGCCGGAACGTGGTGATGGTCCGGCGTGGCGATCGACACCACGTCGATTTGCTTGTCTTCCATCATCCTGCGGTAGTCCTGGTAGACCCTGACCTTTTGGTTTCGCTTTTCGAACTCGGCCACCGCCCTGGCCACGACCTTGTCGTCCACGTCGCACAGCGCCGTCACCCGCGCACCTTCGAGCTCGTTGAAACCCCTTATGTGGCCGCGACCCCTGCCGTTGAAGCCGATAACCGCAACGCGAATTGCGTCGTTGGCCCCCAGCACCTTCGCAAACGGTGCCCCCGCAACGGCAGCGCCGGCGCCCGCTGCCAGTGTTCGTTTCATAAATGTCCTGCGGGAAATCTGTTTCATAGCCCGTTCTCCTGTTACTTCGTTGGTCCTGATTTTGATCGTGGCCGACTTATTCAACCACGCCTATCAATTCCTTGATACTGGAAACGCCCTGCCGCAGGCAGTACTCGCGCAGGCCCCTAATGACCCTCGCCGCGCAGGCAGGCTCGATGAAGGTTGCTGTGCCGATGCCCACCGCCGAGGCCCCCGCGATGATAAACTCGATTGCGTCCGATGCCGTTCTGACCCCACCTGTGCCGAGGATAGGTACACCTCTCCGGGCTGCAACCTCGCGATAAACCTTGTTCACAAGGTAAACCACGATCGGCTTTATCGCAGGACCTGAAAGCCCTCCCGTTCGATTCCCCAGCACGGGCTTTTTGCGCGTAATATCTATCGCCATTGCAGGAAATGTATTTATCAGGCTAAGGGCATCCGCGCCGCCCTCGATAGCCGCCGCTGCAATAGCGCTTATATCCGTAACGCACGGCGAAAGCTTCACCATCAAAGGCTTTCCGCCGGCCGCACTTTTCACAGCCGACGTAATCTCTGTTACCTGTTGCGGCTCCGTCCCGAACGTTATGCCGCCCCTGGCTACGTTCGGACAGCTCACGTTCAGCTCGAAACCCGCCACGGCCTGCTCGGCCGCGAGCCTTTCCACCACGGCAACGTACTCGTCGATGGTCTCACCGGCCACGTTTACAAAAACCACCGTGCTCGTAAACTTTGTTCTTATCAACGGCAGCTTCTCGCGAATAAACGCCTCGACGCCGATATTGGCAAGGCCGATTGCGTTGAGCATCCCCGCGTCGGTTTCCACGATCCTGGGTGTGGGATTGCCTTTTCTTGGCTTGAGCGTGATGCTTTTCGTAATAAAGCCGCCCAGCGAGTTCAAATCCACGAAGTCCGCCAGTTCGTCCGCATATCCGCACGTGCCTGATGCGGTAAAAACGGGATTGCTCAACCTCAGGCCGGCAAAATCAACCGACATATCAACACTGGCATTCATCGTGATAGCATCACAGCAACATTTTCTGGGTCACCATACATCCTGAAGCACTATCGCAACAGCCACAACCATTCGATCTGCGGGCCCTTTGTACGGACCCTTTCATACCTCGAAAATCACTTCCCTGGCGTCAAAGACGGGCCCATCCTCGCAGCAAAGTTTTTGCACCGTCGCATTGCCGTCGCCGCCTTTGCATCGCACAACACAGCTCTGGCACACCCCTATCCCGCAGGCCATACGCCTTTCGATACTGACCTGGCAGTCGATGCCGCAACCCGCAGCAAGCTCTGCCGTCTTTGCCAGCATCGCCTCAGGCCCGCAGGCATAAATCGTCGTCTCCCGGGCATTGATATTATGGCTTTCGATGTGCTGGCGGACACAATCCGTAACCAGACCGTGAAAGCCGGCTGAGCCGTCGTCCGTTGCAACGTACGATTCGATCCCATACTTTGCGAACTCGGCTATCGAGAACCCAAGCCCCTCGGCAAGTTCATCCAGCCGGCGTTCAAACGGCAGTTGGCGGACGGTGGCGGCACCTGCGAACGCCACCACCTGCATCTGCGGATGTTCTTCGGTCAGCACCTTTGCCAGATGTTCCAGCGGCCCGGCTCCCATTCCTCCTGCCACCAGAAGCGCCAGCTTCTTCTCGCCATCCACCCAAAACCCCCTGCCAAGAGGACCCAGCACGCTCAGACTGTCCCCGGCCGAAAGAGCGCTCATTCGCAGGCTTGCCGGGCCCACCGCGCAATAAAGCACCTCAGCAAACACCCGCTCGGGCTTGCCGGATATATCCGAAAAGCTGAACGGTCGGCGCAAGAGAATATTCCGTCCCGCCGAATCAACCAAATCCTCTGGCACGGCCTCGGCGTCGGGCAAACCTGCACCGCGAAGGTCGAACTGTGCAAACTGCCCCGGCCGACAATTCCCAAATGCCGATGCACCTTCCCCTGTAAACTCGACCACCAGCTTGTAGAATCGCGGCCCTATGCGGCGGTTGCTGCGAACCTTCGCAATGAATAAGCCCCTGTCTTTCTGCTCGCCGCGTTCGGTCATAAAGGCAAAACACCCTTGAAACGCCGCTTAGTCCACAGCGCCGTCGAAAACCTTCACTCCGTCCACAACCCGGCAGACGTGAACGGCGTATCTCTGTGCATACTGCGGCCGACTCCGCGGATATGCAAGCTCCACGGCTTCTCGCAAGGCCTCGACGCTCTCTGCAGCCACAAGCGCACCGGCCGCACCCTTGTCGCCACCTCCCAACATCCGTTCACCCAGAACACCCTCGACGGTCCGCGCAATGTCGCACATCGTCTCCAGCTCAGGCCCGGAAATCCTGTAATCATCCCTCAGGCCGATACCGTCCCGCCGGAATATCGCCCCGACCTTTTCGATTTCGCCCGCCTTCCACGCTTCCAGCATCTCGTAAAACCGCCGCTGGGCACCGAAAATATACCTGAGCCGGTCGCACAACTCAGGATAGTCTCTGCCGAATTGAGCCAGAATCTCCTCATAAAGCGTTTCCTCTCTGACGTCGGCCAGACACCCGACGTCATACCCCGCTTCTTGCAATATCGAAACCAGCTTCTCGCACTCGGCCCTTCGTATCCTGTAGGTTGATTTCTCCAGGCCCGGCCGGGTCGTACCCGTATCCATAACAACAATGCGAAAATCCGCAGCGCCGGCCCCAAGGGGTATGTAATCGATGCTGCGTTTTCGCGGGTTGTAATACGTGCCCATATTCTCCCGGCCGAACAGTATCATTATCTGGTCGAGCTGCCCGCACGGCGAGCCGATGTAGTCATTCTCCACCGCCTGTGCAATATCCACAACCCTGAACGGATCATCTATATCAATCCCGTTCACTTCCAGCAGGGACAGGATCAAGTTCAACGTCAGCGACGCCGACCGTGACATCCCGCCGCCCGGTATATTTCCATAGACCACGCCGTCAAGCCCGCGACTCAAGCTGATGCCCTGCCGCCGCAGTATGTACTCGACCCCGAACGGAAAACGACCCCACGTGTCCGCTATGGATTCGGACCTCGGCTCCGGCACATCGCCGAGACGAAACTCTACGACTCCGTCATTCGGAAAATTGGTGCTGAACAGCCGTATCTTGTTGCTTTCGTTCGGCTTGTACCCCAGCCAGATAAACCTGTCCGTGGCCACGCCGAAAAGCTCGGTGCCGTTGTAGTCGCCGTGCTCGACTCCGAGGCAAAAACGCGAGGACGTCCGCCTGATTCTGCCGCCGACCACGTCCAGTTCGTGCGCAGCGGCAGCCTGCAGTATCCTGTCCACCGCTTGCTTGTCTTGTGCTTGTAACACGTCTGCGGATTGCTACCAGAAAATTATGTACAGCACCACCGTCACGGCTATCACCACCACCCCCAGCCACACAACCGACGGAGTCCGTCGCATATCAAATCCTTCGCGTCTCGGCAGCGTCTTCGGCTCGCTCAGCGGCTTCCAAATCGTGATTATCAACATAACCAGCAGCACAACCGCAAACGAAATCGCCATCCTGTTGAGAAAGGCGATCGGCTCACCCATCGTCAGTCCGAGCTTGTCGAAGACGCCGTAGCCGCTGAAGCACACCAGCAAAAACCCGTACACCACCGCGTTGCCCACCAGCGCCGCCACACCGGCCGCCGCCGGGGCCCGCCTGAACACGAAACCGAAAACAAAAGCCGCCAGAACACCCGGCGAAATGAATCCCTGAAACTCCTGTATGTATGTGAATATGCCCGTCGGAAACTTCCTGAGCATCACGGCTATTACAGCCCCGACAATCACAAAAACCAGGGTTGAAAGCCGTCCCGTCAGGATAAGCAACCTCTGGCTGGCGCCTTTGGAGATGTGCCGCTTGAATATGTCCATCGTGAAAATCGTTGACGCCGAGTTGAGCATAGACGCTAGCGAACTTATCACCGCCCCCGCTATCGCCGCAAATATGAACGAACGAAAACCGGGACCTATCAGATTCTTAATCAGCAATGGATACGCTGCGTCCTGCTTTGCCCCCACCGCCTCCGGATAAAGTTGCGCCGACATAATCGCCGGGAAAATAATTATAAAAGGAATAATCAGCTTGAGGCCCGCGGCGAACAGCACCCCGAGCTGGCCTTGTTTCAGCGTCTTCGCCGCCAGCGCCCTTTGCGTGATATACTGGTTCAACCCCCAGTAATAGAAATTCGGTATCCACAATCCAACCACCAGCGCGGTCCACGGCAAGACCGGATGATTCCGCGGCAGTATCATATGCAGCTTGTCCGTGTTGGCCTCGAAAAAGTTGCCGACACCCACCGCCCTGAACCCGTAGAGCATCGCTATTACGCCGCCGATTATCAACGCCGAACCCTGGAACAAATCCGCCCAGGCCACCGCCTTCAAACCACCCCACGTTGTGTAAAGCGTGGCTATCGCCGCGATTATAATCACACCATACAACAGGTGCGTCGGGTTGTCCAGGTTGCCGAAGAGCGTCTGCAGCGTAAGCGCACCCGAATAAATCACGGTGGAAATCGTTACGAGAACGTATATAAACATAGTAAAAATAGCCATTATCGCTCGCGCCGTGGCGTTATAGCGATACTCCAGGTACTCCGGCATCGTGAAAATGCCGCTTTGCAGGAACCTCGGCAAGAAGAATATCGCCACGAAAACCAGCGTGATCGCCGCTATCCATTCGTAGCTGGCCACGGCCAGCCCCGCAATCCCCGCGCCCTGGCCGGCCATGCCCACGAAATGCTCCGTAGATATGTTCGCCGCTATCAGCGAAAGACCAATCAGAGGCCAGAACAGCCCACGACTGGCCAGAAAAAAATCTTCTCCCGTCTCCTCGCGCCGGCTCTTGTACATACTGACGCCGACGACCACCGCGAAAAATAATACGAACACAACCACGTCGAGAGGTGTCAGGTCCATATCAATCCTTTCGCCGACTCTTTCGTCTCCACCGCGGCTTTTTCAAAGCCGGCCACAAATTGTCCGATATTATAGCCCCGCCGCGACCGGCCGCAACAACATTCCGTACGCCGCCTCGCTGCGGCTGAATCCCGAATGTTGCTTTCGGCGTCTCTGGAGTGTACATTGGCGGCTCATGTTTGCCGGAGCTGCATAAAAGATGAAACACGATCTGACAAAACGCACGATTGAAGCAGTTATCTTCGACCTCGACGGAACGCTGCTTGACACCCTGCAGGACATCACGAACTCCGTCAACGCCGCCCTGAAAGAACTGCACCTGCCGCCGCGTCCGCCGGATTTCTACCGCCGCCACATCGGCGCTGGAGTGCCGCTTTTCGCCCGGCGGGTGCTGCCGCCACAATTGCACGACCCTCACACCACGGACAAGTTCGCCCGGGCCGTGGAAACGCATTACAGCCGACACTGGGCGCGGACCACCAGGCCATACCCCGGCATCGAACAGTTGCTGCAACAACTTGACAGGCTCGCCGTGCCGAAGGCGGTGCTGTCAAACAAGCCGCACCAATTCACGCAGATGCTGGTGGCAAGATTCCTGCCCGCCCACCGCTTCGAAGCCGTACAGGGACACCTGCCCGGTCTTCCAATCAAGCCGGACCCCGCCGCCGCCCTGCAAATGGCAGCGAAGCTGGGTGTTGCCCCCGGCCGTTTCGCCTTTCTCGGCGATACGCCGACCGATATGCAGACGGCCCGTTCAGCCGGTATGCTGGCGATCGCCGTGCTGTGGGGGTTCAGGTCCGCACAGGAACTTCACGATGCCGGCGCGGATATCCTGCTCGAAGAACCAATGGCTTTGCTGAATCTCTTTTGAAGAAGCTGTGGTTTCGGCCGTTTTTAAGCTGCACTTTCAGCGCCCCGGCAGTGAAAAAAACGGCAGCCACTTGTCGGTCTGGATTGGTTCTTAAACCCGCACCGCCGCCACTGTATGGATGGCACGCCGGTCCTTGACGTATTTCCGTTCGTAGTTGGTCCCTACTACTTCGCCCGGCCCGGCACCGGCTGCAGGAACAAAGTCGGTCGGCCTGAGCTGCTCGGCCGACTCGAAAAGACCCCGTATCACCTCGAAGTACTCGAAATGGTCGGTGGCGACCTGCACGACGCCTCCGATCCTGAGCGTCCGGATTATCTGCTCCAGATTCTCCCGGCAGAAAAACCGACGCTTGTGATGCCGCCTCTTCGGCCAGGGGTCCGGAAAGTAAAAGTGATAGCAGTCCACCGATTCTTCCGCGACGTGCCGGCGGATGAACCACGCCGCATCGGTCCTGACCATTCGCACGTTCGCCACCTGCCATCTGCCCAGCCGGTCCACTGCGAACCGGTAGTACTTCCGGGCCTTTTCGATACCCAGGAAGTTCACCTCCGGAAACGCCTGCGCCTGGCTCAGCAGGAACGTGCCCTTTCCACAGCCGACCTCGATATGTAGCGGCGCCGAACGTCCGAAAACGCCGCTGAAATCCACCGGGCCGTCCAATTGCTCAATTTTCAACGCAATCTCAGGGTACTCTCTGAGCTTCCTGGCCATCTTACCTGTTTTAGCCCTGCCGGTGTCGCTGCGTTTTTTATACCTCAAAAATCAGGTTTATGCTCAGTGCTCGGGGCCTGTTGCTACCGTATCAACACCAGAATCGGCTGCAGTGGGTGTTGCCGGCCGCATTGTACACCATCGCCTGGCCATCGGCAAACGGCGAGCCGGCATATTCGCGGCACGGCGAGTCGCTAAAGTCGCC
This sequence comes from uncultured Pirellulales bacterium, assembly GCA_964429265.1. GTDB lineage: Bacteria > Planctomycetota > Phycisphaerae > Sedimentisphaerales > Anaerobacaceae > CAYSBK01. The sequence continues at coordinate 11,371 of CAYSBK010000021.1, read as the reverse complement.
GGCCGTATCGCTCGATAACCGCCGTTGAACTGGTTGTAGTATGAACCGTATCAGGTTATAGGACGCCGAAGCCACCCTGCCAGGGAGGCGATGAGTTATGATCCGCCAGCTACTCAAAAGACGTCGGCGATACGTGGTGGTTGACATCGACACCCAGAGGGATTTCTTTCTTGCAGAAGGCAGGGTCTGCATAAGGAACCATCGCCGCGTCCTGGCCAGGGTCCGCAGGATAATGGCCTGGGCACGCCGACACCACATACCTGTTATTTCCACCTGCGAAATATACCCCCCTAACGGCAACGGAAACGGCAACGGCTACTGCATAGCCGGAACCATCGGCCAAAAGAAGATTCGCTATACCCTTCTTAACAACAACATAACCTTCCCCGCCGACGGCAGCACCGACCTGCCCTGCGACCTGCTCAACCGCTACAACCAGGTAATCCTGAATAAGCGGTGCGTCGATCCCTTCGAAGAACCCCGTATCGAGCGACTGCTCAGCGACCTTCGCGCCGAGCAGTTCATCCTGATAGGCGCCACCGCCGAGCAGGCCGTCGTGGCCACGGCCCTTGGCCTGCTGCAGCGAGGCAAGAAGGTCACCGTCGTTGCCGATGCACTGGGCTTTCACGACAGCAGGCGCGCCAAGCTGGCGCTTCGAAAAATGGAAGCCAAGGGAGCCCGCCTCGTTGAAACCCGCAAGCTCGTTGGTGCTTCACGGCTGCGGCAGGTCGGCATTTGCGGCTGCGAGATGTGTCGCCCGACTCGAAGAAAAGCGTCGGCCGATCCCGGCAGCACGTCCCCGGCGGCAGCCCTGGGGCCGGCGGCAGGTTGACCGTCACCTGCGCTACTTAACGCAGGTCCTTTACGAATTTGTACATAAGAATCTCGTCAGCATACCTGCCGGGGCCCAGCTTTACTTCTTTCATCCGTCGCCCCTCCTCTGCAAATCCCATCTTCTGGTAAAGTCTGACCGCGGGCGTATTCGACGCAAAAACACGGAGCTTGACTTTCTCTATGACCGGATTGCTCGCGGCCCACGCAAGAAGGCTTTTCAGCAAAGCCGTTCCCACGCCCTTTCTGCGGTGGGCGGGATGCACGCTCATATGAAGGGTCCCGCGGTGGGCAAGCCGTCGGCGAGAGCTGTTCTCGAAGCCGATAAGGCCGACGATTGCGCCGTCGAGTTCCGCCACTAAAAGCGCATAGCCCCGCTCACTGATGTGTTTGGATATCCATTTACGTTCCTCTTCAACCGTCTGCTTGAACTCTTCCAGCGTGGTGATGTTGTAGAGGTCTTCGGCGATAATGATGCGGGCATGATTCAGCAGTTGCTCCGCATCCTCCACGCGGGCCGGACGAATCAGAATATCCCGCCCATCCCTTAACCTGTACCTGTTCGCCTCCTGCCCCGCCATTTCCGCAATCTCTCCCCCTCAAGCCGAGCGGTGCCGAGACCTCAAAACAAATAGATCGGGTGGGAATCGGGGTTTTTGCCGAAGAAGGTCACGTCTTCGATCTTTTCCACGTACCTGCCCTTGGTCAACGCAAACAGCGTCCTTTCGATCCCGATACCTCCGCCGAACGTCTCCGGGAACAACGGTTTGCCGGCCTCGTCCTTCTGCGACACCGCCATCAGAAACGGGCCGTAGCCGCCCAGTTTGTCGATGTTCTCCAGCAACCCGTCCACTATCTTCGGACGAACCGCTATCACCCCGTTGTCGATAAGACGCTCTACAATCGGCTCGTAAAGCCACTCCCTGATCGCGCCCGACAACACCTCGTACGCCGGGCCGTACTTGCCCGTGTCACGCTGAAGCGACCGGGCGCACATGTCGTAGTTGTAGATCATATCCGAAGTAAACTCGCTGATCGGCACCTTCGTACCATCCGGCTTCAGATACGGGTAGATAAGGTCGTAATTCTCCCGCATCAGTCCCGTAATCCAGAAAAACTGCGTCCCGGCTTCCTCGGCCAGTTTCAACTCAAAGCCGGATGGACCGTGTTTCGCCACCGCCTCGTCCTTTCTGAAACGCGGCAATGGCGGCTTCGGCACTTCCAGCGCCACCCCCAGGGCCTTCAGATCCTCTTCGTTGTGCTCGACTACCGCACCGACCGCGTAAACGAGCATCTCCTCAAAGAACCTTATGGCCTTTTCGAAATCCTCTTGGAGAATCTTCTTCACCTGCTCGGTATCGTTGAGGTACTGCTGCAGAGAAACGCCCCGGTTTCTGCGAAGCTCGATGTCCATCTGAGAAAAATCGGCAAGGTATCGGCCTCGCTGTCGGCCCGTCGGGCTTTCTATCTCCAGCCGGATATTCGGTGAATCCACGAAGATGCCCTTGACCTTCGGGTTCATACACGCAAGGAACTTCGAGTATATCATCGAGTGCGTCGCCTTGTAGGCGTGGCCCTTGTAACTGATTGTCGGAACGTGCTCCACGTCGTGGGCCAGCGGGTCGGTCACGGGGCTCATCGAGACCCTTTCCATGTTGAACAGGCCCCGCTCGGTAAGAAAGTTGTGCAGGGCATTGACGAACGTCGTCCGTATCGCCGACGTATGGTACAGCGTCTCGCCTCGCCACTTCGAGACGTAATTGCCACGGATAAAATCGCCCAGTGTCTCGCCGCTTTCCTTCAATGCAGCCTGAAAGTTATACAGGCTCTGGCTTATGGATTCTTCGTCGCTAAGCATCGCGGTTCCTTTCACGCACTGTCGATCGCAACTTTACTACCTTTGGCCTCAATCGCAGTCATCCGCCTGTTAGCTGTCGTAATACAGGTGAAACTCGTACGGGTGCGGCCGAAGCGACAGCTCCTTTATCTCGTTCTCACGCTTCCAGTTGATCCACGCCTCTATCAGGTCCTCCGTAAAGACCCCGCCGGCCGTTAAGAACTCGTGGTCGGCCTCCAGCGCATCGACCGCCTCGGCCAGTGAGCCGGGCGTCTTGGGATATTTCGCCAGTTCCTCTTCGCTCATCTCGTAGATGTCCCGGTCCAGGGGCTGGCCCGGGTCGATCTTTTTTTGGATGCCGTCTATGGCGGCCATGAGCATCGCCGACCACGCCAGGTACCCGTTGCACGTCGGGTCAGGACAGCGGAACTCAAGGCGCTTAGCCTTCGGGCTCGACGAGTACATCGGAACACGCACCCCCGCAGAGCGATTCCCCGCCGACATCACCAGGTTCACCGGCGCCTCAAAACCCGGAACCAAACGCCTGTAGGAGTTGGTCGTCGGCGCCGCAAACGCCAGTATCGCGGGGGCATGTTTCAGGATACCGCCTATCGAGTAAAGCCCGATCTCGCTCAGGCCCGCGTAGCCGTCGCCCGCAAAAAGAGGCTTGTCGCCTTTCCACAGCGAAAAATGTGTGTGCATACCGCTGCCGTTGTCCTCGAAGACGGGCTTCGGCATAAACGTCACCGTCTTGCCGTTGCGCTTGGCCACGTTCTTGACGATGTACTTGTACCACATAAACTGGTCCGCCATCTTCACCAGCTCGGCAAACTTCATATCTATCTCGGCCTGGCCGGCGGTGGCCACCTCGTGGTGATGGGCCTCAACCACTATCCCAACCTTCTTCATCTCGAACACCATCTCACCACGAAGGTCGTGGTAGGTATCGGTTGGACTTACCGGAAAGTAGCCCCCCTTGAAGCTCGGCTTGTAACCCAGGTTCGGCTCTTCGAACCTCGCCGTGTTCCACGCACCCTCCACCGAATCTATAGAGTACATCCCCGTGTGCTGGTTCTGCTGGTAGCGGACCTCGTCGAAAATGAAGAACTCCGGCTCAGGCCCGATGTAGCAGGTATCGGCGATGCCGGTCTTCTTCAAGTACGCAGCCGCCTTGCGCGCAACGTAACGAGGGTCGCGCGAATAGTTCTTCCTGGTGACCGGGTTGATGATATTGGCGATGACGCTGACGGTCGGCTCCCGGAAGAACGGGTCGATGACCGCCGTGTCGGCATCCGGCACCGCCAGCATATCCGATACGTGGATGCCCTGCCAGCCCCGTATGCTCGAGCCGTCAAAGCCCACGCCATCGACAAACGTGCTCTCGTCCCAGGTGTCTACCGGAAAGCTGCAGTGCTGCCAGGTCCCCAGAAGGTCCGTGAACTTCAGGTCCACCATCGCCGCCTTGTGCTTCCTGGCAAACTCGAAAAAATCCTTCGCCGCCATAATATTGTACCCTTCAAGAAAGTCCCTGCGTAATGCACCGAATATCCGAGCCAGCCACGTATAGGTTCGTTCCTGCAAACCGTGCGGATTCTAACGCAATTGAGCGGATCCGCAACAAATATCTTCCCCCCCGGGCGGTCCGTACCGCTGCAGCGGCCCGAAGAGGTCTCGCTTCGAAAGCCGTTTCAGCGCTGGTCCCTTATTCGCTTGAGAATCTCCTCTCCGCCGGCTTCGAGCAAGTCCGCTGCCACCGCGGCGGCGCATCCCCGGGCATCCGCGACGGAACTTTCGCGCGAACGCCGTATCAGCTTCGCCCCGTCAAGCTCGGCGATCATCGCATCGACCCGGAACCTATCGCCGATGACCCTTGCATACACCCCGAGCGGTATGCTGCAGCCGCCGTGCATGGCAGCCAGTACCGCCCGTTCCGCCTCGGTTGCAATCCTCGTCGGCTCGTCGTTCAGTTCTCCCACAAGCTCCACCAGTTCGCTGTCCGCTGCGCGAACCTGCACTGCCAGTGCCCCCTGGGCTGGTGCTGGCAGAAATTGCTCCGCGTCCAGCACTGCAGAGATATGCCCGCCCAGCCCCAGCCTTTCCAGGCCCGCACACGCCACCACCGCCGCATCTACCTGCCGCTGGATAACCTTGCGGACCCTGGTCTCCACGTTGCCCCGCAGCGGCACGCACTTCAGGTCCGCCCTCAAATGCTTCAACTGCGCGATCCGCCGCAAACTTGATGTCCCCACGGTCGCACCGGCAGGTAGTTGCTCGATTGAGTCAACCTCGGCCCAGGCCACCAGCGCATCCGCCGCTGCCGCCCTTTTCATCACGGCCGCCACCACCAGTTCCGCCGACCCGCTCGTCGGCAGGTCTTTCAGGCTGTGAACCGCCACGTCCGCCCTGCCGTCAAGCAGCGAGTTCTCGACTTCCGACGTGAACAGGCCCACCGATTCGGACTTGTACAGAAAATCCGACTTGTCGCGATCGCCCCTGGTCGAAACGTGCACGAGCTCGCATCGAACCTCTTTCGAAACGGTTTCGAGCCGGGCCTTCACCGTTGCTGCCTGTGCCAGCGCAAGCTTACTGGCACGCGTGGCGATTCTTATTGATCGCATCAACAACCCTCAAACCGCACGAAAAAACCCGTTTCCAAACCCTCGGCGTGGAATATCAGCCGACTCATTGGCACAGCCTTTGGCGCCACGGGGCCTTTCGATGAGCCCTCTTTGGGCAAACGGCCTTGGACCGCAAAGCCGGTGCAGGTATAATAGCGTACAGCAAGTCGAGCCTCAATCAGCTCGGCCGGAACTTGTAAATTATGACGGCAAGGCTATCGGCAAACGAGCGAAAAATACTGGCTGTTCTCCAACAGGGGCTGCCGGCGGGCACCACCCCATTTGAAGATGTGGCGCGTCGTGCCGGCATCGAGCCGGACACGGTGCTTCGCGTTCTGAGGCGGTGGAAGAAACAGGGCATACTGCGGAGGATCGGAGCTGTAGTCGACCACTTCAAGGCCGGGCCTCGCTTCGGCGCGATGGTCGTCTGGCGGGTGCAGCCGCAGCAAATCGAGCGCGTCGGCACCACCCTTGCACGCTTTCCGCAGGTAAGTCACGCATACCAGCGACGCACCCAGCCGACCTGGCCGTACAACGTTTATACGATGGTGCACTGTTACAGCGCCGGGCAGTTGCAGCAAACCGTCGAGCAAATGAGCCGGGCCTGCGGTGTGACGGACTACCAGGTCCTTACAACCATCAGGGAGCTGAAAAAAAGCCCGCCGAAATACATCACTCAGTAGGTGTATCCCGGCAACGGAAAGGTTCAGTATGAGTGCATTACCACCGGCTGAGATGGCGGTGTTCCTCGCGGTGATCGGGTTCTACTGTGCTGCCGCGGCGGTGGGTGTCGTGCAGCTATTCAAGCCTGGGCGGAAGTGGAAACGCCTCTTGCCGCCGCTGGTGTTTGTGGCGGTGGTTCTGGAGGTGGTGCTTTTGGTTATCAGGGCCGTTGCGCTGCGTGCGGTTCCTCTGGCGGGCTTGTTTGAATCGATGCTGGTTCTGACGGCCGTGTTCGCCCTGATATACCTGTTTTTTTCGGTCGTGCTCGAGCAGGTGTGGTTCGGGTCGATTATGTCGTGGCTTCTGCTGGGGTTGGTGCTGATGGCGGCGGTGGTGGCTGAGCCGGTATCCCGCCCGAGTTCGCTGGCGGCGACGCCCTTGGCCGTCGCCCACGGCGTGACTATGGTCGTTGCCGCCGCGGCAATCGCCTTTGCCGCCGGTACCGCCCTTTTGCGCCTGCTCAGCGCCAGGAAACTCAAGCAGGGCAAAATCCTGCAGGTTCTCGGCAGGGCCCCCAACATTGAGAGGCTCACCCGCGTGAGTTCAGCAGCCGTAACGGCATCCTTCGTGTTGTTGAGCATCGGGCTGGCCAGCGGACTCGGGCTGGCATCTATGCTGCAGGCGCCGCTGGCGGCGTGGCTGGCCGACGTGAAGGTTGCCGGCATCATTGCGGCGTGGGTGCTTCTGGGGGCGATACTGATTCTCAAGCGGGTTCCTGTGCAGGGTGCGGCAATTACGACGGCTATGACGACCGCGGCCTTTATCCTCGTATTGTTTGCCGTGGTGGGGGCGACCATTCTCAAGGCGACCAGGCACGATTTTTCCGGGGCCGGACGGCACGCACCGACCCCGCCGGCCGAGGCAAGGCAATGAAGATCATAGTAGTCGGGCTCAACCATAAGACCGCACCCGTTGAGTTGCGGGAGAAGCTGGCCTTCGGTCCTGCCGAGACCATCAAGGCCCTGCGACTGCTGAAGGACCGCCACGGCTCCGCGGAGTTCGTCTTGCTGTCAACCTGCAACCGCGTGGAGTTGTACTGTGCCTCCAGTCGTACCGGCGGGGTCGACGCAGAAGATTTGCTGGGGTTCCTGGCGGGATTTCACGGGCTTGGGCTGCGGCCGCTCGCCGACTCCGCTTACATTTACGCAGACGACCAGGCCGTCGGCCATCTGCTTGAGGTTGCCAGCAGTCTCGACAGCATGGTCGTCGGCGAGCCCCAGATAATCAACCAGGTCAAGCAGGCCTACCGGCTGGCCTGTACCGCCAAGAGCACCGGCAAGATATTGAATCGCCTGTTTCACTGTGCCTTTGCCGCCGGCAAGAAGGTTCACAGCACTACCGCGATTTCCTGTGGCAGGGTCAGCGTGGCGGGCTTTGCCGTCGAGCTGGCTATGCAGCTTTTCGAGGATGTCGCGTCGGCGGCCGTGGTGGTGGTGGGGGCCGGGCGGATGGGCGAGTTGCTGCTCAAGCATCTGCTTGGAGCCGGCTGCAGCGATATCACCATCGTCAACAGGTCTTACGACCGGGCCGTTGACCAGGCCGAACGCTTCGGCGTCCGTGCCGCCCCCTGGCAGCAGCTTCCGCAGTTGTTTCAGGACGCCCACATCGTGGTAAGCTCTGCAGCGTGTGAGCATTACCTGTTCAGGAAGGACCAAGTCGTTGAGGTAATGAGTCGCCGCCGTCGCAGTGCCTTGCTGATAATCGACATCGCGGTACCGCGGAACTTCGACCCCGCGGTTAACGAGATTGAGAACGTTTACCTCTATTCGATCGACGACCTTTCCTCGGTGGTCCAGGAAAATCTGCAGGCGCGCCAGGCCGACATCGCCAGGGCCGCCCATATCATCCGCGCATCCACCGCCGACTTTATGGACTGGTTCAGGGCCAGGGACATCGGTCCTCTCATAGGTCAGATGCGGGAAAAGTTCGCCGGAATCACCCAGCAGGAACTGGAGCGTTTCTTCGCAGGAAGTCGTGTCGATGCATCCTGCCGGGCGGTGATCGAGCCGATGGTAAAACGAATAGTCAACAAGCTGCTTCACTGCATCATCAGCAATGTCAACGTTGTAGCCAGGCAGCACGGTTCGGCCGAGGCGGCAAAGCTGGTCGACAGTATCGTCAAGCAGGCCGAGCAAATAGCCGCCGGACCAACCGACACCAAAGAGAACCAATCGTGACAGACAACGCCGGACAAAAACCTCTTTTAAGGCTGCTTTTCTGGGAGACCACCATCAAGTGCAACCTGGCCTGCGCGCACTGTCGCCGGGTGGAATCGGACGATGCCGCCGCCGCTGACTTGCCTACGAATCAGGCACGAGAGCTGATAGGACAATTGGCCCGGCTCGGCCAGAGGCAACCCTTTATGCCGGTGCTGGTATTTTCCGGCGGCGAGCCGCTGTGCCGGGCCGACCTGTTCGAGCTGGTCGCTTATGCAAGCTCGCTGGGTGTTCCCCCGGCCCTGGCTACCAACGCCACGCTGATAGATGCGGCCGCGGCCGGACACATCGCACAAAGCGGAATCGTCAGGGTTGCCGTCAGCCTCGATGGTGCCACCGCCGAGGTGCATAACAGGCTTCGCCGGATCGACGACGCCTTCGAAAGGACCATTGCGGGCATCCGCCGGCTCAATGCAGAGAAGGTTCCCTTTCAGATAAATGTCACCCTTACCCGGCACAACTACACCCAGTTGCAGCAGATTTACGAGCTTGCCGAATCCCTCGGCGCCGTGGCGCTGCACGTTTTTATGCTTGTTCCCGTGGGCTGCGGGCAGGTGCTCGCCGAAACGGATATGTTATCGCCGCAGCAGTACGAGCAAACACTGCTTAGGATTTGCGAACTGGACGGTTTGGACCGGCTGCAGGTAAAGGTAACCTGCGCTCCGCACTACCAGCGAATCATCAGGCAGCGCGGCCTGTATCAGCACCGCGGCCGCACGTCCCGCTCGCGCGGCAATGCCCCGGGCAGGACCGCCCACGCCTCCGCCAGAGGATGCCTCGCGGGACTGGGTGTATTGTTTGTAGGCCATCAGGGCGATGTGTTTCCCTGCGGCTATCTCCCTGTCAAGTGCGGTCAGGTCCCCCGGCAGGACCTCGCCGACATATGGTTTAATAATACAGACCTTGCGCGTCTGCGCAACAGTGATATGCTGCAGGGTAAGTGCGGGATATGCGGCTACAGGCATATCTGTGGCGGCTGCCGCGCAAGGGCCTATGCCGCAACCGGTAATTATCTGGCCGAAGAGCCTTTTTGCACCTACGTCCCGCCGGCTGCAAAGACGAAATGATTACCTCCTCGACCAAATTGACACGGCTGTTTTTATGATAAACGTCAGCAAGCTTTACTGTGACCAGGTCACCCCGGGCGACTGGATTCGCTACGGCAGAAAAGGCTCCGGCGAGAGGCAAAACGACGTGGTCCCGCTCAAGGCGTCCGAAAGACGCCCCATAGTGGTCTGGAACATCACCCGCGCGTGCAACCTCAGGTGCATACACTGCTATAACGACAGCGGCGCCGCCGCCGAAGACGAGCTTTCCACCGAGCAGGCAAAACAGGTTTTGCGCGACCTGGCACAGTTCGCAGTACCCTCGGTGCTGTTTTCGGGCGGCGAGCCGTTGCTGCGGAAAGACCTGTTTGAGCTGCTCGATTTTGCAAAACAGCTCGGCCTGCGAACCGTCATTTCAACCAACGGAACGCTGATAACAACCGATATTGCCAAGACCATCAGGCAACTCGGAGTCTCGTATGTGGGCATCAGCCTCGACGGCATAGGCGAAATCAACGACAGGTTCCGGGCCGTCAAAGGCGCCTTCGACAAGGCCGTCGAAGGAATCAAGAACTGCCAGGCCGCCGGGGTGCGAATCGGCCTGAGGCTCACGCTGACCCGCCGAAACGTTCAGGACCTGGACGCTCTGTTCGACTTCTTCGAACGCCACGACATCGAGCGGGCCTGCTTTTACCACCTGGTTCCCAGCGGCCGGGGCCGGGCAATCAGCACCGATGACCTTACCGGCGCCCAAACCCGCAAAGCCGTCGAACTGATACTGGCCCGCGCCGCGTACCTCAAGCAAACCGGCAGAAAGACCGACATCCTGACCGTCGACAACCACGTTGACGGCGTGTTCATTTATCTGAAGCTGCTGGCCGAAGACCCCGCTCGTGCCGAATCCGTCTGGCAACTGCTCACCTGGAACGGCGGAGGCCTCTACAGCAGCGGCGTGGGCATAGGCTGCATTGATTTTCACGGAAAGGTACATCCCGACCAGTTCTGGTGGCACTACGAGCTGGGCGACGTCCGTGAAAGACCCTTCAGCCGGATATGGACCGACACCAGCGACCCGCTGCTGGCCGGCCTGAGAAACCGCCGCGCACGCATCAAGGGCAGGTGTCGGCTGTGCAGGTTCTTCGATGCCTGCGGCGGCAGCCTCCGGGTTCGTGCCGACCTTTATTTTGGCGACCCCTGGGCGCCGGACCCCGCCTGCTACCTCACCGACGAGGAAATCGGCCTGGATGGCGACAAACAGGCCCAACTGCAACGAGCCGGAGAGCTTTTCAACCTACCGCCGTAACCGAAAGCAGCTACACGTAAGCCGGCCGCCACCCCAAGGCCCCCTCCGGAATTATAAAAACGCGGGCCGAAAAGCTCCCCTTGACAACAACCACCTCTGCCCGTTCTGATAACAACGCGCGGCGATAAGCCGACCTCAAAACAACCGGCCTTTTGTCTTGACAATGGGTAGCGGTATACACAGGCTGTATAACCAGTGAGCCGGGGCAGTACACCGACGAGCCTCCAAATAAAATAGGAACAAGCTCCAAAGAACAGTAACTATGAAGCAGAAAACGATTATCAAAACCATCGTAGGGGTGGTCGTTATCGGCGGTGCGCTCGGCTACTTTATCTATTACGCGATGCGGTCTTCGTGGTCTTACTATTGTTCGGTGGACGACTTCTCCGCGAGAGTTTCCGAGGCGGGCCGATACTCGTTTCGCGTTGCCGGCAAGGTCAAACCCGGCAGCGCCGACAAGGACCTGCAGAATATGACCCTCACCTTCACGCTGGCGGGCTCCGAAAGCGAGTTGCCGGTCCGCTACCGCGGCGCAGTCCCGGATAACTTCGCCGAAGGCCGGGATGTGGTTGTTGAAGGTCGGCTTTCACCAGATGGGGTCTTCCTCGCTGAAAAGTTGATGACCAGGTGCGAATCTAAGTACAGGGCGAAATTGAAGTAGCGCCGGCATGCGTTTGTCCGGCAGAAAGCTTCGAGCGGCGCCGACACAAGCATCTGCATTCCGCCGTTTGCTTTCCTGGAATATCTGCTGACCGTCTCCGCAGCCCGGAACAATCTCTTCTGGATGGCTGCTCCTT
>CAYSBK010000020.1:0-25884 GCA_964429265.1 uncultured Pirellulales bacterium | reverse complement strand
GTTACCGCCCCAGACCCGTGCGTGCTGCATTACAAGCTCGACGATCCCAGCGGCTCCAGCATCACCGACAGCAGCGGCAACGGCTACACCGGGCTGTACTTCGTCGACCTTCAGCAGACGCCCGGCGACGTGAACGACCGCGTCGAGGACGGCAGGTACGGTAAATCCCTGCACCTGGTCAGTCCCGCCTATCGCGGCATAAAGATACCCCGTCAGGTCTTTACCGACAACGGCATCTCGCAGCAGATCAGCCTTACGCTGTGGATCAAGAACGCTCATCCCGATGAAGAGCCTGACTCCGGAGCCTTTATGTGGGAGTTCAGGCAGTGGTCCGGCAGCACGCCGGATGCCAACGAGCGTGTGCTGGGCGTGGCCGTGGACGACCACGGCGATACATACACCTTCAGCGACGACGCCAACAGCGTCAGCTACGACCACGAATGGGACGACCACCTCGGCTGGCAGCACTATGCTTTCGTTCGTGATGCCACCAAGCTGAAGATTTACGTCAATGGTCTGCTGGAAGAGGAAGGCCCGTCCAGCGGCAACGCGATGGCGACGCCCGATCTGCTTTACTTGGGGATTGCCGCCGACCGTACGCCTTTGAGCACCGATGAGATGCACGACGGCTTCACGGGCAACATCGACGACTGGCGGATTTACGATTATGCCCTTTCCGACCAGCAGGTCGCCTACATTGCCAGCGACGGAACCGGCATCGTGGCGCTTGATACGCCCGTGAATATCTACAGCGGCGAAGGCACCGGCAACCAGGTGGTCAACTTCAGGGACTTTGCAGAGCTGATGACCAAGTGGCTTGAGAAAAAGTACTGGCCGTAGGCTGCCGCAGGCGACCGACGGCTGTGCAGTAAGAATCGGGGCCCTGCCCGGGCATCGGGCGAGGCCCCGAGTTTTCTATGCAAGCCGGTCAGTCGGTTCGTTTTCCGGGCCAGTCCCAGTGGATAAGGTCGTCGCTGAAGGCGATGCCGATGCTGGCGTACTTTTTGAACCCGCCCGGTGGTTCAGCCTGAAAGAACATCAGGTATTTCCCAACGTCAGGATTGTCGGTGAGGTCCAGCACGAAAGCGGCGGTAAGCCGCTGCTTTGCCCAGGGCCAGTTTGCCTGGCCGAGTGTGATTGGGCCGGTGTCGGACTTGGTGACGCGGCGGCCGACGTCCTGCCAGTGCTTCATATCCTTTGAGCGTTTTACAGCGATGCCGTTTTTGGGTGAGTGGAACAACAGGTATTCGCCGTTGTGAACAATCACGCAGGCGTTTTCACCGGCCTCTATTCGCGTGAAATAGGTCCAGTTTTTCAGGTCGTACGAGTATGAGATGTTGGCGGCGTTATCATCGAAAAAGCACCACCATTTGCCCGGTTCATCTTTGTCTTCGATGAGAAACGGGTCGATGATTCTTCCGATATCTCCAAGTGGGACGTTGGGTCCCTTTACGAGCAGAGGTTCCGGTTGGCTCCAGGATTCCAGGTCGCTGCTGCGGGTTATCCAGATTCGGCAGTCTTCGTTGCCGTATTTTTCGCCGTTCGGCGTCGGATAGGTCTGCATACACATCACCCATTGGCCGTTATAGCGGATGACATTACCGGGGCTGGAGAAATTCAGGTTGAGGCCCTTGGGTGTCAGGATTCGAGGGTCGGTCCAGCTGCGCAGGTCCGGGCTTATGCTTGTGGCGACGTACCCGTATCTGTTGCCGTCGTTGTCCTTCAGCCAGTAGGCGTAAAAAAGGTGAAAAAACCCTTCATGATAAATCGCGGCCGGACCACGAAACGCCTGGTTCTCATCGCCTCTGAGAAGTATGGGTGATTTCAAAGCCGAAAGGTCCACCCGGACAACCGCGTTCGGGTCAACCGCGCCGACTCGACGGATGCTCTTGCCGGTACAGGACGGGTCATTCTCGTACAGATGTATGTTTCTCGTCTTGGCGCCGCGCAACTCGAGAAAAACCCGGCCGGTGCCTGCGCACGATGCTTGAGTAATGGTAACATTGCGGGAGTTCTCCAAAAGGATGACCGGGTCCTGCTGCGGTTCGATGTGCAGCCCAACAAGCTTTATGTCTTTCGCGTTCGTACAACGCAGGCCATATCTGGCGCTGATGGCGATGTCCTTCAGGGCCACGTTGGAGATGGGTTTTTCGGGCAGGCCTTTTATGATTACAGCGTCCTTGGTTGACCGGCATCGGATATTGCTTATGTGGATGTTTCGGAAGGTCGGCGGCAGTTTGCTGCGAGGTTCCCGGCCGCTTTGGTAGAAAGCGTTAAGCAGTATAGCATCGGATTCGGGGTTATTCATTGTGATGTTTTCTATCCAGATATTCTCGACGATGCCCCCGCGGCCGCGCCTGGACTTTATGCGTATTCCGCGGTCGGTACGGTTGAAAGCACAGCCGGTAATATAGACGTTCCTGACATCGCCCGACATTTCGCTGCCGATGGAGACAACACCGTCGCACGGCTCGTCGAGCCCGAAGGTGCAGTGGCGAATCACGACGTTTTCGCAGGGCCGACCGACACGTCTGCCGTCTGTATCCCGGCCGGACTTCAGGGCGATGGCGTCGTCGGCGGTGTCGAAGCTGCAGTTTTCGATAAGGACATTCCGGCAGGAGTCGGGGTCGATGCCGTCATTGTTGGGCCCTTTGGTGCGGATGGTGACATTACGGATGATGACGTTCTCACAGTAGAGCGGGTGAATGGTCCACATCGGGCCGCTGCCTATGGTCACACCATCGATAAGAACATTCCTGCAATTGACGAATTGTATGAAGGAGGGACGAAGGAACCTGGTCTTGTCGGCGAAAATACGCTGCCGTGCGGGGACGTTGTTGTCGGCGGCATCGTGAAGACGCCTGACGGCGTTGCCGGCACGGCGGTCATAATCCCACCAGGGCTTTCCGCAGTCGTCGAATCGACCGGAACCCGTGATGGCGACGTTCACACAGCCGTTGGCATAGACCGGCGGGCAGTAATTGTAGCATTCTATGCCCTCGTAACGGGTGAAAACCGGCGGCAGATAGTCGTCGAAGTCCGTACTGAAGCGAATAACAGCGCCTTCGGCCAGGTGGAGGTTGACGTTGCTGTTGAGGCGAATCGGGCCGGTCGACCACGTACCCTTTGGCACCAGGACGGTTCCGCCCCCTGCATTGCTGCAGGCCTCGACGGCCGCGGCGAATGCCTTGGTGTTGCTGGTAGTTGCGTCCGGGGCGGCACCGTAGTTGCGGATATCGAACGTCCTGTGTCCGAAAACCGGCACCTGCAAAGGCGGCATCTCAAAAGGCGCATCAACGACGATTCGCTCGGCCGGATTCGCTTGTTCGTCGATTGGGCTTTCCTTTGCGCACGCACCGGCCAGGGCGCAAACGCCGGTGAAGACCGACACCAGCAATACCTGTGAAAACGGCAGCGTGCGCGTAAGCTTCATATCGCAAGGTCCCTTATAAGCTGTGTACGAACAGCGGGTTTACTGCGATTTTTCTATCTTTTCCTTGCCCGCCACATAGGGCCGCAGCACCGCCGGTATCGTCACCGACCCGTCGGCGTTCTGATAGAGTTCCAGTATCGGTATAAGTATGCGGGGTGAAGCGATGACGGTATTATTCAAAGTGTGGCAGAATATGTTCTTTTTTGAGGTCGGGTCCTTGTAACGAAGGTTCATTCGCCTGGCCTGAAAGTCGTAGAACTTGCTGGCGCTGTGGGTCTCGCAGTAGTCGCCTCGGGAAGGCATCCAGGCCTCGATGTCGAATTTTTTCGCCTGGCCGCGTCCCAGGTCGCCGGTGCATACGTTCACCACCCGGTAAGGCAGCTCCAGGGCCTGCATCACGGCCTCGGCGTTGGCAAGTATCTCCTGGTGAAAACGTGCGCTCTGCTCGGCGTCGTTTTCGCAGATAACCACCTGCTCGACCTTTTCGAACTGGTGGATTCGATACAGTCCGTATGTGTCCTTGCCGGCTGCGCCCGCTTCGCGGCGAAAACAACTCGAAAGCGCGACGTATTTTTTCGGCAGGTCGTTTTTATCCAGGATTTCGCCCATATGATAGGCTGTAAGCGGCACCTCCGCTGTTCCTACGAGGCTGAGATTGTCCTTCTCCATCTGGTAGGTCTGGTCTTCGGAGCCGGGGTAATAGCCGGTTCCCATCATCGTCTCGTACCTTGCCAGCAGCGGCACAACCATCGGCACGTACCCCCTGCCGGTCATAAGGTCGAAAGCAAACCGCAGCACCGCCCAGTGTAGCAGGGCACCGTCGCCCTTGAGAAAGTAATTTCGCGTGCCCGCAAGCTTGACGCCTCGCTCAATGTCGATAATGCCCAGGGCAAGACCCAACTGTACGTGGTCCTTCGGCTCGAAATCGAACTGGCGTATCACTCCCTCCTTTCGTATCTCGACGTTTTGCGTGTCGTCCTTTCCGGGCGGCACGTCCCCGTCCGGGGGCTGGGCCACTTCGAGCATCAGCGCGTCAAACTCCGGCTGGAGCTGCTTTACCTGCTGTTCAAGCTCAGCCTGGGCCTTTTTCAGCCGCGCAAGCTCAGACAGCGCCGCTTTTTTGCGCTCGCCCGACAAGGTCGGTATAGACCTGCCGAGCCGGTTTTTGTCGGTGACGATATCCTGGATTTGCTGCTTGAGGTTTTTCAGGGCGCGGTCGACTTCAAGCAGCCTGTCGATATCCACATCGAAGTTCTTGGCCCTGGCGGCATCCTTGAACTTTTGGGGATTGTCGCGGATTTGCCTGATGTCAATCATTTCACTCTCTATATCTGCCGACGATAACGACGTTGTTCTGTCCGCCGAATCCGAACGACTCGTTCATAGCGATATCCACCCGGTGCTGCCTGGGATGGTTGGGCACATAGTCCAGGTCCAGGGCGGGGTCGGGGTCGTCGAGGTTCATAGTCGGCGGGACGGTATTGTGGTTGATTGCAAGCACGCAGCTTATAAGCTCGGCGGCACCGGCGGCGCCTATAAGGTGGCCGAGCATACTCTTTATGCTGCTGGCGGGAACCTGCCTGGCCTTTTCCCTGAAGACGGCTTTTATTGCCATTGTTTCTATGAAATCATTTTCCTGAGTACTGGTGCCGTGGGTATTTATGTAGTCCACATCTCTGTAGCTGATTCCGGCATCGGCCAGTGCCGCCGTCATAGCCTGGATGGGCCCCCGTGCTTGGTCGTGCATATCGGTGACCCGAAAGGCGTCGGAACTGCTGCCGTAGCCCAGAACCTCCGCGAGGATTTCGACGCCTCTTTTCCTGGCGGACTGAAGAGATTCAAGCACCACAATGGCTGCTCCCTCGCCCACCACGAAGCCGTCCCTGCTCGCGCTGAAAGGCCTGGAGGCAGTCGTGGGGCTTTCGTTTCTGGTTGACAAGGCCGTCAGCCGGCAAAAGCCCATCACCCCGAGCGGATGAATCATCGAGTGTGCACCGCCGGTTATCATCACGTCGGCCCGGCCGGTGCGTATCAATTCGGTTGCCTCACCGACCGCCTGGGTGCTGGCGGCGCAGGCTGTAAGACAACTCCGGCTGGGTCCCCGCGCACCGGTCAACAGCGCCAGATGGGTGCCAGGCATATTCGGTTCCTGCTCGAGTTCGCGGTTGGGGTCCATTCTTGCATAGGCTAGCTCGGCCCATTTGCGCCAGTCCATCTTGCCCGCTGCGTCGTCCCAGCAGCGAACAAGCAGGTCGAAGAAGACATCGTTGTCGGCTGAGCCTTCGCCGGCGCCGAGGTAAACGCCCATTCGCGTTCGGTCGATGCCGTCGGCCGGCGAGTCCGTTTCGATGTCTATCGAGGCCTGCCTGCAAGCCTGGGCCGCTGCGCCGATGGCAAAGCCACAGCCGCGGTTGCAATGTTTGTGGATGTGCGGATTCCTGGTGTATTTTGAAAAATCGTAATCTTTGACTTCGGCACTGAACCTTGAAGGATAGGTCGAGGCATCGAAAATGGTAGTTGCAGCGACGCCGCTTTTGCCGGCCAACAGGGCCTGCCAGAATGTTTGCACGTCGTGGCCGAGGGGACATACAATGCCCATTCCCGTTATCACTACCCGTCGATGGTTTGGCTTCGGCGTCATCTATCCGGCGGAATCCCCGTCAACTCGTTTCAGCACCACTGCGGCTGTTTGCGCGCCGTAGCTGTAACTGCAGCATAGTGCGTATTGTACCTGCTTTCTTATCGGTTCGGTTACGATATTAAGTCTGCAACCGGCGGCCCTGGTGTCGCAGTTTTTCGCCGCCGGGATCGTCCCTTCCGCCATTGTCAGTACTGCCGCGATGACATCAAGCGCCCCGGCTGCCGCACCGGTGTTGCCGAGCATACTTTTGGTCGGCCAGACCGGTACATTCTCAACAGCCCCACCGAGCGCTGCCTCAATAGCCTTTGCCTCGGCAAGGTCATCTTCCGGTATGCCCGTGCCGTGAGGGATGACCAGGTCGAGCTGGTCCGGTTCAATCCGTGCCTCGGCCAGGGCTTTTTCGATGGCGATTTGCAGTGCCTTGCCATTGTTTTCGAGGTGCACGAGGTCCGGGCTCAAATCGTTGCTGTGGCCCGTACCGGCCAGTTCGGCGTATATTCTGGCGCCGCGGCCGGCGGCGTGCTCGGCATTTTCCAGGACAACAATCCCTCCGGCTTCACCGAATACACAACCGGCGGCATCGGCGGCGAAAGGCCTGCAGGCCCCGGCCGGATCGTCGTTGCTGTCGGTAACCACCCTCTTCAGCAGGCACTGGCGGATAAAGACGATGGGATTTACCTTGGCCTCGGCGCCGCCGGCCAGCACTACGTCTGCAGCACCACGCGCGATCACCTGTGCCGCTTCAGCAATCGCAAGCTGCGATGAGGCCTCGGCACACGTTATCGAGTTGCTGGGGCCTTGCAAGTCGTGAATAATACCGACGTGACAGGCCAGCATATTCGGAAGGTACTTCAGAAGCCAAAGGGGCGTTACCAGTTCGATGCCCCTGCTACCCCACTTTCGGATGTCGAACCGCCCGTCGCTTATGCTGGCGGCAACGGCCGGGGCAAGCTCCACAAGATCACAGCTTATCAGCCCCGCGCCGAGGTTTATGCCCACCCTGTCGGCCCTTATGTTGACGCGGTCCGGGTCGACGGCCTTGGTAACCAGGCCGGCGTCCTGGATCGCCTCGGCCGCCGCGACCACGGCCAGCTCGATGTCTCTGCACATCAGCTTCGTGGCCTTGCGGTAACTCCTGGGCACGTAGTCGCGAATGTTATAATCTGGAACCTGGCCTGCTATCCGGCAGTCGAAACCCGCCGGGTCGAACGCGGTGATTGTATCGATGCCGCAGCGACCGGCTTTCAGGCCCTGCCACATCTCGGTTGCCGTCAGGCCAAGAGGGCTTGCCGCCCCGAGGCCCGTTATGACCACCGCCGGTGTGCTCACGGCGCTGCCTCCGCGGGTCGACTGTCGCCGCCGCCCCTGGTCAGCGACAGGCCCCGCATCAGGGACCTGAACATGTCGGTGAAGACGAAGTTCTCATCGGGAAATTTCCGACCGGCGAGATTGCGGTCGATATGGCTGAACATCAGGTCAATCTCGGCTATGAGTTCGTCTCCGCGGGTGATTTTTCCGGTGGTGCTGGCCGCTTCGTCGGAGATGGTTTCTATCGAGGCGTGCAGCTTTATCGTGTCGCCGGGCACCACGTACTTGAAGAAGACGGCCTTCTTAATCTTGGCCAGGATGACCTTTTCCTTGAAATCCCTGGCCTGGCCGACAAGTATCCCCGCGGTCTGAGCCATACCTTCGATCATCAGCGTTTCCGGCATAACCGCAAATCCCGGGAAGTGGTCGTGCAGATGCTCCTCCGCCAGGGTGACGTTCTTGACGGCGACGGCACTGTTGCCGCTGTCGAACTCAACAAATCTGTCTATCCAAATCCACCGCATTGGAGAATACTCGCCGGTGTTGACGGCGGTCGGTCCGGGCCATATGGCGGCCGGCCTTATCTGCGCAGCCCTGCGGCGCTATCGTCCGTTCAGCTTGCTGTCTATGTAATTGACTATCGCGCCGACCGTGAAAAAGTCCGGCAGCTTGTTGATGTCCGGGTCGGCTTCGAGCGACGAGAAATCGGTGTGGGGCATCCTTGCCTTCAGCTCGCTGAGTCCCTTGGCGGTAATCTTGCCGTCCTTGATGTACTCGGGATTGTTCATCAGGTTCTCGGCGGGGAAAAGCTCTTCACGCGGTATCTTGATGTCAAAGGCCTTCTCCAGCCGAAATACTATATCCAGAAAATCGATGCTTTCGGCGCCGAGGTCGCCCATAAGCGTCGCCTGCTCGTTCACTTCATCCTCGTCGACGCCCAGGGCGTCCACCAGCACGTCCCGCACCTTCCCAAAAATCTCTTCGCGACCGATCGCCATAATCCTTTACCTCCGGAATCAACTTCGTGTTGTTACGCAGTGGCTACTTGTTCAACAGCTTCCATCTGCCCTTGAGGTTCTCGATAATCGCCGCATCCACCGCAGCCATCGCTGAATCCTCGTCGGCCAGGTTGAAATGTCGCAGGACGAACCTGGCCTCGATAATCACTTCGTCATCAGAGCGACCGGTGCCGGTGAAACTGCTGATATTCGGCTCGATGGTGCGGGCCTCAACGTCGTACTCGATCCGGCAGCCGGGCGCAAGAAAACTCTTGTATTTTACATTCCTGGCCTCGGTAAGCAATATCATACTGTGAGCGAAGTTCTCGCTGAGGTGCACCAGCCAGCTTGCCGACTCCACCAGGCCCTGCAGCAACAGCACCCCCGGCAGCACGGGGAAGGTGGGAAAGTGGTCGGCCAGGTATTCTTCGGCAAGGGAGACGTTCTTGACGGTTCTTATGTGCCTTGCCGGTACAAGCTCGACAACCCTGTCAATCAAAATGAATCTCATAACGGCGGTATTTTATTGACAGGCTGGTCCTTTTCCAGCATTTTTCGTTTTTTCTTTGGGTGTGGTAGGAACCGCGAACTGCTATAATTCGGCGTATGGAAGTACGTTCAGCCACAGTAAACGATGCGGCCGCCATTCACTCGCTCGTCAACGACTATGCCGAGCGAGACAGGATGTTGTACAGGTCTGTGCCCGACATCTACGAAAATATTCAGAGCTTCTTTGTTGCGACGCGGGGCGGAACGGTCGTGGGCTGTTGCGGGCTGGACGTCATCTGGGCCGACCTGGCGGAGATAAAATCGCTGGCTGTGGCCGAAAACCACAGGAACACGGGCGTCGGCAGTGCGCTTGTGCGGGCGGCGCTCGAGAAGGCCGTGAATCTGGAGGTGGAAAGGGTCTTCGCGCTGACGCTGGACCCGGCGTTTTTTGAGAAACTCGGCTTCGAGAGGATCGAGAAATCGCGGCTTCCGATGAAGGTCTGGCGGGATTGTGCACGCTGTCCCAAGCAGGACCACTGCGACGAAGTTGCGGTGATCACAACCGCCGCGAGGCGCCGTCAACCGGCGGCCGAGCCGTGAGCGCCACAACGGCTCAACCCACCTGTCGCCTCTGGAATACCGCCACGGCCAGGGCAAGTATCGCCGCGCTATAGCAGACCGCATAGGATGCGCTTACGAGGATATAGCTGAGGGGAATCCGGCTTTCCTCGATGATGGCGTCGCTGATCCAGAATATCTGGAGATTCGGCACTATAAAGTAGCATATTTTGGCCCACAGGTGTTCCTGGGCCGGCCGGCCGAACACGAAGTCGCTTACCAGCCCCAGTAGAAACAGTCCGACGCAGCCTGCCAGCGTTACGATGATGTTGAACCTGGCCGACAGCACCACCGCAAGGGCGGCAATCATCATAGCCGCCAGTAGCAAGAGCACCGACCCGTATATGTCGAGCGCGTTTATGCCGTTGTCGGCCGGGTTGAAACGCCAGTTCCGGTCGATAAATGCCAGGAAGATGATTCCCGCGGTGCTGAAAACAGCCGCCAGGACCACGGCTGTCGAGGAGAATTTCCAGTCGAAAACATAGTTGAAAAAAGCGCTGAGGACAATGGTCAGCAGGGCTATGGCGCCAGCGGCCGTCAGCACCGTCCAGTCGTGTTTTTCCCAGACCGCCAGTACCACACCGTGCCTGACCGACATCAGCAGGGCTATGGTGCAGATATAGTGGGCCAGCGCCACCGCCGCCAGCACGCCCAGGAACTTAGCGGCTATGAATACGGGCCGGGCTATGGGCTTGCTCAGGACGGTGATGATGGTCTTGTCGGCTATTTCTTCGGCTACGGCCCCTGAGGCCGAAAATACCGCCACGAACAAACTGGTCAGAAAAAGCGTAGATAAGCCTACCTCGCGCAACAGTTTGTTGTCGTCGCTCAGCGTGTACATAGTCAGCGACGGGCTGATAAAGAACAGGCACATTGCCGCGACGATTATCACGAGGTAAACCGGCTGACGCAGCGTTTCGATAAATGTGTTCCTTGCTATGGTAAAAAGCTTGTTCATATCCGGCGAAATCCTCTCGGGACCTTCAGGACCGGCTCGCCGGCCGGGTTGAAAGGCTGACGCGGTGACACGTTTGGATGGTTGTTCTGTACGGTGGTCATATGTTATGTTATAGTGCTGCGACGTTAACCTGTAAAGTGCTCAGTACGGCAGTAGATACTGGATGTGGCGAGTTTTGTTCGTGCCGCCGGGGCAGGAACTAAAGGATGGCTTTGTCAGCAAAACGTGCCGAATACCTGGCCGGGGCTTCCCTGGCACTTAGCATTCTTTTCTTTATCATCTGCCTGCTCCTGGGGCTGTGGAGCGGGTATTTCGCGGTCTTTGCCGTGAGCTGGCTTGCGCTTTGCTGCGCATTTGTGTGGTTTGCGCTGCTGCTGCAGTTTCATCACCGCAGCCTCGCCGAGCAGGAGAAACTCGACGCCGCACGCGCCGAGAAACAGCGACAGGCCACGGTTTTCGAGGGCCGCCCCGAACAACAGGAGCTTCTGGTTGCGGCCCGTCGCCGGCTCGAAGTATTCGAGAAGTGGTTTCTGCCCATATTCTCGGTAGCCTTGGCCGCGTACCAGTTCGCTATGGGGTTTTACCTGCTCAGGCATGCGGAAGCCTGGGCCCAGCTTCAGACCAAGGAGCCTCTGCTGTGTGCGGTGCTGATGACCGCGATTGCCTTTGTAAGTTTTCTCATATCCCGCTATGCCACCGGAATGTCGAGCCAGATGCAGTGGAAGCCGCTGCGTGCGGGTGGCAGCTTCCTGCTGTGCACGGCGGTTTTGTGTTTTGCGATGGGGCTGGCCCTGGCCGGGGCACAATTCAAGTTTTTCGTTGCCTTGAATGTACTGGGCCATGTAATCGCGTGGCTGTTGATTGTGCTTGGGGCCGAGACGGCCCTGAACGTGGTGCTCGATGCCTATCGCCCCCGCGTCAAGGGCGAGTATGCCCGCGCGGCGTTTGATAGCAGATTGCTGGGGCTGATCAGCGAGCCGGGCGGTATCTTCCGCACCGCCGCGGCGGCCATCGACTACCAGTTCGGCTTCAAGGTCTCACAGACGTGGTTTTACAAGCTTCTTGAAAAGGCCATCATTCCGCTGGTGCTGTTCGGCTGTGTAACGATGTACCTGCTCAGCGGCATAGTCGTAATCAGGCCGAATGAACAGGCGATAATCGAACGTTTCGGCAACCCGTTTGACGATGGGGGACGGCTGCGTTATGCCGGGCCGGGCCTGCACTTCAAGTGGCCGTGGCCGATCGACATCGCCTACAGGTATCCCACAAGAAGCATCTCGCAGATAAGCGTGGGCTTCGTAGCAAAGCCGGAGGCCGAGAAGGGTGGTTACGGGCCGCTATTGTGGGGCAAGACCCACTACGAAAAGGAATACAAGCTTCTCGTGGCCAGTGAATCTGAAGGGCGGGGCCCCGAGACGGTGCCGGTCAGTCTGGTGATGGCCGCCGTGCCCGTGCAGTACCGCGTGAAGGACTTGTATCAATTCCTCTACAACCACGGTGTCAGCACCGGCCGCGACGGTACGCGGATTTACCAGGCCGAGGAAAGACTCAAAGCCATATGCTACGAGGAGCTTACGAAGTTCGCGGCCTCGGCCAAATTGGAAGCCACGGATTCCGCCCAGAACGACAGCCTTCTCGGCGCCGGCCGGGACGTTGCCAAGCACGAGCTTACCAGGCGCATCCAGGCTGCCGCCGATAAAGCGGGGCTCGGGGTAGAGATCGTCTTTGTGGGGCTTCAGGGTATCCATCCGCCGCCCGAAGTAGCCTCCGATTACCAGAAGGTCATAGGTGCCATTCAGAAAAAGCAGGCATCCATACTTAATGCCGAAGCGTACAGAGTTGAAACTCTCAGCAAGCTTGCAGGGTCGGTGGAACAGGCGGGAAAGGTTTATGCCCTTGCGGCCGCTTATCACCGGGCCAAGGAGCACCAAGACAGTGAATCGCTCAGCAGGCTCGCGGCGGAACTGGACCGCGCGTTTGCCGACGCACAGGGCGACATCTTTTCGCAACTGCGAAGCGCCCAGAGCTACGCTCATCAAAAGGCGACGCTATCGCGCGCGGCGGGGATGCGTTTTGCCGGCCAGGTCAGGGCCTACCAGGCTGCTGGGCGAATCTACAAACACCATCTGCGAGCGTCCGGGCTGGAAAAAGGCCTGGCCGATGCTCGAAAGTTTGTTGTGGTAGTCGACCAGAACGACACCGAGGTCACCATCGTGGACCTTCAGGAGAAATTGACTCCAAGCCTGTATGATTTATCGGGCGGGGCGATTCAGGAGAGCAAGGAAAAATGAAAAATATAGCCACATTCACATTTATTGTCCTGCTGGTTGCGGTTCTGGCGATATACCTTGTTTCGTTCCAGGTCCGCGAGACCGAGTCGGCCCTGGTGATGCGTTTCGGCAAGCCCGTGCGTGAGATCACCGAGCCGGGGCTGAAGTTCAAGCTGCCCGCACCCATCGAGAGGGTCCACAAGTTCGATTCGCGTATGCGCGTGCTCGAGGCCGAACTCGGCGAGACGACGACAAAGGGCGCCGTGCCGATAATCGTCAATACCTACGTGGTCTGGCGGATCGCCGAGCCTTTGCAGTTTTACAACGCCAACCCGGGCGGCAGCATCGAAGAAGCCGAGAAGAAGCTGCGCAGCCAGATCAACGACACGCAAAACCGGGTCATCGGGCTGCACTGGTTTTCGGAATTTGTCAACAGCGACCCTTCGAAGATAAGGTTCGAGGAAATAGAACAGGAGATGACACAGAGCCTGCGTGAGGCCGTTGAGGCCGCCGGCTACGGCGTCGCGATAGAAACCCTCGGCATAAAACAGCTCAAGATAAGCGAGGACGTCAGCAAGGACGTATTCGAGCGGATGCGAGCCGAGCGCGACAGTGAGACGAAGAAACGGCTTGCCGAGGGCGAAGCAATTGCCGCCCGCATAAGGGCCGACGCCGATGCAAAGAAGACCGAGCTGTTGGCGTCGGCCCAGGCTCGTGCCGAGGCCATCCGCGCACAGGGAGACGCCGAGGCCGCCAAGTATTATGAGATGCTCAAAGCGGACCCGGAGTTCGCGATGTTTTTGCGTGATATAGAAGCTCTCGAAAAAATCCTGCAGGCCAGGACGACGTTCGTCGTACCGACGGATATTGAACCTTTCAGCCTGCTGAAGAAGATGCCGGACATTAAGCCGAAACAGTAGGTTCCATACCGAGCTTGTGTGCTTATGGCTTCAGAAACCGAACAAAACGACCGGCTGAACGGCACCGGCGGCCGCGACGACCTTGCCCCTGAAGGTGACGTGGCCACCAGGTCGCTGTCTGAGGCGCTGCGGCTGAGCTTTGCAATCCTCAAGGTGATAATGGTCGTGCTGGTGGTGATTTTCCTTGCGTCCGGGTTCAGGACGGTGGGTCCGGACGAGGAAGCGCTGGTGTTGCGATTCGGCCGTATCCAGCGATTCGGCACCGAGCGCAGGGCCACCCTCGGACCCGGCCCGCACTGGGTGCTGCCTTACCCGATCGACAGGGTAATCAAGATACCAGTGGGCCGGAAGGTGAACCTGGCGGTCAACAGCTTCTGGTATTTTCTCACGGAGGAGGAGATCATAAGCGGCAAGGAAAATCCCGTCCGGCCGGGCCAGCCGTTAAGGCCGACCGTCGATGGTTATTGCCTCACGAGAGGGCCGCGCCGGGGCCCTGCCGCAATAAACGCAGGTGAAAGTGACGCAAACGAAAGCGACACAAATGAAAGCGGCCCGAACGAGGACGGAAGCGACTACGGCATCGTTCACACCAGGTGGGCGCTGACATACAGGATCAGCGACGCCGAGGCGTTCTTCAGGAACGTGTACGTTCAAGAGCCTCGCCCCGGCCAGCAGTACGGTGACCTCGCGGCCGACAGCGTCGAACCGATGCTGACCAGGGTCGTTGAGGATGCGGTGGTCAGCACCCTTGTGCACTATACCATCGACCAGGTGAAGTTCGAGCAGGTTGCCAGGGTTACCAGCGACGTAAGGCGCCGTGTTCAGAAGCGACTGGACGAGATGGACAGCGGCATAGTGATAGAATCGATGCAGTTGACACAGAGTACCTGGCCGCGACAGGTCAACGCCGCTTTTGAAGCAGTCATTCGGGCACGCCAGGCCAGCGATAAAATCATAAGTGAGGCCCGCACATATGCCGAGCAGACCCTCAACGAGGCCGCCGGGCCGGTGGCTGAAGAGCTTCTGGCGGCGATCAAGAATACCCCGCCCGAACCGGGCACACTGGAGCAATTGTGGTCGCAGGTAGCCGGAGCCGCCCGGGAAAAAATCGCCCAGGCACGTGCCTATCGCACCGAGGTCGTCGAACAGGCCAAGGCCAATGCACGGTACCTGCAGGAGGTCCTGCCGGAGTACCGGAAGCGACCGCAACTGGTGCTGCAGCGGATATACGTCGATGCTATGCAGAAGATTATGGAAAATGCGGATGAGAAATTTGTGATTCAGCAGGCCGAAGCCGCCGCAGCCCGCGAAATCAGGATTCTGCTGAACCGGGACCCGACGCTGAAACCGAAGGAGAAGACGCCGCAAAACCAGCAGTAGTGTGGACTATGTGACAATGGCTCACGAGCATCTACATTTCAAAGAAGACATAAGCCGGGGATACACGCACGGCCAGCAGCTTCGCGTAAGTGTCGCCCTGCTTGCGACGCTGGCCGGCGGAGTGTTGCTGATAAACAGCAGTGTCGCTCGATTTTTCTACGGCCGGGCCAGCGACCAGGGACAATTCCTGGCAATGGCAGCGGCGATACTTCTGGGTGCGCCGATCGTGTGGCACGCGGTCAAGAGCCTGCTCAAGAAAGAAATGCATATGGACGAGCTGGTCGCCCTTGCGATACTTGCGGCCTTTACAACGGGCAAGTATGCGGCCGCCGGCGTAATTGCCTTCTTTATGCTGCTCAGCGAGCTTATCGAAAGCCGCACCGCGCTCGGCGCCAGGGCGTCAATTGAATCGCTCATCAAGCTGACCCCCACAAAGGCGAATCTTCTCGATGCCGCCGGCCGGGAAAAGCAGGTCCAGGTCAGCAGTCTCGCCGCCGGCGACGTGGTCCGGGTACGGCCCGGTGACAACATACCCGCCGATGGGGAAGTCATCCGCGGCACCAGCTCGGTAAACGAGGCCACGATAACCGGCGAGTCGCTGCCCGTTGACAAGGTGCCCGGTATGCAGGTTTTCGCCGGCACAAGCAACCTGACCGGCGTGCTCGACATCAGGGTCACCAAGGCCGGCAAGGACACCACCCTCGGCAAGGTCCAGTCGCTGATTATGCAGGCCGAACAGACCAAAATCCCCATTATGCGGATAATCGACCGCTATGTCAGGTGGTACACGCCCACCATCCTGATGATTGCGGGCATCGTGTTGTTTTTCACCAGCGATATAAACCGGGCCATAACCATCCTGGTGATTTCCTGTCCTTGTGCCTTGATACTTGCAACTCCCACGGCGATGGTTGCAGCCCTTTCGGCCTCGGCCAGGCTGGGCGTGTTGATAAAGAACGTGGCCGACCTGGAGATTGCCGGCAAGATAACGGCGTTGGTGTTCGACAAGACCGGCACGGTGACGACCGGTCGGCTGTATGTGACGAAGCTGACCCCGGCCGAAGGTGTGGAACCGGCGGAACTATTGGCCACTGCGGCGGCAGCGGAATATATGAGCAAACACCCTGCCGCCAGGGCGATTCAGAACCTCGCCAAGCAAGCCAAGCTCACCCCCGCCGGCGCCGAAGATTTCAAGGAGATACCCGGCAAGGGCGTTATCGCGAAGGTGGATTCGGCCACCGTTATCGTCGGACGCGACACGTTCCTCAAGGAAAACGGCATAGATACAGGCAACGTCCCCAATCCGGCACTGGCGGAGACGCAGGGTTTCAGCACGCTTTACGTCGCGAAGGATTCGAAGTGCATAGGGTGGATCGGCCTGCAGGATAAGACGCGCCCGGAGGCACGGCAGGCATTTGAACAGCTCCGTAAGGTCGGAATCAAGCGGACCACGATGCTCACGGGTGACCGCGACGAGGTCGCAAACCGTGTTGCGGCCGAGCTGGGTTGCACCGATTACAAGGCCCATTGCCTGCCTCAGGACAAGCTGGCCATCGTGGAACAGCTCAAGAAGGACGGACACACGGTTGCCGTCGTCGGTGACGGCATCAACGATGCGCCGGCGCTGGCGGCCGGCGACCTCGGGATCGCCATGGGAGCCGCTGGAAGCGACGTCGCCATCAATTCTGCATCGATCGCCCTTATGAGCGACGATTTGAACCGCCTGGCGTTCCTGGTCAGGTTGTCCCGCAGGACGCGCAGTATCATCGCCGCGAACCTGACAATCGGCATCATTTTCATCGTACTTGGTGTTGCGGCGGCGGCCATAGGGTGGCTGCCGGCCGTTTACGCGGCGTTCCTGCATTTCCTTGGCTCGCTGATCGTTGTGTTCAACAGTGCCCGCCTGGTCCGCTCCGGCGAGGAGCTTGAGCACAAGAGCCACCCCTGACATCCTGAAACCCGCCTGCCGGGCGGTTGGGATTTGTGAGTGAAGTGATATGGATTATGCGATTCAAACATTCGGGCTGACCAAGGTTTTTGCCGACCTTTGGGGAAGGGCAAAGGTCCGTGCGGTAACCGACCTGAACCTGCAGGTGCTGTACAACGAGGTGTTCGGCCTGCTGGGTCCCAACGGCTCCGGTAAGACCACCACCCTGAAGATGCTGTTGGGACTGCTGCACCCCACGCGGGGACGAGCCGTTGTACTCGGCGGCGACAGTACCGACCCCAAGATCAGCGCCCGCCTCGGCTTTATGCCCGAAGAGTCATATCTATACAGGTACCTTACAGCCAGGGAAACACTCGATTTTTACGGCCGGCTGTTTGGGCTGCCCGGCAGGGTCCGCAGGAGAAGGATCGAGGCGCTGCTTGATATGGTAGGCCTGAATGCCGTGGGCAATCGCCCGGTGGGGACCTTCTCGAAGGGTATGGCACGGCGGATAGGCCTGGCCCAGGCGCTCATCAACGACCCGGAGTTGCTGATTCTGGATGAGCCCACCACCGGGCTCGACCCCATCGGAACCAGGCAGATAAAGGACCTCATTCTGGAGCTTGCCAGACGCGGCAAAACCGTCCTGCTGTGCAGCCATCTCCTGGCAGATGTCGAAGACGTCTGCGACCGTATCGCAATTATGTACGGCGGCAAGATTCAAACCGCCGGGCAGGTCCGTGAGCTGCTCACGCAGACAGGAAAGATGCAGATTATCACCGATCGCCTCAGCGACTCGGCCATCGAGCGAATCAGACAAATCGCAGAAAGCGAACAAGCTTCTCTCGAAGTGACCGCACCGATGGAGAAACTCGAGAACTTCTTCATCAAGACCATCACCGAAGCCGAAGAGACGGTGCCGCTTACCGCCGGAGTCGTAAGTACGGGCCGGATAAGCGAATTCCTCAAGAGCGGCCAAACGACCGAAAGCATACTCGATAAACTCGTGGCCGAACCGGTCTCGCCCGGTCGAGCCGACGCGGCTGATGAAGTCGAGCCGGAAGCTGCCGCGGCAACACAGCCCGGCCCCGTGGCTGAGGCCGACCAGGCCGACGCCGGGCTGCTCGAAGACCTCACCCAGACGTCGCCCCCGGCCGAGACCACGCCCGTCGAGGACAACCGACGCTCGGCCCAGCCGGATAAGACAGGACAGCAGGACCGGCAACGCGACATCCTCGAGGAATTGACCGGCCCAGAGCCGGGCACGGCCGATGAAGACAAGCCTTCTCCGCAGCACGGAGAGCACAGGGATGCATAGCATCTGGGCCATAGCGGTCAATACGCTCAAGCAGGCCATTCGTATCAGGGTGGCGGTCGTGTTTATTGTGCTGCTGGCGGTGCTGCTGCCGGTGCTCGGTTTTTCCGCGACCGGCGACGGCACGGTCAAGGGCAGGTTGCAGACATTTGTAAGCTATGGGCTTTCGCTGACGAGCCTTTTGTTGTGCCTGCTGACCGTCGCTGTCTCGGTTTACACCCTCACAAGCGACATCCGGCAGAAGCAAATCTACACGGTCCTGACAAAACCGGTTCGCAGGGTGCAACTGCTGGCCGGCAAGCTGCTGGGGGTGATACTGCTCGATGCCTTGCTGCTGTCGATATTCGCGGCGGTTATCTATGCCATCGTCGTCTATACCCCGGCGCTTTGCGGGGTCTCAGCCGAGCAAAAACAATCGCTCAATGATGAGTTCTTCACGGCCAGGGCCAGCCTGAAACCCCTGCAGGCCGACGTAACCGAGCAGGTGCGCGAGGCTTATGAAAGGCTCAAACAAAGCGGTCGGCTCGACGAGTTGTTCCAGGGGGCGTCCGAAAAAAAGATCATCGAGCAGCTTACAAAGCAACACCAGCTCCAGGCCCGCAGTGCCGCCCCCGGGCAGGAGCTGACCTGGGAGTTCGAAAACGTCAGGCCCGCCGAGCCGAACCAGAATCTCTATCTGCGGTTCAAGTACGACGTCTCGGTCAACCCGCCGGATTTCAAGGTTTACGGCTGGTGGCGGGTCGGCGACCTGCGCCAGATCAACTACGGCTTGCCGGTAAGGACCCCGATTCGTGAGTATCGAGGCAGGGACCTCATCCGCACCGCCCACGAGGTGGAGTTCAGCAGTGATGTCGTCGCCGACGATGGATACCTGGCCGTGGCGTTCCGGAACGTACCCCTGAATAACACGACGATAATCTTCGGCCTCGACGATGGGCTGGAGATACTCTACAAGGCCGATTCCTTTACCGCCAATTACCTTCGCGCGGTGCTGTTGATTTTTTTCAGGCTGGTGTTCCTGGCGGTTCTGGGGCTGCTGGCCGGGTCTTTCCTGTCTTTTCCGGTGGCGCTGCTGCTGTGTGTGGTGGTGTTTTTCACGGCGAACTTCAGCGGCTTCATTCTTGACTCCTTCAACTATCTCAGCGACAACGTCGGAGCAATATATTCGTATAGTTTCAAACCCATAATGCTGGCGCTGCCCCGGTTCGACCGGTATGACGTGGCCGGGTGTATGATTGCGGGGCGTCTGCTGAGCTGGCAGGCGGTGGCGCGGACGGCCGGCATTATGCTCGGCATAAAAGCCCTATTGCTGCTGGCGTTTTCGGTGTTGATTTTCGGCTACCGGGAAGTAGCGAAAGTTACGGTGTGACGTGTCGGTACGTTTGCGCGATACGATAATCATAGCTGTAAGCATCATCCTTGCGGCCGTGCTGATTACGGCCGGCGGGCTGCACCTGGACCACATCAACAATCAGCGAAAGGCCCTGCACCTTGTCGTAAATGAGCCGCTCGAAAACATCCCCCCGAAACTTGCGATCACCACCGCGGCTATGGGTGCGTTCCGCGGGTTGCTGGTTGACATCCTCTGGATGCGGGCCGAGACTCTCAAGGAAGAAGGTCAATTCTTCGACGCCAAGCAATTGGCCGAATGGATCACCGCCCTGCAACCCAGGTTTGCCGAGGTCTGGGCCTTTCACGCCTGGAATATGGCATACAACATTTCGGCGGCGATTCCTTCCAGCCGACCGGCCGAAAGGTGGCGCTGGGTAAAGAACGGCTACGAGTTGCTGCGGGACAGGGGCCTGCAGATAAACCCCAAGAGTATGGTGCTCTACCGCGAACTGGCGATGATTTTTCAGCACAAGATCGGCGGCGTTTCGGACGAGGCGCACCGGTACTACAAACTGCAGCTGGCACTGGCGATGGAGCCTCTGGTCAGTCCGCCGACCGACGAGCACTTCGAAAAGCTCGCAAAGGCCCCGCGGACCCTTCAGGAGATTATGGCCGATGCCAAGGTCGCCGCGTTGGTAGCGAAGCTCGGGAAGGCCGACAGCCGCTTCGAGGATATGGACAACCTGGTTAGCAATTACCTTTCGCTGCGCGAAAACCCACGCCGTTTCGCAGACGAAGCGTTCGAGGTCATCGACCAGTATCGCGGCACCGAAACACTCGACAAGTTCGACACATTCGCCAAGGCCTATCAGCTTCGCAACGTCTGGAAGCTCGACCCCGTCTTGATGCAGGAGATTAATCACACCTACGGGCCTGTTGACTGGCGCGACCCGAACGCGCATCTGCCGCTGGACTGGCGCCACCCCTGCAGCCATTCGATCTACTGGGCCCTGAAGGGGCTGCGAACGGCAGGCAAAACCGGCGTGGCAAAGGGCAGGGAGGAAGAATACTCCGCCGCGGAAATAAACACCGACCGAATGCTTTATCACAGCCTCCAGGACCTGTTCCGCGCCGGCAAGATATTCATATACACCGCCCCTGCGAAAGCCCCCTCACAGCCGGGACAGGAACCCGTCCCTCCCAGGCAAACGATTTACCTCAGGCCCGACCTGCGAATGTTTGAGCCGTACAACCGGCACATACTTAAGGTCATAGAAAAATACGTTGACCCCAACTCGAAGGAGCTCGCCTCCCACCAGATCGGCCACCGCAACATGCTCAAGAATGCGATTCTGTCGTTCTACCAGGCCGGACACGTCAAGCAAGCCAGGAAAATCTACCGGCAGTTGCGAACGTTGTACCCATCCAAGGACTTCGAGGTGCCGCTGGAACAGTTTGTCAAGAATCGCTTTCTCGAAGAGCTCAAGAC
The DNA here is from genome assembly GCA_964429265.1 of uncultured Pirellulales bacterium. GTDB lineage: Bacteria > Planctomycetota > Phycisphaerae > Sedimentisphaerales > Anaerobacaceae > CAYSBK01. The sequence goes on along the minus strand of CAYSBK010000020.1, from coordinate 4,806 downwards.
GCTGCATATATTCAACGTCCGCGAGCTTCTTGTTATGCTGCTTAGAGAAAGCTACTTTTATTATGCTATGCGCCAGGACGACGATGCCTTCGGCAGGGAGAAACTGGCAAGGGAAATCTACGAATATTATCATAAAGAGTTCAGCGAAAGCGAACGCATAGACGTGCCGCCGTTGTCGAAGCTGCGCTACGTTGCGCTGCAGGATTTCCTGCAGGACCGGCAGTTTCCGCCGGAATTGCAGCGAGCGCTTCTGGGACGGATAAAGCTCGAAAGGCCCGACCTGTACGAAAAGCTGCGGCAGCAGGAAGAGCAATTGAGAAAACAGCTTGAACAAATGAGAAAATAGGCCCATTTTTCTATTATGCACCGGCGATACGAGCAGTTGACGCCTGCCCAGCGAACGGCGGTCTTCCACACCGAGGGACCTTTGCTGGTTCTGGCCGGCCCGGGCAGCGGCAAGACCCGCGTGATCACGTTCCGCATCGCCGCGCTGGTCGACAAGGGTGTCAGGCCGGGCAACATCTGCGCCATAACCTTCACCAACAAGGCCGCCGACGAGATGCGGCAACGAGCGCTGGCGCTGGGCGCTTCGGCCGGGGCGCACATCAGCACGTTCCACTCGCTGTGTGTCAGAATCCTTCGCCGCTATGCCAGGCTTGGTCCCGAGCTGCCGCGATACTGCTGCGATACGACCGCCGCGATTCGTCCGAACTTCAGCATCTACGATGAAAACGACCAGGCCCGCTGTATCAAGCGAGCCGTCAAGGACTGCGGCCTGGATACCAAGAACTTCAGCCCGGCCAGAATGCTCGAGGCAATTTCGGCGCTCAAGAACAAGCTGATGGACTGCAACAGCTTCGCGGCCGAGGCCGACGATTTCTTCGGCAAGACCCTCGCACGGGTTTACAAACGCTACCAGCAGATACTGGCAGAGGCGAACGCCCTGGACTTCGACGACCTGCTGCTGGAGACCGCGTTTCTGCTGGAACGCAACGACGCCGTTCGCTCGGAGCTGAACGATTTTTTCAGGTTCCTGCTCGTGGACGAATACCAGGACACCAACCACGCCCAGTACCGCATCGCCAAGGCACTTGCCGCGGGCCACGGCAACATTTGCGTAACCGGAGACCCCGACCAATCCATTTATCGCTGGCGGGGTGCCGACATCGGCAACATCCTTGCGTTCGAAAAAGACTGGCCCGACGCCACGGTCGTCAAGCTCGAAGAAAACTTCCGCAGTACCCCCAACATCCTGTGCATAGCCGACAACCTCATCGCCTGCAATGAGTATCGCAAGGAAAAGAAACTCGTCGCCACGAAACCCGCCGGCAAAGACGTCGTGTTGAACCTTTACGAGGACGACCGCGAACAGGCCGAGGCCATAGCCCGGCAGATAAAACGCCTCAAGAAAAGCGGCGCCAGCCTGCGCGACATAGCCGTTTTTTACCGCATCAACGCTATGAGCAGGACGCTCGAGGAAACCTTCATACGCAGGAAGATCCCCTACCAGGTGGTCCGCGGCGTCGAGTTCTACAGGCGCAAGGAGATTCGGGACCTTCTGGCATACCTCAGGGTGCTGGTAAACCCCGACGACGAGGTAGCGCTTCTGCGGATAATCAACACCCCGGCCCGCGGCATCGGCAAGACCACTATCGAGCGACTCCGCAGCTACGCCATCTCGAGGAAAGTTGGTCTTTACGCCGCACTCAAAGACGCCGGACGCATCGAAAGCCTCGGTACCGCCGCCAGGGCCAAGGTCACCGTGTTCGTCGAAATGCTCGAAAGCTTCAGGGCCGACGTCGATTCATCGAAGGTGGCGGTTCTCGCCGAGCAGGTATTCGTGAAGTCGGGACTGAAGCAGGCCCTTGAAACCGGCGATGCCGCCGACAGGGACGCCGTCGAAAATGTCAACGAACTGCTGGCCGGAGCGGCAATGTACGATGAACAGGCCCAGGAACCCTCGCTGGCGGATTACCTCCAGCAGATCGCCCTGTTCAGCGACGCCGACGCCTATGACGATAGCTCCGACAGGGTCGCCTTGATGACCCTGCATACAGCCAAGGGCCTGGAGTTCGAAAACGTCTTCGTCATCGGCCTCGAAGACGGCGTACTGCCCCACGAAAGAAGCACGGAAGACCAGGAAGACCTCGAGGAAGAACGAAGGCTCCTGTTCGTAGGCCTGACGCGGGCCAAGACAGGCCTGTTCCTCAGCTACGTGCGGTATCGCAACTTCAGGGGGCAATTGATGCGTTGCATACCGTCCCAGTTCCTCTACGAGCTGGGCCCCGATTTCGAAGAAAAGTTGGATGATTGCACCGGCGACCGGGAATCTTTCGATCCCGACGATGGCGAAGCGCCGACGATGCTTCGCCCGGGCCAGGCAGTCCGCCACAGGTCCTTCGGCGTCGGCACGGTCACACAATTCATAGATATGGGTGCCGACAGCATCGCCGTTGTAAGGTTCAAGTCCGGCCAGACCAAGGCGCTGATGCTGAAGTACGCCGGGCTTTCAGCACTGTAAGGCCGAGAGCTAACTCCATCCGTTGCATATGTGCCGGCACCACCGGCGGCAATCGCAGTCAGTGCTTGCGGTTTGGCGAGGGTTGTGGTAGATTCTGAGCGGCCCTGCCCGCGTACTGTCGCGGTGAAGGGGTGGCCGACTTGCCAACAAGGTTAATTTGGGAGGTAACGATGGAACCGTTCCTTAACCGTCGCCGTTTCCTCCAGGTCACTGCAGCCGGCGCCGCTGGGTACCTGACCGCGGCACGCAACACAGCCGTGTTTGCCGCCGCCGGCCCAAAGGCTAAACTCATAAGCCCGGGTTGCCGTGGTACGAAAGTCAAAATTGCATTATTATTTATGGGACAGCCGAATAACCCCTACTGGCCCAAGCCCAATCTCGACCTCGAAAAGGAGATGAAGTTCTATCGCTCGCAGTTTGCCAGGCTGAAAGAGCATTTCGCCGACGTCGAGTTTGTGCTTGAAAAGCTGGTCGCCAGCCCCGGTGATGTCAGGTCGGTGGAAGGGACGCTTAAAAGCGCCGATGGCGTGCTCGTGATTCATCTTACAACGAGCACCTCCGGCGTCCTGGAAAGCATTCTGCAGGTCGGCAATTACACGATGGTCTTTGCGGTGCCTTATTCTGGGCACGGGTGGACTCATTTTGGCAAGTTGATGAATCAGCCCATCGGCGCGAAGATGGATTGTATCCTCACCAGCGATTACGACCAGCTCGCCGCTGCGGTCAGCCCTCTCCGTGCCATCCATCACCTCAAGCAGGCCAAGATTCTGGACCTGACCACCAGTGATTCTCGGATGCCGGCCGACTATATCCGTGGTGTTAGGGAAAAGTTCGGCACCCAAATCGAGCGCCTCGCCCTGGAACGCGTGCTCGATGCCTATCGGGCGGTCAGCGAAAAAGCGGCCGAAGCCGAGGCCAAGCGCTGGATCAAACGTGCGCAAAAGGTGGTTGAACCTTCGTACCAGGAGGTGGTCGACTCCTGCAGGCTCGCCCTTGCGTTCGAGAAGTTGCTCGACGAGGACAAGGCCACCGTTATGACGGTCGATTGCTACGGCACTATGTTCGAGCCGCTCTGCCGGAAATACGCATATCCCTGCATCGGCTTTACGCGCCTGAATGATATGGGACTGGGCGGCATTTGCGAGTCCGATCTGTGGTCCGCAATGACCCATATCGTCTTTCAGGGCTTGTGCGGAAGGCCGGGCTTCATCAGCGACCCGACAATAGACGAGTCAAGAAACAGCGTCATCCTGGCCCACTGCCTCGGCACAACCAAAATGGACGGCCCCAACGGCCCCGCCGCACCTTACAAGCTCCGCAGCATTATGGAGCGACGAGAAGGTGTCGTCCCACAGGTCCGGATGCGAATCGGCCAGAAGGTTACCCAGGCAAGGTTAATCGGCACCGACCTTATGCTGTACTTCACGGGCCGGATAATCGACACGCCCGTTTCACTTTCCGATGACCGCGGCTGTCGAACGAAGATAACGGTCGAGGTGGACGGCGACGTCCGCAAGCTGTGGCGCAACTGGGCGCACGGCCTGCACCGCGTCACCTGCTACGGTGACGTCACGGCGCAGATGCGGACCTTCTGCCGCTTCAAACAGATAGAGATGGTCAACGAAGCCGTATAGTTTCTTTCAGCAAAACGGGACAACTGTGAGCAAAGGGCAGGTCAGCTTTTATTACAAGAACGTCACATCAGAAATAATAGGCCGCGAACACGGCATCACGGGTGACGGCCTCCAGGTGCTGGCCGAAAAGACGTCACCGTTGGTTCGCCGACTCAATCAGCAACGCAAAGCCGGCGAAACACCCTACCGGGACCTCCCGTATCACCAGCACGCCTGCGAACAGGTAAAAAAGCTCACCGCCGAGCTGAAGGACCGTTGCGACAACCTGGTCGTGCTGGGGATAGGCGGCTCGGCACTGGGCAACATCGCGCTGCAGACGGCCCTTAATCCTTATATGTACAATATCGATGACCGCCAGCGTACCGGGCCGCGTCTTTTTGTCTTCGACAATATCGACCCGCCGCAACTGGCGTCGTTCCTGGACTGGATCGAAGACAAACTTGGACGAACCATATTCAATGTCATCAGCAAATCCGGCCGAACCGCCGAAACGGCCGCCCAGTTTCTTATTATCCGCGAGCGTCTGCTCAAACGGCTCGGCGACAATGGTTTACGCGAACGCGTCGTCGCCACAACCGACCCCCACGATGGCACGCTTCGCAAAATCGCCGACGAGCACGGCCTTCGCTGCCTGGACGTACCGCCCGGTGT
>CAYSBK010000019.1:0-26030 GCA_964429265.1 uncultured Pirellulales bacterium | reverse complement strand
AGCGTATTGCGGGTATTGACGAGCGGAAGCCGGATGCGATTCTTGATTACGCCCAGGTGCTGCTGCGACTGCGTTCATACAGCAACGCGGCCGGGGTGATAGATTTCTTTGAGAGAAAATACGGTCCGAACGACAGAAGCAGGATGCTGCGGACCTACGCGCATATTGGGGCGGGGCAGTTCGAGCAGGCCGAGCAAGAGATTGCCGCCAGGTCGGCGGATGACCCGAACACGTTGAGGTTGAAGCTGGGTCTTGCCGGTGCGAGGATAAGATACTATCGGGGCGCCCTGGGTAAGCAACGGTCTTCGCAGGAACAGCCGCTGGTGCCGGAAGAAACGGGGCCACAGGGCGGGGCGGAAGAGGGTTCGGTCGGCTCGGCAGAGCTTCTGGAGGCGGAACTGCACAAGTACAGGCTGGAGCAGGTCGAGTTGATGGAGAAGCTGCTGGCTGTTGACCCGAACTCGGTTTCGGTCGAAGAGGTTATTTCGGCGTGTAACCAGTGTGTGGCCGACGGCCGTATCGAGCGGGCCAGGGCGCTGGTGCAGAGATACCTGGAGCATTTCGGCGACAGTGCGGAGCTTCAGTTTTATGCGAAGCTGCTTTCGGAAGCCGAGCCGGACCGTGTTTCGGCGGAGAGGCGCAAACAACTGGAGTTTGAGGTTATCAGCGGCATTTCGGAGCCTGTCAGGCGGGCATTGAGCCTTGGGCAGTATTATTACAGGTACAATGAACTGGATAAAGCGGCGGAACAATTCCGGAAGGTCTTTGACGCAGCGGGGTCGGGCGGGGCCGGCCAGCGTATTGTTGATTCTGGCGAAAGGGACCAGCGCGGCATAGCGGCGGGATACCTTTTCGAGATAGCGCTGGCAAGGCAACAGTGGGACGCGGCCGAGCGGCTTGTGGAGGCTGCGAAGAGTGAAAACCTCGACCGATGCGAGGGGAAGTTTTTCGAGGCGAGGCTTGCAGCGGCGAAAGGCCAATACGACGAGGCGCTTGAAAGCATCAACCAGTGCATTCAAACCAGGCCCATTTTCTCTCAGGGTTACCTTCTCAGGAGCCGGATCAACTCTGCATTGGGCAATGACAATGCGGCAATAGAAGATGCGCGGCAGGCAGCGTCCCTGAACCCGTTGGACGGGACGATTGCGCGGGCGCTGGCGACGGTGTTGTACCGCCGAAACAGGAAGCTGGGCAGGAGCGTCACCTCCGAGCAGATAACCGAGACGAAAGAGGCATTGCTGCGGGCGGTTCGGCTGAACCCGCGTGACCAGCGGCTGCTCGGGCTGTATGCAGATTACATCAGCGACGACGACCCGCAGCAGGCGCTGGCGATTATGCAGAGCCTGCATCGGTCGGCTCCGAGCGCGGAAAACGCGGTTCTGCTGGGCAGGATGGCAATGAAAGTGGGGCTGGGGCAGACCGATGCGGCGAAGAAGAAGGCCCTTCTGGATGTCGCTGGTGCGGCGTTGCAGGAGGCGTACAGGGCGGAGCCGAACAATATGACGGTGCTTGCGGCTCTGGCGCAGTATTACCGCAGCACGGACCAGCCGGAGAAGGCTGTGCAGCTACTGGAAGCGTCGAATGAGAGGCGGTTGCTTTGGGCCCACTATTTCGAGACAGGCAATTTTGCAAAGGCAAGAGAGACTCTGGAGCAGCTGTACAAGGAGAATCCAAGCGAGGCCGGGGTAGTCAAAGGCCTGTTGGTTGTGGCAAGAAAGACAGGAGACCAGCAGGGCGTGCAGCGGTATTCCGAGGAACTGGTGTCGATAGAGGACAGCGCCGACAATCGCCTGCTGCAGATACAGAGTTTTCTGCAGGTTGGTCTTATCCAGGAGGCGGAGCGCAAGCTGGCCAGTTTCAAGGAGAAGTTCAAGAATGATGCGCGGGCACTGCTTCTCGAGGCGTGGGTTGCGATGCGACGTGGGCGGTTGAAGGAGGCCCTGGAGTTGTTGAATCAAAGCCTCCAGAGCGACCAGGACAGTGCGGCTGCGTGGCAGTTGCGAGGCAGGGTCAATTTGCTGCTTGGTAACTACACGCAGTCCGCGGATGACCTCAGGCAAAGCAAATCGCTGTCCGACCGCGCCGAGACGCGGTGTTACCTGGCGAGGGCTTACCTGAGGACGAACAGGACCGAGGAGGCGATTACGGAGCTCAAGGCGGCGATGGAGCTGCCGGGCGCGTCGTCCGGAGAGGGCACCGGTGGTATCGACCCCCGCCGGATGCTGGAACAGGTTTACCTTCGTACAGGCAGAAGCAGGGAGCTGCGGACGTTTTACGAGCGGACGTTAAAGGACTTTCCGGACAGTATTTTCTGGCATAACCGGTACGGGGACTTTGCTTTTTCGAGCGGCGATTATGACGAGGCGGCCAGGTCATACGGAACAGCTCTGAAGATAGCCTCCGGCCGGGGTTCGGGCGGCGCAGGGGTGAATACGAGGCAGGTTTCCAAGGCGCTTGACGGGTACCTGCGGGCGCTGATAGCGGGGGCGAAGGCGCCGGGCCAAACACAGGCCGGCAAGACCGAGAGGCTCAACAAGGTATTTGAAGTCGGCGGGAAGTTTTCGCAGCAGTATCTTGCCCCGATTGCTTACATCCGTATGGCGGAGGCAAAAATGGCGGCCGGCGACAGGACAGCGGCGGTACAGTACAGTCGAACCGCGATTGACAGAGCCTTTTCGCAGCAGGACCAGCCCTTTGCCGTGCAGGTGCTGACGACGGCGTACTCGCTGCTGGGGGCGGACGAGGTGGTTGATAGTTGTCGGCAACAGCTTGAGCAGACGCCGGAGTCTCTGGCGGCTAATCTCGCGATGTTTTACCTGATGAATATGCAGTCACAGTACAACAAGGCCGTCAGCTACATAGATAAATGCATCGGGTTGGTCGGCCCGACAGATGCACGGCTGCCGAAGCTGATGATGAGCAAGGCGGAGGTTTTGACACGTGCTTTCAATGAAACCTCCGATAAGAACTATTTGAAAGACGCTATAGCACAGTACGAAAGTCTGCTTGAAAAAATGCCGACTAATACGATGGTTTTGAACAATCTGGCGTATTTGCTGGCGCGCAATGACGAGGATTTGGAGAAGGCTTTGAAATACGCTGAGCAGGCATATTCGGCAGTGCCAAACAATGCCGGTGTCATGGACACCTACGGTTACGTTTTGTACAAGAGAGGCGATTACGACCGGGCGAACCAGATGCTGCAATCCGCGTTTCAGCAGTTTGCGGACAGCGGGAAGGCGGTGCCGGCGGAGGTTTACCTCCACCTGGCTACGGTCAAGGAAAAGCTTGGTTTGAAGGCGGAGGCGCTGGATGTCTGCAAGCAGGCTCTGGAGCTGGGCGAGGGTCAAATACCTGCGCCGACGAAGAAGCTGATAGAAGCGACTATTGCGAGGTTATCCGAAGCGGTGCCCTCGAATTAAAGGAGCCGTCGCCGTGCCTGACGGCAGGAGAGTGGTTGCGACCGGCTGAGTACAATGATGCAACAAGCACAGAAGGTTGTGAATAGATTCCCCGCGGGGGTGGTTCGGGCCCCGCAGGCGGCGGCAGCCTTGACGCCCAGGGACGTGTTGCTGATACTGCGGCGTCACATATGGCTGATTATTTCGGCGACGGTGATCGGTTTTGTGTGCGGAGGGGTGGCGTGGTTCCTGTTGCTGAGATACCTGCCGAAGTACACGGCCGCGGCTTACCTGAAGGTTCTGTCGCCGGTTGAGCGTGACCCGTGGCTTATCGGCGGGCCGGTGGTCCAGGAGCAAATCCAGTACAACTTCAGAGCGTCCATAGCGGCGATGATAATGCAGCAGAGCACGCTCGAGGCACTGCTCGACCGCGACAAGATTCGTCAGACGAAATGGTTCAGGCAGTTCGCAGAGTACGACGAGCAGGGCAACATCATTAACCGTGATGAATGCATCAGAAAGGCCTTCGAGGACTTGCAGGACAACTTCGTTGCGCACCCTGAGAGGAACCAGGAGTTCGTGACGCTGAAAATGACCTGCGGCAGCAAAGAAGAGGCTGCCCTGATTGTGAACGAGATGCAGGACTTGTTTCTGGCGAAACAGGGCGTAACGCAGCAGAGCGACGTGGCCAGCAGGCTGGCGAGTTACCGACAGAGAGAGGCCTCAGTCAAGGCGGACCTGGTGCGTATCCAGGGAGAGCTGGACGACATAGCGCGGCGCTACCCGCAACTGACGGGCCTGAGCGAACTCGAGCAGAGTGGCGGACGGTACTTCGAGAATCCGGTCACCCGGCAGCTCAACGACCTTGAACTTCAGGAGCAGCAGTTGCTGCTGCAAATCCGACAGGTCCAGGCGGCGATTGGGGAATTCCAGGAACTGGCGACAGGCCCGGTGCCGGTGCAGATAGCGAACCGGATAAAGGAAGACCCGGTTATGCTGGCGCTGGACCAGCGGCTGGCGGTTTTGCAGTCGGTTTTACGTGGAAGCCTCACAAGGTTCGGGGAGAATCACAGGGTGGTTCGTGACACGAAGCGGCAGATACAGGAAACAGAACTACAGCGGCAGGCCAGGATGCGGGAGGTGGCGGAGCTGACCAGGCAGGGCCAGCTTGGAGACGCGCAGGACCAGCTGGTGGTGTTGCAGGAAAGACTGAAGGAACTGCAGAAGCTGCGTGACGATGTGCTGGCGTCGCAGAGAGACCTGGATGTCGCACAGCGGCTGTATGCTCGAAAGCTGGAGGACAAGCAGGAGAGACAGGAGACGCTCAATACCATCAAGGAGCAGATAGAAAAGCTGAGCGTTATGCATGACGACCCGAAGACACGTAAGGTCGAGTCGATGGGAAGAGCGCTGGCACCTCTGGACGTCAGCTCGCCCCGATGGGAGTTGTATTTTCCGGGTGGGACGGTTCTGGGACTGCTGCTGGGCGTGGGTCTGGCGTTTATGCTGGAGACGGTGAACGACCTGGTGCGGACGCCGAGAGACGTCGGCAGATACCTGGATGTTGCGGTTCTTGCGGTAGTTCCCGCGCAGGACGAGGACGACCAGGCTGACGACGTTGACCCGTACCACGTAGTACGGCAGGCGCCGTACTCGATTATCAGCGAGGCATATACGCGGCTTAGGACCAACCTGAGCCTTTCGGCGGCGTCGCACGACGACAAGGTACTGCTTATTACCAGCGGCCTGCCGGAGGAGGGCAAGAGCGCGGTGGCGAGCAACCTCGCCACGACGCTGGTGGCGCAGAACAAGAAGGTGCTGCTTATAGACGCGAATTTCAGGCGGCCGGTCCTGCACAAGGTGTTTGAGCGGCCGGGGACATCGCAGGGCGGATACGGGCTGAGTTCGCTACTCGCGGGGCTGTGCGAGTTAGAGGCGGCACGGAGGTCGAACGTAATCCAGGGGCTGGACCTGATTGAAGCAGGTCCATTGCCGGGCAATCCGACCGAGCTTCTGGGCAGTCACCGGATGAAGCAGTTGCTCAGCGAGCAGCGTAAGAACTACGACTACATTATTATTGACAGTTCACCGGTTTTGCTGGTGAGCGATTCGAAACTGCTGGCGAGGATGGCTGATGGTACCGTCGTGGTGTTGAATGCCGGGACCACAAGGCGAGGAGCGGCCCGGCGGACGATCGAGGAACTGCGGCAGGTAAATACGTCACTGGCAGGGTGCGTGTTGTTCGCCGCCAGAGCCATAAAGGGAGGCTACTTCCGCCAGCAGTTCCGCACGTACCAGCAATACCAGCCCGTTCAGGGGTAGTGGATACGGCTGCCGGAGGCACGGGCCATCGTGAAGGGCTAACTATGGAGAGATTTCTGGTAACCGGCGGAGCCGGTTTCATCGGCTCGAACATCTGCAAGAAGCTCATTTCCGAGGGGTGTTTCGTACGGGTCGTAGATAACCTGCTGACGGGCAAGCGGAAGAATCTGGCGGAGATAATCGACCGGCTTGAGTTTATCGAGGCGGACATCGGCGACGAGGAGGTTGCACGGTCGGCGGTGGAGGGGGTGGACTGCGTGCTGCACCAGGCGGCGCTGCCATCGGTGCCGCGCAGCGTGGAGGACCCTGCGGCGACGCACAGGCACTGCGTCGATGCGACGTTCACGCTTCTGCTGGCTTCACAGAAAGCCGGCGTGAAGCGATTCGTTTACGCGTCGAGTTCATCGGCTTATGGTGATACGCCGACTATGCCCAAAACCGAAACGATGGCTCCTATGCCGTTGTCACCTTATGCGGTGGGCAAGCTAACCGGGGAGTATTACTGCTCCGTGTTCTACAAAGTTTTCGGGCTGGAGACGATTTCGCTTCGGTACTTCAACGTGTTCGGGCCGTGCCAGGACCCGCGCAGTCAATACGCGGCGGCGATACCGGCGTTTGTAACGGCTATCCTGGCGGGGCGGCGGCCGACGGTTTTCGGGGACGGTTTGCAAAGCCGGGACTTTACATACGTTGACAACGTTGTGGAAGCGAACCTGCTGGCCGCCCGGGCGAAGCAGACGCAGGGAGAAGTGGTAAACGTTGCGTGCGGGCAGGCGGTGACGGTGAACGAAGTGATCGAGATGGTCAACGAGCTTACGGGCAAGAGGATCGAGCCGGTTTATGCCGAGCCTCGGCCGGGGGACATAAAGCATTCGCTTGCCGACATCACCAGGGCCAGGAAGCTGCTTGGTTACGCACCGAGGGTCGGCTTCAAGCAGGGGTTGCGGCTGGCAATCGACTGGTACAGGGAGCATCTGGTATAACGGATGTCGGCGGTGCTGCTGCGAAAGAGGGGGGCGACAGCAGAAGGCTCACCGATATTGCTGGCAGTGAGGGGGCTTTGTGCTATAACCCTGCCCGGTGACAGGAACCCACCGATCGACGGGAAGAAATGACGGGAGCCGAGTATATGGCCAATACATCAGACAGTGCCGGCAAACTTTCGAGGCGCGGGTTCATACGCAGGGTCTCGTTGAGGTCGGCGGGGATGATGGCAGCGGCGCTGGCGGGAAAAGCAAGCGGCGTAGCTGCAGGAACAAGACGCGGTTCCCGGTAACCGGTCCGGGGGACAAGGCCGAACACGACCTGGCCCGGCTGACGCTGCAGTGTATCCTTGCAAACGAGGCGATTACGACGACGGTGCCGGGCCTTACAACGCTGTACGAACTGGAGAACGCGGTTCGCGCTTCGTACATGCGGGGGCTTGGTCCGAGCACCGCGGAGCAGGCGTGGCTTAAGGAAGTGACCGAACGGCGGTGGGCCGAACTTCCGCAGCAGTACCAGTGGCTTCACGACTGGGAAGTGATCTGAACGGAGCGGGCGCGTCGATTGTTGAAGCGAGATTCGCTGGCAACGCGACGTAAACGCGACATTAACGCGGCGGCGGCGTCGCAGCGGTGGTCCGCGAGATCAGCCGACACAGAGAATGACGTAAACCCAGTTGATGCCGAACAGCGCGACCGCCGCTGCCCAGGCGACGCGCCGTTCGGAGCGAGCCATGCGTATCTGAATTGCTCTTGCGAATAGCATCCTCAGCATTGCATCGGCAAAAAACAGCAGCAGCACCGAGCATAACAGGGGGTTGTAAAGCCAGGCCTGGAGGTAACGGCCGTTCAGCGCAGCAACGACGGCGCGTGTAAAACCACAAGTGGGACAGGGCACTGCAGTCAGCGCTTTGAACCAGCACAAGGGCGGCGCCACGGATGCTCGCGCCGTCATAGCAACAACGAGACCCCCAATAAGCAACCAGGCACCGACGATTATCGCGGCCCACGGCGGCCAGGGCAGGCGGCGCGGTGCGCGTACGACTTCGATTTTCATGGCTATTGACGTATCAGTGTGACATGGCGGCGCCGGCTCCTACGACCGCAGCCACAACCAGCCAGATCAACAAGCCTACGAGTTGAATCACGACGCTGACTATACCGCAGATCTTGCCCGCCTGTGTGAGTCCTCTGCCGGCCGGGTCCATAACGCCGCGGTCCATCTCCTGGAGGTCGTTCTTGCCCATAACCCAGGCGACTATGCCGAGGATAAAGCACACAACGATACCCAGGATACCCAGTACGAGCACAACGGCCCCGCGGTGTGGTTTGAGTGGCTGTTGGGGGCCGGGGCCGGCGTCGGGTACGTTTGATGTCTCCGCCATAACAGTCTCCTGCCAAAGCTCAGATTGGTGGTCGGACACCGCGGCTATCAGTGCGGCGCCCTGCGGTCCTGCTCAGCCGCGAGCAGGCTGCCGCAGCCTGCTGGGCCGCGACGACGCGACAAGAATAGCCGGACGGACGGATAGCTGTCAAGGCCATTTCGAAAAGCGTCTGAATGAGGGCGGCCACGCAGAGCCTGGCAGGCGTATCCGGTCAGGCGGTTCGGGTGTTGGGGACAGTGGTTTCGAAGAGCGTGGGTTCGGGTTGACGTTGGGGCGATTTTCTGCCGGTAGGGCGATGGTAAGTTTTAATACGGTGGCGGCTGTGCTGCCAGCAGGGCCTTGGGGTGCGACTGGCGTCGGGGAATAAGAGCGGTTGCGGCGGTAGTGAGGGGGTTCGGGGAGGTGCCGGCGTGGATAACAGGCGTGGATAAACGAGGGTATCGCGGGGGTGAGCGGCTTCACAGCCAAAGCCGGTCGATGCGGCAATGACCTCGGCAAGCGTCGTGAGAAAGCCGGCCAGGCCTGCAGGGTGGTCGGCGTGATCCTGCTGGTGGGGGTCGGGCCAGAGCCAGAGGAAGTCTCCGCCGGGTCCGAACTTGCAGGCGGGTTGCTGGTGGTGGTCTGCGTGAGGCTTCATTTGTTTATCCCTGAACTATGGCATTGTCGAAAAGATGCTCAAGTCGTGCTATTTACAGAATCCTGTATCGGTAAGGTGGGCTGAAAAACCGCAGGGGAAAATGCAGAAAAATCGGCGCTCGGAGAGAAAAACTGCGGGGTCGCAGCGGCGGAGTCTGTATGGGCATACTATGGGACGTGTACTGCAGGTGGTCTGGTAAGGCAGGGGTGGCCGGTGTGTTAAGGGCAGGTCAGAAGTGTTTTTTGAACGCCGCCGGCAGGTGGTCGATGATGTCGGTGGCGGTAATGCTGATTTGGCCAAGTTTATCGGCCGCGATGTCGCCGGCAAGACCGTGGATGTAAACGCCGAGTACGGCTGCATCGAAGAGGTCGAGGCCCTGGCCTGCCAGGGCCGTTATGACACCGGTGAGGACGTCTCCGGAGCCTGCGGTTGCCATTCCGGGGTTGCCGGTGGGATTGACGTAGATTCGGTTCGCGTCGGTGACGATGGTGCCGGCTCCCTTGAGGACAATAACGGCGGCGGTGCGTTCGGCCAGTTGCACGGCTTGTTGGCGGCGGTCAGTGGGGAGTTGTTCTCGAAACAGACCCTGCCAGAGGCGTTTCATTTCGCCGGGATGGGGGGTCAGGACGAGATGAGCCGTTACGGCGTCCGGCCAGCCTTTGATCGCAGCAAGATTGTTCAGGCCGTCCCCGTCAACGACCAGGGGAAGGTCACGTTGGCTGACGAGGGTCTTGGTGACCGAGCGCAGGGCGGTGCTGGTGCCTACGCCGGGACCGAAGGCGAGCACGTCGTTGTTTTCGGCGGCGTCGAGTATGGCATTGGTGGCCTTTGCGCTGATTCGGCCGGCGGGGTCTTCGGGCAGGGGGATAGTGGTGTAACAAGGGTCAATAGCAGCGACGATGCCCAGGGCGCTTGCGGGGGTTGCGACACGGACAAGACCGGCGCCGGCTTTCAGCGCGGCTCGGCCTGCCAGGGCTGCGGCACCGCTCATTCCGACACTGCCGGCGACGATGCACACGCGGCCGAAGGTTCCCTTGTGGCCGTCAATGGGTCGGGGCTTTAGTTTTGGAACGTCACGAACAGTCTTCATTCTTCGGCTGCGTCTTTCTATTTATCAGTGCGGCGGTAACGCCGGCGCCGAATCCGTTGTCTATATTGACTACGACGACCCCGGCGGCACAACTGTTGAGCATCGTAAGAAGAGCCGAAAGGCCGCCGAAACTTGTGCCGGTTCCGATGCTGGTTGGTACGGCGATGACGGGGCAGGCGACCAGTCCGGCGACGACGCCGGCAAGAGCTCCTTCCATACCTGCGACGACGATTATGACGTTTGCGTTCTGGAGTTTGTCGACGTGGCCGAGGAGCCTGTGCAGGCCGGCAACGCCCACATCGCAGAGCAGTTCGGTCGGTTGGCCCATCAGCTCGGCGGTAATCCTTGCCTCGCTGGCAACGGGCAAATCGGCGGTTCCGGCGGTGATAATCGGGACAACGGAGTCGGCCTGCGGGACTTTTTGCTGTTCGAGGACGATAGCCTTTGCGAGGGGCTCGTAGCGTGCCTGCGGGAATCTGCCGGTTTGCGCCAGTGCGTCGAAGACGTGTTTTTCAGCCCTGGTAGCAAGGACGTTTTGGCCCTTGTCGGCAAGGCTGGCAAATATCTTTACTATCTGGTCGGTGGTCTTGCCGGGGCAGAAGATGACCTCCGGGAAGCCGCGGCGCAGGCGTCGGTGGTGGTCGACGCGGGCAAAGCCGAGGTCCTCGTAGGGCAGGCACCGCAGCCGCTCCAGAGCCTGGGCGACGGTTAGCGTGCCGGCCTTTACCTGCTCGAGAAGTTCAGTTATCTGCTGCGGTTGAATCGGGAACTCCACGTCGTTTTTACTTTTTCGCGTCGCCGCGCGTTGCCGGTTCCGCCCTGGCAGCGGCCGGTTCGTTCTATTGAGGCTCGGCGCTGGGCTCCAGCGACAGGTCGGCGAAAAGCCCGGCCCTGTACTTATGATACGCCAGAGAGGCTACCATAACGGCGTTATCAGTGCAATATGGTTTCGGGGCGACCAGCAGCTTTCGCGGGGGCCTGCCGGCGTCGCACATCTGTTGCATCCGCTTTCGCAGCTCGGTGTTTGCGGCGACGCCGCCTCCCAGCAGGACGGTGCGGGCGCCGAGTTTTTCGGCGGCGCGACGGGTTTTTCGTACGAGTACATCGACCACGGCGGCCTGAAACGACGCCGCGATGTCGGCTATCTGTTGCGGGGTCATCGAATCGACGCGGTTTTCGCCTTTCATATCCTGGCCGCGGCAGTGATAAAGCACGGCGGTCTTTATGCCGCTGAATGAAAAGTCGAGCGAGGTGCGTCCAAGCATTGAGCGGGGAAACTTGATGGCGTTCGGATTGCCGCGGCGTGCGGCCTTTTCGATGCTGGGTCCGCCGGGATATGGCAGTTTCAATATGGCGGCGACCTTGTCGAACGCCTCGCCGGCGGCGTCGTCGGTGGTGGCGCCGAGCAGTTGCAACTGCAGCGGCGAGTCGCAGCGATAAAGGCTGGTATGTCCGCCGGAGACGATCAGCGCCACGGCCGGCAGCTCGAGGTTGTCGGCGGCCAGCATCGCCGACTGAAGGTGTGCGTGGAGGTGATTGACGGCGATAAGAGGTTTTTGCCAGACGAAGCTGAGCGTCTTGGCGGCGGTGACGCCAACTACCAGCGCAATGGTAAGGCCCGGCTGATTCGCCACGGCTACGGCATCGATGTCGGCGGAGGTAACGTGTGCCTGCTGGATTGCCTGTTCGAGTACGGGGTAGATGTTTTCGATGTGTGCGCGAGAGGCGATTTCCGGTACGACGCCGCCGTATTTTTCGTGCAGGCTGGTCTGTGATGCGATGACGGAGGATTTCACGTGGCGGCCGTCGACGACGATGGCGGCGGCCGTTTCGTCGCAACTGGTCTCGATGCCGAGTATGGTTACCGGTTTGCCGGGCTGCTCCATAGCGCCGATATTATTGGAGGCGGGGCGGACAGTCAACATAACAGCCGCGTCGCAGAGCCCTGGACATTCGGGCCGGTGCGGGAGGGGCCGCCTTGGTCTGATATTATAATTCGCGACGTGATGTGGCCGCATGCGACGTAGGCGACACAGATACCCAGCTATGGTTTGCGGCCCTTGTGTAAAATTTTTGTAAAATCCGAAGGGTGTATGTTGACAATGGGTGGACAGGTTGTGGTAAACTGTAAGGAGGAGCTGGTACTACTTCGGGAAAGGCACGATGGCTTTTGCAACTGAGAGCCTTAAGGTGGTTGTCGGTGCGTTCGGCAAGAAGGCCGTGAGCGCTGCCGTATTTGCCTTTGCCAAGAGGGATCGTTAGTGTTTGCGGAATGAGCCGGGTGGTTAGCGAAGATTATTCGAGTTAAAAGGAATGGCAGTCGGACCGTATTGTTCCGGCAAAAGGCCCAACGGGAGATTACAGATGCGCATCGTAGCAAGCAATTTGTGGATAATAGCAGTGGTGAGCTTTTGTGCAGCCGTCAACATCTATGCTCAAGAATTCGGGTTCCAGGTGCCAGGGAGTCGTTTCAGCGAGCTTACGGAAATCATTTACACAGGAAATGCCTACCAGCGGGCGGAAGCCATACCCGCTTTGGCCGCCATCGAAGACCCTGAGGTTGTTCCGATACTTATCGATCTGCTGAAGGATACCGTCAGGTGTGTTCGCGTTCGTGCCGCGCAACAGCTATCGCGCCTTGCGGATAAGCGGGCAACGCCGGCGCTGGTCGCGGCACTTGGTGATTCGTGTTGCGATGTCCGCCGCTATGCTGCCGAGGGTCTTGCAAGGATTGGCGACGACAGCGTTGTTCCTGCGCTTGTGCGCAGCGTGATTGAGCAGTGGCCTCAGTTAGGCAAGAAGGGTTGCGCAGGGACTTCGGTGCAAGCTGCTCTCGAATCGATTGCGACCCTGTCACCAGAGGCCCCACCCGAAATTGTGACGCTGCTGGCAACTGCTGAGGCAGATGGAGGTGTTGATGCAGAGCGCTGGTGGCTCTATGAAGCCGTTGCCAAGTGCCTCGGTCGGATCGGCGACAAGGCGGCCTACGAGCAGCTGCAAAAGACCGACGAGATTCTGAGCAGGACGTATGCGGATTACAAAACCTGGTATGCGGTCCGCAAAGCAATGGCGTCAATCGACCCAAAGGCATCACCGTTCGACAGCCCTGCGGCGGCTATACTGTATTCGGTCCGGGTGAGTAAGATTTCTGATCGGCAGATATACGAAAGATGGGTGCTACCTTTGGTACGACTGGGAGACAGCGCAATCGACGAGATCGAATGGTCGCTGTGCTTCCGGGAACCAGGGAGGGGGGGTGACCGGCAGCGGGAATCGGTGGCGGTCCAAGCGCTGGGCGAAATCGGCGGACCAGAAGCGGCCAGAGTCCTCCGGGATTATATAGATGGTTTGTTGGTTGATGGATCGGCCGCTGTGGAGGTTTCCGCCGGCTGGCGCGGCCGAGACCTGTGTCGTGGGTGTGACTACCTTTTCAGAATGGGTTTGATCTCGCTTTTCAAGGCGCAGCCCGATGTTGAAACCGCCAAGGAAATTGTTGATTTGCTGGTACTGGAGAAGTTTCAACAGACCCACGTCTTGCACGAAATAGAAGGCGCCACGCCCGAGAAGGTACCTGTTGCTGCTGCCGTGGAGCTGTGCAGGCTGCTGGTGTTGCCGCAGCCACCAGAAGGTATTGACAGGTTTGCGACGTGGTACGCGATGAAGTTTCTGGCCAGGCTCGGTGGCGAACGGGCGGGCGAGGTACTGAGTCGTGTTCTGGTAAGCTCGCGGGATGCGAAGCTGGTGGAGTTGGCGGCCGAGGGACTTGGTAGGATCAAGGGCTACGATCCGGTACCGGCCTTGATAGAGGCCTCAAAGGCCGACAGGATTGCTGTTACGCCTATAGCTAAGGCGATGGGTACCGTGGGTGACGCGCGGGTACTGCCGGCCCTGGAACAGATGGCCGGGCGTGATGACTTGAGCAAGGCAGAGCGGTTGTGGGTTGTGGCGGCCCTGGCTCGGTTGGGCAAAGACTACGACCGCAATGCCGCGATAGTTCGAAAGGCCCTGCCTGACTCACTCGAGCAGACAAGGTGGCTGGCCGACGCCGAAACGATCGAGGCTGTGGCCGGGCTAAGCGAGCAAGGCAGAGACCCACTTGAGCTCGCACGGACTCTTGAGGCGATGGGCACGAGCAAGGCGCTCGAGCGGGCGTTGCGAATCCTTAGTGGGCTGATTGATATAGAAGAACCGGGCGAGGCCGAACAACTGAAAGAGGTGGCGGCCGCGGCCAGCAGGCTGGCACATAAACTCGGTGATCAGCGCGAAAGTTATTATTCAGACATAGTGCTTGTTACTAAAGAGGTGTCCGCCTGGTTCGAACACCAGCAAGTATCCAGGGCCCGTGCCGAGATGATGACAGGTCTTCAAGCTGTGCGAAGGCTACAGGGCCTTGCGCGAAAGCTCTGGATGGCTGAAGTTACCCGTCGCCTTGATCTGGCTGCCGAACACGAGGAACCGGGGGTTGATTATGAGATACCTGCAGACTCGCTTAGATTCGTTGAGGAAATATTTGACCCGGAGCTCATACCGGTTTTTGATCGCCTGACAAGGCAAAGCTGGTCAACGGTCAGCTTTCACGGAAAACGAGGACGCGTCCAATTTTACGATGTCCGCAGCCTTGCCGCGAGAATCCTGGCGGAAAAAACGGGCCGGCCGTACAGTTTCGTCGATGTGGATGGCCGGGTCCATCCAGGCGGGTGGAATCCTTTGCAGGAAAACTAAGAAGGGCTGTTTTGCGGGGTGATATTTCTTACGTAAAAGAGCCGCGATGTCTAAAACCTCGAACAATCTGTCATTTCGAATGGAGTTAAGCGCAACACAGAATCTCTTTATAGCTGGGGAAATGAGATCCTCCGGGCCTTACCTCGGAATGACAGGTGCTGTCTTAAAGATGGGATAAAGAGTCCGTACAAAAGCTTAAAATCGTTGCAGCGGGAGGAAATCCTGCTACTATAAGCGAGCAATAGGTAAATTCTTCATAACGGCTGTTGTGTGTTTTCCGAAGAGGGGAGGTGCCTGTTGTGGATGGAAACAAACGGGGCCTGACACGTCGTGTTTTCCTGAAAAAGGCCTGTGGAGCCGCAGCAGGCGGCCTGCTGGCAACGGCAGCGGTCGCTGGGGCCGGCGCAAGCGAAGTACAGTCGCAGGGGCCGGAAGAGGACCTCAGTCAATATGATTTGCTTATGCCGAGGGTTAAGTTCGACGCGCTGGAGGGGCCCAAAGATTACTGGACGGTTTATCCCGAGGGGGATTTGAATATCCTGCGGATTTTCGCATCCAAGGTTAGATGCAGGGTCAAGCTGACGCCGAATCAGACGCACAGGGGAGTGGAAGCCGCGTTCAACGCAGTGGTGGACTTCAAGGACCTGGAAACGCTGCTCAAATACCCCTTCATCTTTATGACGTCGCAGTATCGCTACGAGCTCAGCGAACAGGAGAAGGAAAATCTTAAACGGTACATTTATACGGGTGGTTTCCTGTTTATGGACGATTGCATCGTGAGAACTCGAGGGGACTTTTTCTACCAAAGCTCGTACAAGATACTGGATGAGGTTTTCGGAAAGCCGGCGTTGCGGCCGATTCCCGTCAGCCACGAGGTGTTTCACAACGTATACGACTTCGGGCGTGGGGGCGTGCCGCATTGTCACGGCACGTATCATCCGGCGCAGGGTGTGTTCGTCGGCGACAGGCTGGCGGTTTTCCTAAGTTCCACGGATATTCACTGTGCGTGGGTCGGAAACCACACGCGGGTGCAACAAGGCATAGAGATGGGCATCAATATTCTTATGTACGCATTGACACACTGAGGGGCGTGCGAGCCCATTCGGGGGAAAAAACTTCAATGGGGCTATAATTTCGGGGGCAGGGGGGTTATGATGTGCCGCAAAGCCAGCATTGTTTGGAGATGTGCTTATGAAGGCTGCGGCACTTACGGGTATAAGGCAAATAGAAATCATCGACCTGCCCGAGCCGAGGTTGAGCAGCGAGCATGATGTGCTGCTGCAAGTGGAGTTGGTGGGCATCTGCGGCTCGGACGTGCACTACTACGAGACGGGGCGGATCGGCGAGGAGGCGGTGCGTTATCCTTTCGTACTGGGTCACGAGTGCGCGGCAACGGTGGTGGACGTGGGCAAGGCCGTCAAGGGCGTCAAGGCGGGTGACCGGGTGGCGGTCGAGCCCGCGATAGCGTGCGGCGATTGCCAACAATGCCGTGCGGGCAGGGAAAACACGTGCAGTAACCTGCGGTTTCTGGGTTGTCCGGGGCAGATGCAGGGGTGTCTGCGCGAGTATATCGTGATGCCTGAGCGATGCTGTTTCAGGGTTGATGAGTCGGTAGGGTTTGCAGAGGCGGTGCTGTGCGAGCCGCTGGCGATAGCGCTATATGCGGTCAGGCAGGCCCAAATGCCGGCTGGGGCGGATGTTGCGATACTTGGGGCGGGCCCCATCGGTCTGAGTTGTTTGCTGGCCGCGAGAGTGGGGCGGGCGGGGTCATTTTACGTAACCGAGAAGGTCGCCGAGAGGGTCAATGTCGCGGCCAGAGCCGGGGCGACGTGGGTCGGCAATCCTGACAGTGAAGACGTGGTGGCCGAGATTCTGCAGCGCCGGCCGGATGGCGTGGACGTTGCGTTCGAGTGTGCCGGCCAGCAGGAAACGATCGACCAGGCGGTGGATGTGCTCAAACCCGGCGGGAAGATTATGCTGATCGGGATTCCACGAATCGACAGGGTCAGCTTCGTGATCGAGAAAATCCGCAGGAAGGAAATCACCATAGTCAACGTTCGGCGTCAAAACCAGTGCACACAGCTTGCCGTAGACGCGGTAAGGACGGGACGCATTGTGCCGGGCTTTATGGCCACGCACCGGTTCGGGCTGGAGCAGGTACAGCAAGCTTTTGATATGGTGGCCGGTTACCGGGATGGGGTGGTCAAGGCGATGGTTCAGGTCCAGAGTCGATGAAAAAAGCAAGCCTGGTGAGTATCGGCCAAGAGCTTTTGAGCGGCCAGAGAGCCGACAGCAACGCCGCCTATCTTACCGGGAAGCTGCAGGCGCTGGGGATACCGGTTGCCGGCCGGTACACGGTAGGCGACGATGTCGAGGCAATCGTGCGTGCGTTTCGCGTGGGGATGGAGCAGGCGGACATTGTCATATCGACCGGTGGGCTTGGTCCGACGGGGGATGACCTTACCCGCGAAGCGCTGGCGAAGCTGCTCGGCGTGGAACTGCAGTTTCGTGCCGAGTTGCTTGACGAGATAAAGGCGTTCTTCGAGCGTCGCAATCTGGCAATGCCCGACAGCAACAGGGTTCAGGCCTGCATTCCGGCAGGTACCGAGGCGATACGGAACGAGCTTGGTACCGCCTGTGGCGTCTTTGCTGAACATCGTGGGAAGCTGTTGTTTGCACTGCCGGGCGTACCCGCCGAAATGGAGCGGATGTTTGAGGAGACGGTGCTGGGTAGGGTCAGGGCGGCGGTGGGGCAACAGGCGGTGGCGGTGGGGAAACTGCGGTGCTTCGGTGCGGGCGAGTCGGCGATCGTGGAGGTGCTGGGGCCGCTGATGGATAGAAACCGGAATCCGTTGATCGGCATCACGGCTGAGGCGGGACTGATTACGCTTACGATAAGCGCCGCCGGTTCAAGTGTGCGGCAGGCCGAAGAAATGGTTCTCGCCGACGAGCAGCTTTTGCGGGCGAAACTTGGAGACATCGTGTTCGGCAGCGGCGACCAGACGCTGGCGGAGGTGGTGGGTGCGGAACTGGCCAGGCGGAAGAAGACACTGGCTGTGGCCGAGTCGTGCACCGGCGGGCTGCTGGCGAAGCTTATCACGGACGTTCCGGGGGCGAGTGCTTATTTCCAATGCGGTTGGGTAACCTACAGCAACCGGTCCAAACAGGTTCAGCTTGGCGTCTCGGCGGAACTGTTGCAGGAATACGGGGCTGTCAGCGAGGAGGTCGCCCAGGCGATGGCCAGCGGTGCTCGAAAGGCGGCGGGAACGGATTTTGGTGTCGCAATAACCGGCATAGCCGGTCCAACCGGTGCGACCGAACAAAAGCCTATAGGTTTGGTATATATTTGTGTGGACTCGGCGAGCCGGTGCGAGAGCAAAAGGTACGTTTTGGGCGGTGAGAGGGGTGCAATTCGGCTTCGAGCGGCACTGAGAGCACTGAATATGTTGCGTGCAGCGCTGAAATTGCCGGATTGACCGGACGGGGCGTAAATGGTATAATGAACTGCGGTGTAACTGTACCGGAGTGTATATGCCTAAGAAGCGCAGACATCTGGGCGAGATACTTTACAGGGCCGGCGTGGTCGAAAAGCGGGCCTTGATAAGCGCCATCAAGACCGCCAAGGCGAACAACAGGCGGTTGGGGCAGGTCTTGCTGGAGCTGGGCCTGATCGACGAGGAGACCCTGACGAAGGCACTGGCGAAGCAGTTCGGGCTGAAGTACGTAAACCTGGACAAGGTATCCATACCCCCCGACGCACTCAAGCTGATCCCGGAGGACACGCTGAGGAAGCACAACGTGCTGCCTCTCGGGATGAACAACGGACGGTTGAAACTCATCATCAGCGACCCGTCGGACCTTGATACGATGGATGCCATCCGATTTCGGCTCAATACGGAACTCGATTGTTACCTGGCCAGTCCATCAAGAATCCGGTCGTATATCGAGGCGATGCTCGACAGCGAGCAGCAGGAGCAGGACGACAGGCTCAAGCACAGTATAGACGCAACGGCGGCGGAGCTGGCCGAGGCGGGTCATGAGCTTCAGGCCGAGGTGCTTCGTGCTCAGGTCGACGGCGACGGGGACGGCGAGGGGCCCGTGATCCGGCTTGTGAACCTGATAATCGACAATGCCTACTATATGCGGGCCAGCGATATCCACGTTGAGCCGATGGCCGACAGGGTCAGGGTCCGGTATCGCATTGACGGGGTCTGCCTGGAAAAAGACAACATACCAAAGAATATGCAGGCGCCTCTTATTACGCGACTGAAGATTCTTTCGGGTATGGACATTGCGGAAAGGCGCCTGCCCCAGGACGGCAGGATAAAGCGCAACATAGGGGGCCAGGACATAGATTTTCGTGTTTCGGCGCTGCCGGGCTACCACGGCGAGAGCGTGGTGATGCGTATTCTCAGGCCCGATGCCGTGAATATCGGTATCCAGTCGCTGGGCTTTGAGCAGGACGACTACGAGCGCTTTCAGAAGATTATCAGAAGGCCGAACGGGATATTTCTGGTTACCGGCCCGACGGGCAGCGGCAAGACGACGACGCTGTACGCGGCGTTGCAGGAGTTGAACAAGCCGGATAAGAAAATCATCACCGCTGAAGACCCGGTGGAGTACAATTTTGACGGAATGAACCAGTGCCAGGTGAAAGAGGAGATCAACCTGACGTTTGACAGGATTCTGCGGGCGATGCTTCGGCAGGCCCCGAACATCATACTGGTTGGCGAGATTCGTGACGGCGTGGTGGCCGATACTGCGATCCAGGCGGCGCTGACCGGGCATTTGGTGTTCAGCACGTTGCACACGAACGATGCTCCCAGCGCGATAACGCGTCTGGTCGATATGGGGGTCAAGCCGTTCCTCGTGGCCAGTTCCATCCAGGCGATTATGGCACAGAGGCTTGTTCGGGTGATATGCGAGAAGTGCAAGGAGGTCAACGAACACCCGGATCCGCATTACCTGCGGTTGCTGAACATATCGGAGCAGGAGGCGAAACGACATACGTTTTACAAGGGCAAGGGGTGCAGCCATTGCCAGGATACGGGCTACCGAGGACGTATCGGCATATTCGAGATGGTCGAGATGAACAATGAGCTGCGAGAGCTGGCTTTCGCCAAGGCGCCGACGGGCGAGTTGAGAAAGGCGGCAATAGCCAGTGGGATGAGGCCGCTGGTGGAGGACGGCAAAATCAAGATATTCAAGGGCATCACAACCTGCGAGGAAGTCGCCCGGATTGCGCAGACCGAGCAGGTGGTACTGGATTAGCGGGACCGGGTAGATGTATTGAGGGCTTAGCAGCAATGGCAACGATCAATATGGACAGGTTACTGCAGGCGTGTGTGAGCCTGGGTGGGTCTGACATACATCTGGTGGTGGGTCGGCCTCCGGTGCTGCGGATTGACGGCAGGTTGCGGTCGCTGGAGACAAAGGTACTGGAGCCGGCCGACACAACGTCACTAATGAAGAGTATCACGCCCGAGCGAAACCAGCAGGAGCTGCAGGAAGAAGGCGGGACGGACTTCGGGTTCGCGTTTGGTGACAAGGCCCGTTTCCGAGTGGCGATCTTTCGCCAGAGAAGCAACATCAGCATCGTTCTGCGTCTTATCCCGACGAAAATCATGAGCTTCGAGGAGATAGGGCTGCCGAAGATTTGTGCGGCTTTGTGTCGCAGGCCGCGAGGTCTATTCCTGGTTACCGGACCTACCGGCAGCGGCAAGACGACGACTCTGGCGTGTATGATAAACTACATCAACGAGAACTTCGACCGGCATATCGTAACAGTCGAGGACCCGATCGAGTATTACCATGCACACAAGAAGTCCATCATCAACCAGAGAGAAGTTGGGGTGGATGTGCCGAGCTTTGCAGAGGCGTTGCGTCGCGTGCTGCGACAGGACCCGGACGTCATCCTGGTCGGTGAGCTGCGTGATCTGGAGACGATAGAGGCGGCGATAAGGGCGGCCGAAACGGGCCACCTGGTTTTCAGCACGCTGCACACGACCAGTGCGGCAGGGACGATTACGCGAATCATCGACGTGTTCCCGGTCAACCAGCAGGAGCAAATACGCACACAGTTGAGCATCAATCTTATGGCTGTTCTGAGCCAGGCACTGTGCCCTCTGGCGACGGGCAAAGGCAGATTGGCGGCGTATGAGTTTATGGTTGTTACTCCGGCAATTGCCAATCTGATAAGGGAAAACAAGACGTACAGGATAGATTCGAGCATCCAGACGGGTAAGAAACTGGGGATGCAACTGCTGGACGAGCACCTGTGGCAGCTATATGACCGGGGCAAGATTACTCTGGAGGAGATGCTGGAGAAGGCCCGGCAGCCGGGTGCGTTGCAGGATAAGGCTATGGCCAAGCTCAAGCGCATACACGGGGCGCAGTACCAGCAGGAGGCCGAAGATATAGGACCTATCCTGCGGACCTGACGCGAGGCGGGGGTAAAGAGCCTTGCTTTGCCTGGGGGCCGTGGGGGGTATGAGGCAGGCTTTCCGGAGGACAAGGGGCTGTAGTTGTGGGCTTGAAGCGGGCTTAGAGTACGCCTGGAGCTGTCCTAAAAACCAGGTGTCCCAGCCCTAATTTGTTTGCACACAAGAGGTTAAGGTCGTATAATAAAGTAGGCTCCCGATCGGAGCGATTCTGAGGGCAGTACGATGGGGAAGTTGAAGACAGTTGAGCATTTGCCACCGGTGGAGCAGTTGAAGGGCCGGACCATCGGGCGGATTCTTATCAAGATGGGTCTGGCAACGAGGGAGCAGGTGCACCAGTGCCTGCGGCTACAGAGACAGCAGCGTGCGAAGGTGCCTATTGGGCAGATTTTCGTGGAGCAGGGATTAGTGGATGAGGAGGACCTGCGGCTGGCGCTGGCGGCGCAACGGGGGATGGAATACGTGGACCTGAGCAGCGTAGAGGTGCCCCGAGATGTAATCGAGAAGGTGCCTGCCCAGATGGCGAAGACGTACCACATCGTTCCAGTGCAGTACGACGGGGCGAGGAACCTGCTGACAGTGGCGCTTGACAATCCGGACAACTTCCGGGCGACGGACGACCTGAGTACGCTGATGGGCTTTCGGGTGGAGGCGAAGATTACCAGCCCCGATGCGCTTGAGAAGGCGCTGACGAAGTATTACGAAACGGCTGGAGAGGAGAATATCAATCAACTGATAAACGAGATACAGGGTGACCAGTTTCTTGCGGAGTTCGAGGGGCGAAACGAGAGTATCGACCTGGACGAGTTGAAGGAGCTTTCGGAGTCGAACCCGATCAAGAAGCTGCTGAACCTGGTTCTGCTGCAGGCTATTCGGGACAAGGCGTCCGATATTCATTTCGAGCCTTTCGAGAACGAGTACAAGATGCGGTATCGCGTGGACGGTGTGCTGTACGAGATGGTACCGCCTCCGAAGCACATTGCGGCGGCGCTAAGCTCCCGGATCAAGGTTATGGCGAACCTGGACATTGCGGAGCGGCGGCTGCCGCAGGACGGTCGCATCTCCCTGATGGTTCAGGGTAAGCCCGTGGATTTGCGTGTGAGCGTATTGCCGACGATGTTCGGCGAGAGCGTGGTGCTTCGTGTTCTGGACCGCAGCCAGGTGAGCCTGGAGCTTGAGAAGCTCGGTTTTCGGCCGAATGACCTGAAGCTGGTTCGGCAGCTGATACGAAAACCGAACGGGATAGTGATCGTCACCGGGCCGACCGGCAGCGGCAAAACGACGACGCTATACGCGGCTATGCGCGAGCTTAACAGCGTAGAGCGGAAGCTGATAACGACGGAGGACCCGGTGGAGTACGACATCGACGGGTTGATTCAGGTGCAGATAAAGCCGGAGATAGGGCTGACTTTTGCGAAGTGCCTGCGGTCGATACTTCGCCAGGACCCGGACGTGATACTGGTGGGTGAAATCCGGGACCTTGAAACGGCGGAGATTGCGGCACAGGCATCTCTTACGGGTCACCTGGTGCTTACGACGCTTCACACGAACGATGCTCCGAGTTCGATAGCGAGGCTTCTGGACCTGGGTGTTGAGCCTTTCTTGATAACGGCGACGCTTGAGGGGATCATTGCTCAAAGGCTGGTGCGGAAGATATGCGAGCACTGCAAGGCGCCATATACGCCGTCGGAGGTTCAATTGCGTGAGCTGGGGTTGGACCCGAGCGAGGTCAAGGACAAGAAGTTCTTTTACGGTCGCGGCTGCAAGAGATGCAACAATACGGGGTACAGAGGCAGAATCGCGATCTTCGAGGTGATGACGTTCAACGACGAGATACGGGATTTGATTATGAACCAGGCCTCGACGAGCGTTCTTCGCGCTGCGGGTCAGAGGGCCGGCATGCGATTGTTGCGGGAGAACGGTCTTGAGGCGATATACGACGGGATTACAACGGTGGACGAGGTCATCAAGGAAACGATATCGGAAGGTTAAAGAATTGAAATAACCGCCTGGCGGTTCACCGGAGGTTTCGACGATGCCCGTTTTCCAATACGAAGCGCTGGATTCGCAGGGCGCCGAGGTGAAGGACAAGATCGAGGCGCTGAGCGAGAAGGAAGCGATCAGCAAGATCCGGAACATGGGTTATTTTCCCACGAAGGTTCGTGAGCGAGGTGCGCCGAAGAAGGCGCCTGCCAGGGCGGCGGCGAAGCCTCGCCGCGGTGCGGGCGGCAGGGTCAAGGTCAAGTTGGTTACGGAGTTTGCCAGGCAGCTTTCGACGCTGCAGGATGCGGGTTTGCCGATCCTGCGGTCGCTGCGCATCCTGCAGGAGCAGCAGAAGTCGGGCACGTTCAAGCGTGTGATCGGCTATATTGCGGACGACATCGAGGGCGGGTCGACACTTTCGGAGGCGATGGCGCGATTTCCACGGACATTCAACCGGCTGTTCGTGAATATGGTTGCGGCAGGGGAGACCGGCGGCGTGCTGGATTTGATTCTTGCGCGCGTGGCGGACTTCATGGAGAAGATGCAGAAGCTCAAAGCGCGTGTCAAAAGCGCGATGGTGTACCCGGTGGTGGTGCTCTGTGCGGCGTTCGGAATTCTTCTGCTTTTGATGTGGAAGGTGATACCGAAATTCGAGACGGTTCTGAAAGAGATGGTGGAGGGGGAGCTGAATCCGCTAACCAGGACGGTGCTGGCGGTGAGCAGCTGGATTGCTTACCAGTGGGGCTGGGCGGTGATGCTGAGCATACCGCTTGGGTTCGTCATACTGCTGAAGATCGTGCGGCAGTTCCGCACCGGCAGGCTCGTAGTGGACACAATCAAGCTGAAGCTTCCCGTGATGGGCAAGCTGAGCGCTCGGATAGCGGTTGCACGATGGACGCGGACGCTGGGGACGCTGATAAGTGCAGGTGTGCCGATTCTGGATGCGCTGAACTCGACGCGCGAGACTGCGGGCAACGAGGTGTACGCGAATATGCTTCGGGACGTACACAACGCGATTCGGCAGGGTGACACGTTCGCCAACCCGCTGCGTCATTCGAAGACGGTGGACCTGATAGTTTCCAATATGGTGGCGGTCGGCGAGGAAACGGGCGACCTGGACAAGATGCTTATCAAGGTTGCCGACAACTACGACGAGCAGGTGGACGTGACGGTGGCGTCGTTGATGTCGCTGCTGGAGCCTGTGATGATTATCGTTTTGGGACTTATCGTGATGACGATTGTGCTTGCGGTGTTTCTGCCGATGATCCAGGTGGTTACGAGTCTCAGCAGCAGTGGTATCTAAGAAGGATACGCCGGGTGAGTTTTTAACGACAGGTTTTACGGAGAGCGAAAATGAGGCCGGTTACGACAAAGCGAGATGATAAGGCCGGTTTTACCATAATAGAGCTGCTTACGGTGATGAGCGTGATTATCATCCTGATAGGCTTGCTGGTGCCGGCGTTGAATATGGTCAAGCGGTTTGCGAAAAGGGTCAGCCAGAAGAATCAGTTTCACGCGATAGAGGTTGGCCTCGAGACGTTCAACGCCGAGTGGGACGGGTATCCGCCATCAGATCCGACCAACGCAGGCGGAGGTAGTCCTCTCTATTGCGGAGCGATGAAGCTGGCGGAGGCTCTTGTGGGCCAGGATTTGCAGGGTTTTCATCCTGACGCGAGGTTCGTATGGCCTGACGGCTTATACCAGGCAAGCGATGTCGATAGAAGTGCCAGGCGAAAATATGTCAAACCGCAGAGCGCAAACGTCAAGAGGCTGGGCGATATTTTTCCCGAGAGAGTTGGCAGTTCTCTTCTGCCCGACATGCTTGTTGTCTGCGATGTTTATACACAGAACTGGACCAATCCACAAACCGGTGAAAGCATCGGGATGCCCGTACTTTACTACCGAGCTGATCCTACGAAAAGGGGTCACAGTCAGGCCGAGGCCGACTCGGGGCAAAGCATCTATGACTATCGCGACAACGATGCTCTGGTTCAACTGGGGATGCCCTTTGAACAGCCTCCGCCATCGGGTCCTGCTCACTTGATGGACAGCAGAGGTCTGCCGACGATGCACCGCCCGCCGTTGGACCGCTCCAGCGCACAGGTATTTTATGATAAGACGTGGAACAGCAGTGCCGGGGAGCCATACAATTCTGATACATACATCCTGCTTTCAGCGGGTTTTGACGGGGAGTATGGTACCGACGACGACGTGTTCAACTTCATACGGAAGTAGTGCTCGGAAAGCGAAAAATCGTGGGATGTACCCGCGGGCTGTAGAAAGTGGGTTTTGAAGATGCAGGTTTTGAGAAAGAATAAAAGCGGTTTTACGCTGGTGGAGCTTCTGACGGTTCTGGCGATAATAACGATGCTGCTGGGACTGCTGGTTCCGTCGCTGAACATGGTTCGACGGTTCGCCAAGGAGACCAAGCAGAAGGCCCAGCTTGCGTCGATCGACGCGGCTCTTACGACGTTCAGGAACGATTACGGCGACTACCCGCCGTCTTTTGGGGCGGTGTACCCACTCGCTTTTCAACCATACTGCGGTGCGCAGAAACTTTGTGAGGCGCTTCTGGGGCTTGATCTGATGGGGTTTGACCCGCAATCAAGTTGGGACGGTGATGCCTCGGTATACGCTGCACCTGACAGCCTCGCGAGGAGGCGCGGCCGTTACCTTGAGCTGGCGACGGCCAATGCGTTCAGGTTGGGGGTTAGCACAGCGGGCGATGGCCTGTACCAGAGCACTACAGGGTCGCTAACCCATGTTACTCTGAACCCGGAGCGGTTTGTTCTTTGTGACGTTTTTGCGCGTAAGGTCGTGGCGATGCGCGACGGTAGCTCTGTAAAAGCCGGATCACCTATTCTCTACTATAGGGCCAATCCTTCGAGCAAGTCGCTCCGCGAGACGGGGCCTTTCCGAGGCGACGGGATCTATGATTACAGGGACAACGCCGTCCTACTTGAGTTGGGTAGCGTGGTGGGTGGGATCGAACACCCACTGTGGAACAGCGACACATTCTATGACCGCATAACCGACCCCAAGGTTACAGCGCGGACGTGGCCTTATC
>CAYSBK010000018.1:0-27466 GCA_964429265.1 uncultured Pirellulales bacterium | reverse complement strand
CGGGCTAAAACGTGTTGTTGAAGTAATCGGGCCTGCCGTCGTCGCTGTCGTAGTTCGTTGTGTCCTCGGCGTCGGCGGCGATGCTGACGCGTTCGATTGCCTCGGCCCGGCCGGTGCTGCTTTCGACGGTGACGATGATGGCATCCATCTTCACGTCGCCGGTGGCAATTTCAAAGGGAAAGGGCATACCGGTGCGGAAGGATTTCAAGACGCTTTCGGCGCCTCTGCCGAGCACCGAGTCGTGCGCGCCGGTCATGCCGATATCGGTTATGTAGGCGGTGCCGCCCCGCAGGATTCGCTCGTCGGCGGTGGCGACGTGCGTGTGGGTGCCGAAGCAGCAGCTCACCCGCCCGTCGAGGTGATAGCCCATCGCAACCTTCTCGCTGGTGGCCTCGGCATGAAAATCGACGAAAAAAACGTCGGCGTCGTTTCGCCGTTGAGCCAGGATTCTGTCGGCCACGGTGTAGGGATTCTCGGCGGGCTTCATAAACAACCTGCCGATCAGCGCAATCACACCTACGGTCGGTCCCCTGGCAGTTTTGTAAACGGCGAAACCCCTGCCGGCGGCCTGCTCGGAAAAATTGGCCGGCCGCACGATGTTGTCGGCCGTCTCCAGCGTCCTGACGATGTCCTTTTTGCGATAGGTGTGGTCGCCGAGGGTTATCAGGTTCACGCCGTAGCGGAGCATTTTCTCGTAAATTTGCGGCGTCAGCCCGGAACCACCGGCGGCATTCTCGGCGTTGGCGATAACGCAGTCAAGCTGCCTGTCCCTGACCAGGGACTTGAGCTTCTCGGCGATAATTCGCCGGCCCGGCCGACCCACCACGTCACCAATGCACAGAATCTTGAGCTCCATAGTTTTAAGCCCGCCGACGGCCGCCCACGGATCACTTGGCGTACTCGACGCAGCGCAGCTCCCTCAGCAGTGTCACCTGGATCTCGCCCGGATAGGTCATCTCCTCTTCTACCTTCTTGGCGATGTCCCTGGCGATCTTGACCGCGGATTCATCGTCCACCTTCTCCGCGTCAACGATAACGCGGATTTCCCTGCCGGCCTGTATGGCATAAGCGTTTTCAACGCCATCGAATCCGACGGCGATCTCTTCGAGTTTTTCCAGTCGCTTGATATACCTTTCGAGCGTTTCTCTCCTGGCGCCCGGGCGCGAAGCGCTTATCGCATCGGCCGCAGCTACCAGCGGTGTGTATGGGTTGTCGGCGGGCAGGTCGCCGTGATGCGCCGCCACGGCATTGAGAATTATCGGCGATTCATTGAAACGCTTCAGGTAATTCGCACCGATAGCCGGATGGCTGCCCTCGATTTCGTGGTCCAGCGCCTTGCCGATATCGTGCAGCAGGCCGGCACGCCTTGCGATGGCTCCGTCAAGGCCCAGCTCGTCGGCCATAACCTGCGACAGAAACGCAACCTCCACGCTGTGTCGAAGCACGTTCTGGCCGTAACTGGTGCGGTAATTGAGCGACCCAAGCAGGCTCAGTACCTTGTTGCTGAGTCCCCTGACGTTCGCCTCGACACAGGCATCCTTGCCGAGCTGCAGCAGTTTCTGGTTTATTTCCTTCTTGGTTTGGGCCACGACCTCTTCAATCCGCGACGGATGAATCCGCCCGTCCTGGATCAGCCGCTCCATCGCGATGCGCGCGACTTCGCGCCTGACGGGATTGAACCCACTGACAACGACCATCCCCGGGGTGTCGTCAACGATGACATCGACGCCCGTGGCCTTCTCGAACGCGCGGATGTTTCGACCTTCCCTGCCTATAACCCGACCTTTCATATCGTCATTGGGTATTTCAACCGTCGAAACGGTGACCTCGCACGTCTGTTCGCTGGCGTAGCGCTGGATGGCGGCGCTGATGATTTCCCTGCTCTTTTCATCCGCGGCCTCGCTGGCCTGATCGACCTTGCGCTGTATCAACGCCGACATCTCGTGCTCGCATTCGTCCTCCAGACGCTTCAGCAGAAGCTCTTTTGCCTCGTCAACACTCATCGCCGTGATCTTCAGCAGTTGGTTCTTCTGCTGCGCCAGCAGGCTCGAAAGCTGCTTGTCCTTAAGTTCGACCTTGTGAAGCCTGGACTCGATTTCCTGTTCGCGCCTGTTGAGGGCCTTTTCCCGCTGGTCGAGCTGCTCGGTCATCTTTTCGAGCACATCTTCGCGCTTGCTGAGCCTGGTCTCGGTCTCGCGCAGCTCGGCCCGAATTTGGTTGGCCTCGGCTGTAAATTGCTCCTTTTTCTTGATGGCCTCGGCGGCGGCCTCGATCTGGGCGGACTTTATTATGTTCTCGGCCTCTCTCTTGGCACCCTCGAGCTGACGCTGCAACTCCTGCTCGACGGTCTTGGCCTTTGCTTTTCTGACCATCTGCCCTACTATCATTGCAAGGCCGATGCCCAGCGCAAATGCTATAACCGTCAGCAGCGCCTCGGCTAATCCTATTTGCATCAGTAGCATTTCCATTTTCCTTGCCCTGTCCAAACAATTACGCTAAGTCGTATTTGCCGCAACGATGACAAGGCGCGGGCCTGAACGCCGGGAAAGTTCCAAAGAAATGGCCGTGTTTGAGTCGGCTACTTTGCCTGAGCGGATACCTTGTGCGCCGAACTCGCAGTTGCGGGTGCGGCTTGCAGTGTCAAGCTTGAAAGCAACCTCACGATCGCAGGACCGAGCGTTGTTATCATAAATACCGGCTCTGCCTGGCTGGTAAGCACACCTTCAGCTTCCGCTCTAATCTCACCCCTCGACACGCCGGGTCGTAGCAGTGACAAGCACCCTGGTACGCATCCACGGCCGCCGGGGGCGTCTTTGCAACCTTACTACCGGCATAGGGCCAACAAGCCCACGTTATCCCGCCTGTCGGAACATCACGCTGCAATCAACGAACCGCGGGACAACCCACACCTGTATTCATTGCCACTAATTGCCATTATGATAAGGGCTGCTGCCGCGGCGGTCAAGGAAAATCGCACCCGTCCTGCAAAAACTGCCAAAATTCAGCGACAGACCCATTTCTGCGCAAAAAACGCCGTTCTATCGCCGGTCTTTGCACCCTGCCGGCGGAAGCCCTCTGCAACGAGAAAACACCGTTTTTTGCGGGTTGACGTGGCCTGAAGCTTTCCCTATTATGACAGTGTTGGTCGCGACGAATCTATGTAGAGGGGAAGACTGTTTTGCCGAAATACTTAACCGGTTATGCCGTACCGGACGCGCACAACCACGGGATATGGTGGGCCGGGGCGACAATTCACATTGTCGAGCCGGCCCGGACAGGATGATTCAGGGGGTCTTGCTATGAAAACATTTATCAGTTTTGTTGTTGCGTTGGGCGTTTTGTATACCTGGGGCAGCGGTCATGCCGCTGCTGCGGAGGCAGACTCCAACGCCGGCGCCGCGACGGTTGCACCGACCCTGCCCGCACCAAACAAGCCGGCTGTGCTCGATGAGGCCGCACGAAAGAAAAAACTTGAAGAATCGCAAAGGAAACGGCTTGAAAACCTGCGAAAGCTCAGGGAGATGCGCTCGGAGAAGGCCCGACGGATGGAACAGCTGATGCAAAAACGCCGAGCCGCTGACCGCACTACCGCACAGCCGGGACAGGTGCAATTGCAGCAACTAAAACTGCAGATGAGCCACGAGCAAGACAAGCACCTGCGGCGGGTGGCGCGGCTGCAAAGGATTCGAGAGCTTGCCGTCAAGCAGGGTAAGACCGACGTGGTCGAGAGAGTGGACAAGTTGCTGGATAAAGAGAACAAACGTTACGGCACCAAGCGCCGGCGGATGGAGGACCGGCTGGCCCGCCAGGCCCAGACCCGGACGCGTCTGCGCCAGCGCAAAGCCCGCTCGACCACCGAAGCGGAGCTATCCGCTCGACAGAAACGAATGCGCCTGCGTAAAAACCAGCGAACGGATGCCAATGCTCGGCCGTGGAAAAAGCCGTCGAATGAATCGGCTGGAGCGAAACGAGCCCGGGGCCGTCGAAACCAGCAAACGGGTGCCCATGATCGGCCGGCGGCAGGACGGAAGAAGGCTGCCGGTAAGAAACGCTAACAATCGTGGAGTCACGCGGCGGGCACGCCGAGGAAACCCTTGACAACGAGGTGAGAAGATGCTGAGGAAATCGCTGTTGATAGTGACCGTAGTTGCGCTGCTGGCCCTGGCGGCGAGTGGCTGCAAGAAACAATCGGAGCCTGCGCCCAGCCCACCGGCAGAACCGGCCCAACCGACCGCCGCCCAGCCTAAAACGCTGCGGCAGTACCGGGCTGAGGCCGAAAAGCAAATTAAGCCGGAAAACCTCGAAGACGAACTGGCCAGGCTCGAAAAAGAAATAAACCAAGACGTCGCGGCCGAGCAGCCCTAGCCTGTTGCAGGGCCGGGGGATTGGTTCTGCCGGTTACCCCTGTTGGTTTGTCGCTGCGCGCGTGCCGCCGGACACGGCAGGTGCGAAGACGGTCGTCGGAATCTTTGCTGTATGGATATTTGGGGACACGGAGGTCGAAGTGAAAAAGCGTTTACTTTCTCTTGCGGTTTGTTTGGTTGCGGTAGGTGTTGTTGGCTGTCATAGGCCCGCCGCCAAGCTCGATTATAACAGGCCGCTGCCGCCGGGCCAGCTTGCCCTTCGCAAGATTACCGATCCCGAGCAGATTCCTGACTTCACGTACGGCTGTTACAGTATGGCCGGCATGCGAAAGGCGATTGACGCAAGCCTGAACTATCTCAGCAAGCCGTCCAGCCGGCAGTTCTTTCCCTACGGCCGCATCACACACACCCGTGCCGTCGAGAGCCTGCATTTGTTCAGGCGCCTGATAGATTCCGGACTGCGGGGTGAGCAACTGAACTCAGCCATACGCCGGAACTTCGACGTCTATATGTCGGTGGGCTGTGACGACAGGGGCACGGTCCTGTTCACGGGGTACTATACGCCGATCTTCGACGGCTCAACCAAGCCGACCGCACGGTTCAAGTATCCGCTCTACGCTCCGCCCGATAATCTGGTGAAAGACCGCTACGGGCAGGTGCTCGGCCTGCGGCTGGCAAACGGCGAGATTTCACCCTGTCCCACCCGGGCTGAGCTTTCGCGATCTGGAATACTTGCCGGCAAAGAATTGTTCTGGCTGGCCGACCCCTTTGAGGTCTACATCGCCCAGGTACAGGGCTCGGTCAAGCTGCGAATGCCCGACGGCCGGCTCGTCACCGCCAGCTACGCCGCCAGCAACGGCCACGAATACCGAAGCGTCGCCCGGAAGCTCATCGACGACGGGCGGATCCCGGCGGATAAAATGAGCCTTGCGGCGATGATAGACTACTTCAAGCAGCACCCCGAGCAGGTAGACGAATATACCCGCTACAACGACCGGTTCGTGTTCTTTCGTGTTTCACAGGGCCCGCCCAGGGGCAGCCTCAACGAGCCTGTAACGCCGCTGCGGACCATCGCCACCGACAAGTCGATTTACCCGCGCGCGTGCCTTGCGTTTATAGATACGACCCTGCCCGCAATTATCAACGGCAGGATTTACCACGACCCGTACAGGGGCTTTGCCCTCGACCAGGACACCGGCGGGGCGATTCGCGCGGCCGGGCGATGTGATATCTATATGGGCATCGGCGACGACGCCGGCCGACTCGCGGGCCAGACTTACCGGCAGGGCAAATTGTACTACCTGTTCGCAAAGCAACAGCCGTCGGTTGCGGAGGCGGACTTTATTTCTCAGCAAGCCCCGCACCCAGACAAGACCGCTGCGCAATTAGTGCCCGGCCCCGCAGGCCGGTCCCGCAGTCTTCCAAAAGCTCAACACTGACGATGTCGTTCGTTTTCACCCCTGACGTCCGACCGTCGAGACATACCTCAAAATACCGCTCGCTTCGGCCGGCAACCTTGCCGTTGGTATTCTCGATGAGCACGGATGCGGTTTCGCCGATGAACTGCCGGCGGAACTGCCCGGCAAGCTGCTCACCCAATCCCCGCAGCAGTCGGCAGCGATGTCTCGTCACCGGCGGGGCCACCGGCGGGCCCATTCGGGCCGCCGCCGTGCCCTTTCTGGGCGAAAAACCAAAAACGTGAAGCCTCGAGAAGCCGACCTGCCGGACCAGTTCGACCGTCTCCTGGAAATCCTCGTCTCTCTCGCCGGGAAAGCCGACGATAATATCAGTGGTAATCGCGGGTCGGTCGAGCCTGGCGCGGACGGCCTGGACCGCCGCAAGGAAATCCTGGCGCCGATATTGCCGGCACATCAAGCGCAGAATGCGATTGGAGCCTGATTGCAGCGATAAGTGCAGGTGCGGCATAATGTTACGGTTAGCCGCAAGAACATCCAGCAGCCCCGGCGTTACGTCCATCGGCTCGAGCGAACTGAGCCTGATCCGCTCAAGACCGGCAATCTGAGCGAGCTTTTCAAGCAAATCCGGCAGGTGTGGGTTTTCCCGGCCCAGCCAGCGGTTTCGCCGGACTGTTTCCTGGCCGTAGGCCCCCAGAAATATGCCCGTAACTACGATTTCCTTGTGCCCGGCCGCTACCAGCGCCCGGGCCTCTGCAAGCACCGCCTCGGGCCGCTTGCTGCGAACAACCGGGCGGGTTTTCGGTATGATACAGTAGGTGCAGGGACCGTCGCAGCCGTCCTGAACCTTCAAAAAGGCCCTTGTATGGCCCCGAAAACGGCTCAGCGGCCCAAGGTCCGGATAATGGGTCGCGGCGTTTTTGTACTTGACCGCCGGGCTGATTTCTGCTTTAATAGTACTGTTGCCACGGGCATCTGATAGCCGGGGGTCACGGCGGTGTGGCTGGGCCGAAAGCCGGGCCAGGACGGCCGGCAGCCTGCTCTTGTCGCCCACCACGTGAATGTTGCTGCCGGGCCGGGACAGCCCACCCCCTTCAACGGCTGCCAGGCAGCCAACAACGACTATAACGGCACCGGGGTTAAGTCTCTGGGCCCTGCGAATACATTGTCGGCTCTTGGCCGAGGCGGTGTGGGTAACACAGCAGGTGTTGACCACTACCAGTTCGGCGGCTTGGCCGTTTCGCTCGACAGGCCGCAGGCCCAGCGAACCAAGCAGCTCAACAATCTGCTGGCTTTCGTACTGATTGACCTTGCAGCCGAGAGTATGTATGGCAAAACTGCTCATAGTTTGCTATAATAGTGTCGCAGACAATGACGCACAAGAGCGCTTGAACCTGTTTCAACGCTGGAACCGGAGGTTAAGGTTATGGCATCCAGAACCGACACCGTTTGGGCGGTGGATGTCGGCAACAACGCCCTGAAAGCCATCAAGCTGGGTTTGACCGACCGGGGCGATGTCGAGGTGGTCGGCTTTGCCCATATCCAGCACGGCAAAATCCTCACCGGCGTGGGCGTCACCGAAATCGAACGAGACGAGCTTATCGCGATCAGTCTGCGGCGTTTCGTCGAGCAGAACGAGATAGATACGGACGAGGTCGTCATCTCGGTGTCCAGCCAGAACAGCTTTGCCCGCTTTGTCAGCCTCCCCCCCGTCGAAAAGAAGCGCATCCCGGAACTCGTACGATTCGAGGCAAGCCAGCAGATACCCTTCGACATCAACGAGGTCCAGTGGGACTGGCAGTTGATGGAGAAGACCGCGGGGTCCAACCAGAACAGGGTCGGCATTTTCGCTATCAAGAACGAGGTGGTTGAGTCGCTGCTGGAACACTTCAAGGCCGAGCAGATAACCGTAACCGCGGTCCAAATGGCCCCGATGGCGCTTTACAATTACGTAGTATACGACAGGGACGAGCTCGCCGAGGCGCCGGACAGGGCCGTTGTTGTTCTCGACATAGGCGCCGAGAACACCGACCTTGTGGTCTGCACGAAATCGGCGGTCTGGCAGAGGTGCATCCCGATGGGCGGCAATGCCTTTACCAAGGCCATCGCCAATGCCTTCAAGCTGAGTTTCCGAAAAGCCGAGAAGCTCAAACGCACCGCGCCGATGAGCAAGTATGCCCGTCAAATCTTTCACGCGATGAGGCCGGTCTATTCCGACCTGGCATCCGAGATACAGAGGTCGCTGAACTTTTACACCAACTCCAATCCCAACGTCAAGCTGACAAGGGCGATCGCGCTGGGCGGCGGCACCCGGATGCGGGGTCTGCTTAAGTACCTGCATCAGACCCTCCGCATACCGGTGGAAAGGCCCGAAACCTTCAAAAAACTCAGGATAGGCCCTGGGGTGTCGGCCACGAAGTTCCACGACAATGCGGCGGATTTCGGGGTGGTTTATGGCCTTGGGCTGCAGGGTCTGGGGCTGGGACGTATAACCAGCAACCTGCTGCCTCGAAGCATCGCGCGGTCGGTGGCCTGGGCCGGCAAGGCCAGATACTTCACGGCGGCGGCCCTGCTGTTTCTGCTGGTGTCGATTATGAGCTTTGGGCGAACCAGTTTCGACAAAGCCAGCTACAACAAGGCCGCGGACGTCCGCCAGAAGATCGGCGCCGTCATCGCAAGGGCCAGGCAGGCCCAGCGGAAGCTCAGAACGTTTCAGGAGCAAGGCAGACAGTACGAAAAAGCCATCGAAAAAGAGTTTGAGCCATTTGCATACCGCGCGGTTGTGCCGCTGTTGTACCAGACGCTGGTCGCTCAGTTGCCGAACGAAAAGAACAACCCCGAGCAGGCCGAGCTTTACAGGGCCTTCGCCGCCGGCCAAATCGACAAGGTCAAGCAGATACCGCGAAAGCAGCGCAAGCAACTGTTTCTTACAAATATCTCGATCTCATACACCGACGACGTGGACAGTGTCACAATCGAGCGCGGCACGTTCCGCAAAGCAGGCGCCAGAAGCAAGAAAAAGATCAGGGAGATGGAAAAGCAACGCAAGCGAGAGGAATTCGAACGACAGAGGCTTATGGAGGAGTTAAAGGCTCAGGGCATGACCAATGTGCCGTTCGCAACTGGCTGGGGCCTGCCGGGCGTGCAGGCCGGCCCGCAAGGCAAGCCCGGCTTCATCGTAACCATTGCCGGATACAGCCCCTACCACAACATAAACGAGTTGCTCGACCCGCGCGACGTCGAAAACGACCCCAACAGGTGGGGCTTTGTCACCAGGCTCAAGCGTCTGGACAAGGTCGCCGACGTGAACCTGCCGTTCAAGCTTTATTCTACCGATCCTTCACACTTCAGGCTCCAGAAGGACGCGGTGGTAGCCGGCAGCGAAGAGATGCCCGCAGGCATAGGCGTGATGGACGTGCTGGATATAAAGAAGACGAAAACCTTTTCGCGTTCGGGGCTGATAGACCAGATCCTGCGGGACCCGATGACGAACGAAATCATAAGCAAGGTTCCCGTGCTGGAAAACGGCGAACCCAAGTATGACAGCATGGGAAACATTGTTTACGAAACCAACGACTACTGGTTTGCGCTGGCGCTGAAGTTTGTCTGGGAGGACGCACCCAAACCGGCCGCCGCCGCGCCGGCTTTTCCGGGGGCGGCGGGCCGGCCGCGATGAAAGACCCGAACTGGGAATGAGATTTATGGACATCAGCAAGTACAAGGAGTTCTTGAAAAGTTATTCGGTGCTGATCGTGCCGGTGGTGATAGCACTGGCTGGAACAGGGTTCCTCGTGCCCGCCCAGCTTATCAGCGGCAGGCTTCAAAAGACAATCCAGTCCGAGAGCCTCAAGAAGGGAACGGAGATCAAGTCCTTGATCGCAACGGCCGTCCCCGCCCGGCAGTGGGAAATCGAGCGCCACTTCCAGGAACTGCACAAGAACGACGCCAACCAGATAGCGTTGCTTGCCAGGGGCACCACCACCCGACAACTGCTCAGTTACGACCTGTTCCCAGAACCGAAGAGCGACTCGGTGTTCATATTCGACGATTTCGGCCCGCGGTTGCGCAGCGAGGTCGAGCGGCTGGCCGAGCGCCTCAAAGCCGGCGAATGCCCCACGCCTGCCCAGCTGCAACAGGCCACCGGCAGTGCCCGCCCCGGACGTTATTTCGGGCTCGGCTACGGTTCGGCGGCCGAAACCATCAGGGACGAGCTATGCCGCAGGAAGGCCGAGTCCATCAAGGTCTACGTCACCCTGGCCAAGCTGCCGGGATACGAGTTCTGGGGCCGGTTCAAGTATGCAGACGCCAAGAACCGGGATGAGGCGCTGAAGACCTGCTGGTACGGGCAACTGGCATTCTGGATATTTGAGGACATATTCGCCACCATCGAGTCGATGAATGCAGGCGCCGAAAACGTGTTCGGTTCACCGGTAAAACGCTTGGTGGAGGTGGGTTTCACCCCCGGCACCGGCGCAGGTTTCATCCGGGTTCCGGCAGGTCCGGCTCTAAGGCAGCACAAGTTTGAGGGACCTCGCTATGTCACCAAGCCGGAAGACGGACTGACTGCGGCCCTGACCAGGAGAACCTGCGACCAGGCCGTCGACGTGGTGCACTTCAGGTTCTCGGTCATCATCAGGTCTCAGGACGTGTTGAGATTCATCAAGCAGCTTTGCTCGGCGAAAGAACATACGTTCACCGGCTGGCACGGCGACGAGCCTCCGCGGGTCCTCCAGCACAACCAGATTACAGTGCTGCAATGCGAGACCGTGGCGGTGGCACGCGATTCAGCCGAACACGAACTGTATCGCTACGGCGACGACGCGGTCGTCCAGCTCAACCTTGTATGCGAGTACATCTTTGACAAACAGGCTTACGACCAGGTGAAACCGAAGCCTGTGAAAGACGAGATCGCCGGCACCGGGCAGTCGGGCACCTCAGGCAGGGCACCTGCGACCAGGCCCGCCAGGACGTGGGGTACCAGGCCGGGGGGCCGTCCGAGAAGCCAACGCAGGTTCACGGAATGACGCCGGCCACCAAGAACGGGGTTTTGATTCGGGTGTAGAAAAAATGGATGTCAAGGGCGGCAATTTTTTTGAAAAGCACGTCGAGAAGCTGGTCCTGGCCGGCGTGGCCGTTGTCTGCGCGTGGCTGGGCGTTACTCGCGTGTTGCTCAGTCCCAACAAGGTCTCCTACGACAATCGCACCTTCAGCCCCGGCCGGATAGATAACTACATATTCCTGGAACAGGCACAAAAGCTTCAGGCCAAGCTGCAGATGGACCCAAAGCCCAAGCAAGAACCTTACCAGCCGCGAACGCCGGCGTTTGCGGCCTTGCTGAGCGGACATCTCGAAGACGGCACGGACATAGGGCAGCGGTATCCCTGGCTGGCGCAAAGATTCGCCAAGGTCACAAAGTACGCCGTCACGGCTGTCGATGAAACGATCGCGGCTTATCTTCCGTTTGGAACGGCCAGCCCGGTCGAGCAAAGGCAGTATCGTATTCCCACCATCGGCCAGGTCGCCGACGTTTCCGCCGAGAACTTCCGGGCGGTGGTCTATGTCCCAACCGCAACGGTCGATTTGCGGAATCACTACGACGCCGCCAAGAGCGAACCGGCCGATATGGACTTTGTCACCGTGGCGGCGAAATTTGATGTGGCCGAGCTGATCGATAACTTCCAGAGATGCTTTGCCGGAGATTCGCTGCCGGTCCAATGGCGCGACCCCTGCCTGGCCAAGCCGGTGTTTGCCGCGGTCGAATTGCAGCGACAGCAGCTACTGGACGACGGTAGCTGGAGCCGGTGGCAGCGGGTCCCGCGAACAAAGGTAGAAGCACGCAGGGAGATGTTCGATATCATCGAGGACGTTGAAAAGCTTCCCCCCGGAGGAATCAAGGTCCGTATGCTCCGATACGACGACCCCCTGGTCAGGATGGAGCTGCTCCAGCCGGAACCGTACCGGATCGCCTCGGCCGACGAACAGTGGTTCCCACCCGAACTGCACAAGGAATA
This sequence comes from uncultured Pirellulales bacterium, assembly GCA_964429265.1. Taxonomy (GTDB): domain Bacteria; phylum Planctomycetota; class Phycisphaerae; order Sedimentisphaerales; family Anaerobacaceae; genus CAYSBK01. The sequence continues at coordinate 15,676 of CAYSBK010000018.1, read as the reverse complement.
CGCGCAATATCGCCGTAAAGCCGAGCTTGAACAGCGCAAGCGTGCCAAGGAGAAAGAGCGAGAGAAGAAAATGCGAGACCGAACGGCCAAGTACGCGGGTCCGGGCGGCGGCTACGGGGCTTACCCTCCGCGCGGTTATACCAGGCCGGCAGGCGGCCGCCCCTACACCGGCCCGGCGGGTGGTTATCCCCAGCGGGACGTGGGCCGATTCGGCGGTTACCGCGGTAGAGGCGTCCGTCCCGGACGAGGGGCGGCTGGGTTCGACGATGAAATGGCATTCCAGCAAAAGCTCGGCCTGCAGCCTCGCAGCGCGGGTGGGCGGGCCGGTGCCCGAGATACCCTCAGCAAGCTCGAGCAAAAGTTCGATGAGATTCTGCTCACCAGGGATACCGACCTGACGAAGATGACCGAGCCCCTGGTGTTCTGGGCACACGACGATACCGTCCAGCCGGGTAAAACCTACCGCTATCGCATCAGGCTGGGTGTGTTCAACCCCGTTGCCGGCACCGGCCAGGTCGCCGAAGAAGACCGGCACCTCAGCAAGAAGGCCATTCTGTGGACACAATGGTCCGATGTAACCGAGCCGGTGGAGGTGCCCGAGCGGCTTTACTTTTTCCCGACCCAGGTACAGAAGGCCGCAAAGAAGGTCACCGTGCAGGTCTTCAGGTATTTGTTGGGTTACTGGTACGGAAAAGCGTTCTTCGTGCGTACGGGCGAAGTCATAGGCAAAGAACTGCCCTACGAGCATGAAAACGGCGAACCGGACGCCACGTCCACAAAAGAGGATGTACTTGTTCCCGAAACTATAGATTATTCCACGGGAAAAGTGCTCGTCGATGTGGCCGCCGCATCGGCCTGGTCGGGTGCCAGCAGGCTCACCAAGAGGTATTACCCCGAGATGCTCTACACCGACGACGGGGGCGACCTCGAGCATATGCCGATAGGGTTCAACAACTGGTCCAGGCAAATGCAGGAAATCTTCCGCCAGGTCGACGACGCCCAGAACAACATAAAAAAACCCCTGCGTTCGTTTGCTGACGGTGCGATTCGCAGCCGGTTCGGTCTCGCTCGCCCCACAACCAGGCGCGGCGCGGGCGAAGAAGAGTCCGGAGCCTCCGAGGCCGAAGACGAGGCGGAGGCACTTCGCAGGATGATGGGGGAGTAACCGTCGGGTCAACCCCGGCTGTCGGCGCGTCCCCGCACCCGTTCACACCAAACACACTGTCGCTGAACAGCAGAATCATCTGGCAGCCCTGCTGCCGCCGGCCGGCTCAACTGTCGCCGCTTGCCGGCGCCGACTTTCTGCGATTTTCAGCTGGAAGGATCGGCCCCGGCCTGATACGATCTTTGCAGTATGCGGCTTTCTGAAAGCGTAGCAATTTGTTCGAAAAACACGTTGCCGTTATGCCGGCTGCAAAATCGTTTCCAATGATGAACGGACCTTTGCAGTCAAATATACCCGCGAAAACAGGTTCCACTATGTGTTCACAGGAGAAAAGCAAATGTCAGGCAAAACCCACGGACAGGTATCCTACGCCGTGATAATCCGGTCGGTCTTCTCTGCGGCCTTGTTCTGCACAGCCTGTTCCGCCGGACCTTCCAACGCGGTGATTGTCCGCGCCGACAGCACGGTCGGTACGATCAACCCGAACATTTACGGGCACTTCGCCGAGCACCTCGGAAACTGTATCTATGAAGGCATCTGGGTCGGCCCGAACTCGCCCATCGAGAACGTCCGCGGCATCCGCACCGACGTCGTAAACGCGCTGAAAAAACTCAAGCCACCCGTCGTCCGATGGCCGGGCGGCTGCTTCGCCGACAGCTATCACTGGCGGGACGGGATTGGTCCGCGGCACAAAAGGCCGAAGCGGGTGAACGTCCACTGGGGACGCGTCGTCGAGCTCAACCAGTTCGGCACGGACGAGTTCATCGACTTCTGCCGGCAGATCGGCGCCGAGCCGCTGGTGGCGGCCAATGTCGGAAGCGGCACCGCCGCCGAGATGCGGGACTGGCTTGAGTATATGAACCGCAAGGACGGCTCGACCCTGGCGCAGATGCGCGCGGCCAACGGTCATCCCGAACCTTTCAACGTGCGCTACATCTGTATCGGCAACGAAAACTGGGGCTGCGGCGGCTCAATGAGTCCGGGGCAGTATGCCCGGCTGTACCGGCGGTTTGCGACCTTCTGTCATTTTGCCCCGGCCGAGGCCGGCCTGTACAAGATTGCGTGTGGGCCCAGCGGCACTAACTACGACTGGACAAGGGGGTTTTTTGAAGAGATTACCGGCCGGGTCGGTTACGGGCGAAACAGGCTCGGCGCGGTTCAGGCCTTCGACCTGCACTACTACACGCGAAGCCGAGGTTACGGAACGGCCACCGACTACACCACCGAGCAGTTTTACGGTTTTCTGGCCAAGTGCCTGCGCATCGAAAAGATAATTCAAAAGCACTGGGACATAATGGGCCAGTACGACCCTGAGCACAGGGTCAAGCTGGCGGTATGCGAGTGGGGCGCCTGGCACAAGGTGATCGAGGGAACCAACCCGCGCTTCCTCCGCCAGCAAAACTCAATCCGTGACGCACTGTTGGCGGGTTTAACGCTCAACATATTCAACCGCCACTGCGACAAAATAGATATGGCTAACATCGCTCAGATGATAAATGTTCTACAGTGTATGATTCTGACCAGAGGCCCGAAGATGATGCTTACGCCGACCTATCACGTGTTTGAGATGTACGTTCCTCACCAGCACGGGGAAGCGCTGGGCTGTGAGGTGCTCAGCGAAAAAATCGAGTTCACGCTGAACGGCAGAACAGAGACGATAGACCGAATCGCGGCGTCGTGTTCGCGGAAAGCAGACACAATCACCCTGAGTCTGGTCAATACCTGCGCCGACCGGCCAACGGACGTTGCGATTGTGTTTTTTGGCATTGACGATGTGAAACTGAAATCCTGGCGGGTACTGGCCGGGGACGACATCCACGCCTGCAACAGCTTCGACCAGCCGAACCGTGTCACGCCGGCACCTATGGCCGGTCCCGGCGACGGCACCGAGCTTACGCTGTTGCCCGCGTCGGTGAACGTCCTGACATATCAGGTATCAAAAAAGTAGCCGTCCCTGCCGCCGATTCTGCGCGGTCCACGTCGCGGGCGGGCACGCCGCTGCCCCGGCCGGCTTTTGATGGATTTTCGCCGACGCGGGGCTTAAAATAAAGGCTCGAAACCTGTAAGGCCGAACTAAAGACGCAGGCTTTATGAAAATACGTGTGCTCCACTTGGTTTTGCTGGGCTTGCTGGCTGCAGGCTGCAGTCCGCAAACACCGGTTGTATCGACGGACGATGACGCCGGCGGGGACCCTGCGGGTGTCGCCCTGGCGGTTGCAGGCCGCAGGCTTAGCGTCGATGACGTGACGGCGTCGTTCGTCGAAAGCAACGGCCGGCCGGTTCCTGTCGTTGAGCAGTTCCGCCCGGCCGCTGCGGGTACTTCGCTCGAGGAATTCAAACGGCAGGCACGCCGCCAGATGCAGCGCATAATCGAAACAAAGGTATCACAATTGCTCCTTTACGAGCGCGCCAGGAAGCAATTCAGCGGCGAACAAATCGACGAGCACCTCGACAGGATCGTCGAAGACAAAGTCAGGAACTTCATCATCAACCGCTTCGAAGGCGACAGGACCGCCGCCGAGGAATATCTCAAGCGGCACGGTATGGACTGGCCTGCCTTCCGCAAGGCCCAAAGAAAGGCGATTCTGAACCAGTGGTATATCTCAACGCTTGTGCCGCCGCCGAAGCCGGTCAGCCGGCAGGAACTGCTCGAGCGTTATAACCAACTGAAAGATACCGAGTTTGTTCAGCCGGCGGTGATCAGTTTCGAGCTGCTCGACATCGACATGGCGAAGCTGAGGCTCAACGATGCGAATAAAACGCCCCGCCAAGCCGGGCCGGAAGTGGCTGAGCGGCTGCTGGAGCTTGTGCGTGGTGGAATGGACTTCGCCGAGGCCGCAAGCGCTTTCGACGGCGTATCCTTCATCGCGTTCGACGAACCTGTCCGGGCGGATTCGCTTGCGCCGCCTTACGACGTCATCTGTGAAAAAGCCCCTCACCTCGAACAAGGCCGGATCGCCGAACCCTTTGAATCGCGCCGCGGCGATCACATTTTCATTGTGAAGCTGCTCGAATGGCACGGCCGACGGTACAAGAGTCTCGCGGAGGTGCAGGGACAGCTCGAACGGATGATTATGAGGGAAAGAAAAATCGCCGCTGCCAGGAAAATGGAAGAACAATTTGCCGGCCAGGCGGCACTGGCGGTCAACGAAAAGTTCACCGACTACTGCCTGGAAAGAGTTTACCACTTATGCAGAAAATAAATATGCTTTCAGCGCCCGGCGACTGAGCCGGCGATATCGGTGCAACGGTTATGAACACGATCGTAAACGGAATAGACCTTGTGGATCGGCCGAGGATTCAGCAGCTCGTGCAGCGCCACGGCAGCCGCTTTCTTGACAGGGTCTTCACCGCCGCCGAGCAGGCATACGCCCGCGCAAACAAGGACACCATCGAAAAACTCGCCGGACGGTTTGCCGCAAAGGAGGCGGTCCTCAAGTTGATGGGCACCGGCTGGCGGGGCAAAATCGCCTGGACCGACATTGAGGTTCTGAACAATCCCGACGGCCAACCGCAGGTCAGGCTCTCAGGTGAAGTCGCGGCAATCGCCAGGCGAAAAAACATCGAGCACATAAGCGTCAGCATAACGCACACGGCGAACTTCGCCATTGCCTCGGCGGTTGCGCTGGCCCGATGCAATGAAGACGACGCGGTTTGATTGTATCGTTGTCGGGGCCGGCCACGCCGGCGTCGAAGCCTCCCACGCCGCCGCAACCATCGGCGCTGAAACCGCTCTGGTCACGCTCAGCGCCGACAGCATAGCCAGGATGAGCTGCAACCCGGCGATAGGAGGACTGGCCAAGGGACAGATCGCCCGCGAAGTGGACGCGCTGGGCGGGCTGATGGGTAGGGCAATCGACGCCACCGGAATCCAGTTCCGCCTGCTCAATCGCTCGAAAGGTCCGGCCGTTCAATCGCCTCGTGCGCAGGCTGATAAGTACCGATACGGCCGGTGGATGCGACAGCGGCTGGAAGAGACGGCGAACCTGACCATCATCGAGGCGCAAGTCACCGACCTGCTGGTGGAAGCAGGAAAAATAACGGCCGTGGCGTGTGCCGACGGTCGGGTTTTCAGCGCCGCCGTGGTGGTGTTGTGCCCTGGGACGTTTCTGCGGGGCCTTATGCATATCGGCAGCCGGCAGGAACCCGGCGGCAGGCTCGGCGAACCACCAAGCAACCGCCTGTCGGAATCCCTCCAGCGAATAGGCCTGCAACTGGGCCGGCTCAAAACCGGCACGCCGCCCCGGCTTGACGCCGCAACCGTTGATTTTGACAGGCTGCAGGTCCAGCCGGGCGACGAACAACCCACGCCGTTTTCCTTTATGACAGACAAAATAGACCGTCCGCAGACACCCTGCTGGATAACATACACCAACGAAAAAATCCACAAGCTCATTCGCGATAATCTGGACCGTGCGCCCTTGTACTCGGGCCAGATAAAGTCCGTCGGCCCGCGCTACTGCCCGAGCATCGAAACCAAAATCGTCCGCTTTCCCGACAAAGACCGCCACCAGGTCTTTCTCGAACCGGAAGAACAGACGCCGCGAACCATCTATTGCAACGGCATAAGTACATCCGTCCCGAAGGACATCCAGCGGCAAATCCTCCAACTGCTGCCCGGAACCGAAAAAGCCGGAATCATTCACTACGGTTACGCCATCGAGTACGACTACTGCCCGCCCGTACAACTGACGCCCTCGCTTGAAACAAAAAAGATATCGGGTCTGTTTCTGGCAGGACAAATCAACGGCACAAGCGGATACGAAGAAGCCGCAGGCCAGGGCATAATCGCCGGAATAAACGCCGCACGAAAATTGCAGAATAAAGAACCTCTTGTGCTCGGCAGGGACCAGGCATACATCGGCGTTATGATAGACGACCTGCTCACCAAGGGCATTGATGAACCATACCGTATGTTCACCTCCCGCGCCGAGTATCGTCTTTCGCTCCGCGCCGACAATGCCGACCGCCGACTGACCCCGCTCGCAAAAGAAATAGGCCTGGCCGACAACCGCCGCTGGGAACGCTTCCAGCAGAAACTTGCCGACATCCGCCGGCTGAAGCACTATCTCTGCAACACCCGCGTCGAGGGCCTCAGCCTCTGGGACCACTGCAGAAGGTCCAACAACCCCAGCACCGCCTCAGTAACCCAACTGCCCGAAATAAAACGTCTGAACTTCTCCCCCGAAGTCATCGAGGCCGTCCTGATCGACGCAAAGTACGACGGCTACCTCGCCAAGCAGGAAAAGCTGGTGGCCGCGCTGCGCAAACTCGAGGAAAAGAAAATCCCTCCCGACCTGGACTACAACCGCATCGAGCACCTCAAGGTCGAGGCCAGGCAGAAGCTGTCGGCCGTTCGGCCCGCAACCCTCGGCCAGGCGGCCCGCATAAGCGGAATCACCCCCGCCGACATCACCGTCATCCAGGTGCATCTCAAGAAACATTACGGCCAGCCGTCGCCGAAACCGCCCCGGCCCCTGCTATGAAGCAACTTGCAGACAACATCTACAACCGCTCGCTCCCACGCCACCAGCCGAAGTTCAAACTCTGGCGGTACGCCGGGCTGCTGCTGACCTACAAGTGCAACTGCGCCTGTGCTTTCTGCTATTACAACTGCTCGCCCGACAAGAACGGCCTGATGAGTGTGGATACCGCCCTGAGCGCGTGGACCTCCCTGCAGGCACTGGCCGGCGACCACGCAAAAATACATATCACCGGAGGTGAACCCTTCCTCTACTGGGACCACCTCTGCGACATCCTCAGCCAGGTCAAACAAAACAACCTCGTACCTGCCGATATGCTCGAAACAAACGGCTACTGGGCCGTCAGCGAAAAGATCGTCACCGAACGGCTTGTCACGCTCGACCGGCTGGGCGTTCGCCGGATAAAAGTCAGCACCGACCCCTTCCACCTGCTATTCGTACCACCCGAACCCGTCCGAAGGCTCGCACGCCTCGGCACAGAGCTTCTCGGCCCCGACAGGCTGCTGGTTCGTTGGCAAACGTATCTCGAAAACCCTCCTGACATCGGCAAACTTTCACCCGCCGAGCTAAACCGGCTTTATGTATCCGCCCTGACCGAATATCCCTGCCGTTTCACCGGCCGGGCCGCACAACACCTGGCACCACTTGTCGCCTCACGCGCAGTCGATGAACTGGCCGACCAGAATTGCCGCACGCAAATCCTCGGCGCAAAAGGCGTCCACATCGACCCATACGGCAACGTCTTCAGCGGCACCTGCAGCGGCATCATCGTCGGCAACGTCTCGCGCCGCCCCCTTGACGAGATCTGGACGCAATTCGAGCCAAGTGCCAACCAGCTCATCGCCGCCCTGTTCAATCGTGGTCCCGCCGGCTTGCTGCCCATCGCCGAGCAACTCGGCTACCAAAGCCTGCCCCACTACGCCGACAAGTGCCACCTCTGCACCAGCATCCGCACCTTCCTTGCACAAAAAGGATTCTTCCCTGCAACCCTCGGACCGGCGGAATGCTATCGCCCCTGAGCCGCTGCCGGCCGGGTCGCCGCCGGGCCGGGTACAATCCTCTTTACAAGCGCCTCCGCCGCAAATAGAATTGAATCTGTTCAAATGTCGGCTGTGTTTACCCTTTTTGCCCCGACTGATGGGATAGAACCGTGCAAAAGATAGAACTTTACGACACCACACTGCGAGACGGTATGCAGACCGAGGGGCTGAGCCTGTCCCTTGAGGACAAGCTCACCATCGCCAAAAAGCTTGACCAGTTCGGCCTGCATTATATCGAAGGTGGATACGCCGGCTCCAATCCAAAGGAAATGCAGTTCTTTGAGCAGGTCCCCCGCCTGGGCCTGAAAAACGCAAAGATCGTCGCCTTCGGCAGCACCAAGAGACCGCGGACGCGGCTGTCCTCGGACCCTTCGCTGCAGGCGATACTGGCCTGCAACACCACCGTCGCCACCCTCGTAGGCAAGGCCTGGGACCTGCACGTCACCGACGTGCTGGGCTGCTCGCTCGACCGGAATCTCGCCATCTGCGAGCAGTCCGTCAAGTTTCTCAAGAGCCACGGCAGGCAGGTGATCTTCGACGCCGAACACTTCTACGACGGCTACAAGGATAACCCGGAATACGCGATGAAGGTCCTCACCGCCGCCGCCGAGGGCGGTGCCGAGGTCCTGGTGCTGTGCGACACCAACGGCGGGTCCCTGCCGATGGAAGTTTACGAAATCACCACCGAGGTCTGCCGACGGTTCCCCGACGTCACCGTCGGCATCCACGCACACAACGACGCCGACCTCGCAACCGCCAATACCCTCGCCGCCGTACAGGCCGGCGCCACGCACGTTCAGGGCACCATAAACGGCCTCGGCGAAAGATGCGGCAACGCCAACCTCTGCGCAGTCATCCCCGACCTCGTGTTCAAGATGAAACTGCCGGCGGTACCGGACTCGAAACTTAAGACCCTCAGGGACCTCTCTCGTTTCGTCTTCGAGATCGCCAATATGACGCCCGCGCCGAATATGCCCTATGTCGGCGACAGCGCTTTTGCCCACAAGGGCGGCCTGCACGTCGACGGCCTGCGAAAGAACCGCCGCACTTACCAGCACATCGACCCCAGCCTCGTCGGAAACCAGAGCAGGTTCCTCATCTCGGAGCTGAGCGGAAAATCCAGCATCCTCGCAAAATTTGAAAAGGCCCGTCTCGCCCAGGATAAGAAGCTCGCGCGCAAGATGCTCAAGCACATCCAGCAGCTCGAAAACCAGGGCTACCAGTTCGAAACCGCCGATGCCAGCCTTACCTTGCTGCTGCAAAAGCTTATGGGGACATACAGCCCCTCCTTCGAACTTATTAAGTATTATGTTACCGTCGAGAGACTGGCCGACGGGGGGATGGTCAACGAAGCGACCGTAAAGCTGCGCGTCGGCGACAGCGTCCAGCACGTCGTCGGCGAAGGCGACGGTCCCGTCAACGCGCTCGACGCCGCCCTTCGCAAAGCCCTGGAGGTGGTGTACCCGACCCTGAGGGATATGCACCTGATTGACTACAAGGTACGCGTGGTCAACGCCCGGGCCGGTACCGCCGCCAGGGTCCGCGTCATCATCGAATCCGCCGACAAGACCGACACCTGGGGTACGGTCGGCGTATCCGAGAATATCATCGACGCATCCTGGCAGGCGCTGGTTGACAGCGTGGAATACAAGCTGCACAAGAACTCCGTGGCAACCCACCCGCCCCGACACTCCGGGCGATAGCCCTCCACTGCCACCTGCCACGACTCTGCCCTGCACAGCGGCCGTGTGCGCTGCCCGCCCCGGTGATACCTGGACCCGCCTTGGCCGCGCCCCGCACAGCCTGCAGGCAGGCCCGCCACCGTACGGGCAGTAGATACCCCGGGCAAGCCTGTGGAACTCTACCCTTCGGGTTATTAGAGGCTCCCGACGTGTGGCGAAGGGCTTCTTTCCTAATCTTCCGAGCTTTCCTATTTTTTCTAAAGTTTTTGGAAGCGAGGCACCGATAGCCTTAATTGCCCAATTTAACACAGCCGTCTGCAGGTTAGTAAAATAGGTAGTATGTGACGATTTGGAAAAAACAATAGGCAGGAGCTTGATTATGGACACAAGCGCGGTTCTGGAACGGTATTTATCGGCCCTTCTCGACGGCGACAGACCTCGCTGTCGCGCCGTCATTGAGCAGGCGATGAAGTCGGGCGTCTCAGCCAGTGCGGTGTACGCGGACATCATTTGGCCCATTATGGTCGAGGTCGAGCAGCTTCTTCGCCGCGACCGGATAACCGTGGTGCAGGAGCATCTGGCCACGCGGATTAACAGGACGATCGTGGACCAGTTGCAGAACAAGCTTCCTCGAAGAACCGACGGCGGCGGCAGGGTGGCTGTCTGCAGTTCGCCCAGCCAGGCCGGGGAACTCGGGGCCCAGATGACCGCCGACCTGTTTGAAAGCGCCGGCTGGGAGGTAAGATTGCTCGGCGGCGGCCTGACCAACGACGACATCCTGGGTTTCATAAACGACTATGCGCCGGACGTTCTGGTTATCTACGGCACCGAGCCGAAGCAGGCGCCGGAAATCCGCCGGCTCATTGACACGATCCGGGATGTAAATGCACATCCCCAAATGAAGATTATGGTCTGCGCAGGCCTGTTCAATCGTGCCGAGGGTCTTTGGGAAGAGATCGGAGCAGACTTGTTTGCGGACTGCCCCGTCAAGGCCGTTCAGCTTGCCTCCAACAGCAGCCGGGCACCGGTACCCAGGCCCACCATCAATCGCAGGCGGAAAAAACGCAAGCGAATCGGCGAAACGCCCGTCGCGGTGGGCGCTGCGGAACGCGGCGCAGAGCCGGTGGCCGGCGTGTCCGTTTAGCGCCCCGGCCGGGGCACCGAGGCCGTGGCCCGGCGGATCGATATTTCGCTTAACCCCGTCCGACAAAGCGGGTATATTGTCTTTGAAGGTGTTTCGGGCAGGCCGTTTCGCTGAAATCGCCGACCGGCCGGCGGGTAAAACTATGTACGAACTGGTCGAAAAGATCCTGTATGCGGTAACGTTCATCGCAGTGGGGGGTACGCTGGCGCTGGTGTTCTTTTTCGTATTTGCGCCGAGCATCCTCGGGCTAAAGGCCCTGCACAAGGAGATAGAGGCCCTGAGCAGGCAGGTTGAAGAAATCAACGAGCGGCTTCGCGGGATATCGTCCGGCCCGACCGGCGGGGATGACAGGGCGCAAGGGGCCGGCTGAGGCGGCCGCTGCGGCCCGGCAGGGCGGCGGGTGACCGGCAAGGGTCTTGCCGTTGCAGAAACCGCCCCACTGGCCGCGGCAGCGGCAGCAAGGTACGAGGTGAGTTTATGATTGAAGTACTGGGAGCCAAGGCAATAGCGGATGTCGGCAATCTGGGCCGATTCGGCCGGTTTGCGTGGCGGTCTTTCGTGGCCTCTTTTGGTACGTGCTTGAGCCGCAAGATGCTGCCACATGTCTGGACCCAGATGAACGTAATAGGTGTTCGCAGCGTGCCGGTCATTATGGTTACGGGGGCGTTTGTAGGTATGACGCTGGCGGTGCAGGCCTACGACCAATTGGCGGGTATGGGACTGGAGGAGCATCTCGGGGTCCTGATCAATATCTCGGTGGTCAAGGAGCTGGGGCCTGTGCTGGCCGCGGTTATGCTGGCCGGTCGAATCGGCGGGGCGCTGACGGCCGAGATGGGCACGATGAATGTCACCGAACAAATCGATGCGGTCCGGAGTATGGGTACCGACCCGATATGCTACCTGGTTTCGCCGCGGATTGTGGCGTCGCTGCTGCTTACGCCGCTGCTGATCATATATGCAGACCTGCTTGGCATTATGGGGGGATATTTTGTAAGCGTGATACAGCTTGGTATCAATGCCCGGGCATACTGGAGCTTCAGCGCCTATGGCGTGGAACTGTGGGACGTGGCGGTAGGGGTGGTGAAGGGATTCTTCTTCGGCGGTGCCATTGCGGTGATAAGCTGCTACAAGGGCTTTACCTGCAAGGAAGGCGCCCACGGCGTCGGCCAGGCCTGCACGGAGGCGTTTGTGGCCAGTTTCATATCGATCCTGGCGCTGGATTTCGCCCTTGCCGTCGTTGCAAAGGGCATATACGGCATCTTCTGGCCTGTAAAAAGTATCGTGTAGCAAGGTATGCAACTGTTTCGAGGCGATCTCGTGAGTTCGCAAGCCGTCGCAAACAACGCAGATAACAATAACAACGGCAGCATTATCTCGCTGCGGGAGCTGACCAAGCGGTTCGGCGAACAACTTATTCTGGACAGGGTCAACCTGGATATCGAAAAGGGCAAGACGACCGCGATAATAGGACCCAGCGGCTGTGGAAAAACGGTCTTGCTCAAGCACATCATAGTGCTTCTGCGCCCGAGTTCCGGCCGGGTGTATTTCAAAGGCCGGCGTATCGACAACCTCAGTGAAAGCGAGCTGGACCGCATACGGTTGCACTTCGGCTTTCTCTTCCAGGCGGGGGCGTTGTTCGACAGCTACACGGTGGCTGAGAATGTTATGTTTCCCATTGTCCAGCACGGTAATATCACCGACCGCAGGCAGCTCGCCGAGATCGTCAAGAGCAAACTTGCGATGGTGGGAATGGACGGGTTTCAGAATTTTTACCCTGCCAACCTTTCCGGCGGCCAGCGAAAGCGGGTCGCGCTGGCCCGGGCGGTTGCACTGAATCCGGAGGTGCTGCTTTACGATGAGCCTACCACGGGACTGGACCCGATTCGTTCGGATATAATCAATGAACTGATTCTGAAGCTGCGTCGGGAACTCGGCGTAACGACGGTGGTTGTGACGCACGATATGAAAAGCGCCTACAAGATTGCAGACCGGATAGTGATGCTTCACCACGGCAGGATAATCGCCGACGGTGATGCCGAGCACATCCGCAACCATCCGCATCCGGTCGTCCAGCAGTTTATCAAGGGACAGGTCGGAGAGGACGACCTGGCCGTGCTGCGGGCAACCAGCGAGTATCTGCAGACCCAGTTTCTCCCGCAGGACTTCAAGGAATAACCAGCCGCTATGCTTCCGCCGGACAAAATCGCCGACGACCTGGCCTCTTGCGTGCGTGGCGAGGTGCTGGCTGATATGTTGCACCGCGCAGCCTTCAGCACCGACGCCAGCATTTACAGCATCGTGCCGGCTTGCGTTGTTGCACCCCGCGACGCAGACGACGTCGCAGGGGTCGTTCGGTACGCCTCGGCCAACGGCATACCTGTGGTGGCCCGCGGCGCAGGCAGCGGTGTTGCCGGCGAGTCGTTGTGTGCCGGCATAGTCCTCGATATGACCCGGCATATGAACAGGATTGTCGAGGTCTGCGATGAAGGCGCGGCGATAGTGTGTGAGCCGGGGGCGGTGCTTGACGATGTCAACCGGGTATTGTCGGGCTACGACAGGAAGATCGGGCCTGACCCCTCCACCAGCAACCGCGCGACCATCGGCGGTTGTGTTGCAAACAATTCCACCGGGGCCCACTCTCTCGAATACGGGTACATCGGCGATTACGTTGAAAGCGTCGATGCGGTGCTGGCCGATGGAACGGCGGTTACTTTCAGCAACGACTGCGACCCGGCCGAGGTGGCGGACGACAACGTCAAAAGTATTGCCCGGCGGTGCCTGGCCCTGCTTACCGAAAAGCAGCAGGTCATAAAGCAGGCCCTGCCGCCGGCGTCGCGGAACCGCAGCGGTTACAATGTCGCGGGTATCTGCCGCGACGGCCGCATCGATATGGCGCGGCTGACGGCTGGTTCTGAGGGAACCTTGGCGGTTTTCACAAAAATACGGCTGCGGACGGTGAAGGTGCCGGCAGCTAAAGCGCTTTTGCAGATCGAGTTCGACTCGCTGGAGAAGGCCGCGCTTGCCGTGCCGGTCATTGTCGATAGCGGTGCATCCGCATGCGAGTTGATGGACAAGACACTTATGCACCTGGCGTGCGAGGCGTTGCCGCAATACCATGACATACTGCCGGAAGCCGCCGAGGCGGTTTTGCTGGTCGAGCATACCGGACGGACGGACGAAGAAGTAGCCGACAAGCTCAGGCGGACCGACGCGGCCGTAGGCTCGATGGCGGCCGCCAGAAGGGTTTTCGTGGATCCGGTTGAGCAGCAACGGCTTTGGAAGTCCCGCAAGGATGCGGTGCCGCTTCTCGACAGGCGGAAAGGGAGAAAGCGGCCCGTGCCGTTCATCGAAGACGTTTCGGTGCGGCGGGATAAGCTGGGCGAATACATACGCGGCCTGGAGGCAATCGCCCGCAAGTACGAAATCGTGATGTCGTTCTACGGCCATGCCGGCGACGGGGAACTGCACGTTCGGCCGTACCTCGACCTCGGCGACCCGCGTGACATTGAGAAGATGCGTTCGGTGGCGAATGAGGTCTTTTCGCTGGCGTGGTCGCTGGGCGGGTCCATCAGCGGAGAGCATGCCGACGGGTTGGTCCGGGCGGCCTTTGTCGAGAAGCAGTACGGCCGGGAATTCTATGAGGTGCTTCGGCAAATCAAGCACATATTCGACCCGCAGGGGCTGATGAATCCCGGCAAGATTATCAGCGACGATGCGGAAGTTATGGTCAAGAACCTCCGGGCCGCCCACAAGGTCGAGCCCGAACGTCTCGAATCCGACTTGCTGTTCGACAGGAAAGAACTCAGCAGCGAGCTTCAGCAGTGCAACGGCTGCGGGCTGTGCCTGAGCCGGCAACAGGACCTGCGGCTGTGCCCCGTGTACCGGGCGGTGGGCGAGGAACTCGGCAGCACCCGGGCAAAGGCAAATATTCTGCGGTTCTGGGCAACGGGCCAGTTCGATGATTCGGTTGTGGACTCGGCCGAGTTCGAAAAGTTCCTCGACCTGTGCATAAACTGCAAGGCCTGTTCCCTGGAATGTCCGTCGGGTGTTGATGTCTCGGCGTTGATGCTTGCGGCCCGGGCTGCATACGTCAGGCGCAGGGGACTGAGCCGGGCCAAGCTTGTGCTGAGCCGAAACCGCTACCTGAGCATTCTGGCAACGGCGTCCCGCGGTATGGCGAATCCGGTGATGAAGCTGCGGGCCGTGCGGTGGCTGCTTGAGAAGACGGTGGGACTTGACAGGCGTCGGCGAATGCCGACGTTTGAGAGCAGGTCCTTTATAAGGGCCGCAAGGAAATACCTGGCGTTGCGAGGGCGCTTGGCGAATCCGACCGGCCGGGTCGCTTATTTTGTAGATACCTACGCCAACTACAACGACCACGAGCTGGGCTATGCCGTGCTCGAAGTTCTCCGGCGAAACAACATCGAGGTGATTTTGCCGAAGCAAAGACCTGTGCCGCTTCCGGCGATATGCTACGGTGACGTGAAGACCGCGCGCAAAGACCTTGCTTATATCGTCAGGCATCTGGCTGGTGCCGTTCGGGCGGGATACAAGGTGGTTTGTTCTGAACCGAGCGCGGCACTTGCATTGCAGCAGGAGCTGAAGCATTACGTGGCGGCAGCGGATGCGGAACTGGTCTCGGCCAACTGCTTTGAGCTGATGAGCTATCTGCTGGAGCTTTTCAGGCAGGGCAGGCTCGTCAAGCCGGGGCATAAACCGACGGGGGAATATCTTTATCACTGTCCGTGCCATTTGTACGCGGTCGGCGGCTGCGGCGCAAGCATCGAGTTGCTGGAGAAGCTGTGCGGGATTTCTGCGGTTGATTTGCGGGCGGGTTGCTGTGGATTGGCAGGGACGTTCGGGATGCAGAAGAAGAACCTCGAACTGTCGGCGAAGATCGCCGAAGGATTGAAGAAGGCAATCGAGCAGGCTCCGACGGGGGCGGTGTTGACCGAGTGCAGTGCGTGCAAGATGCAGATCGAACAGATCAGCGGCAGGGCGGTAATCCATCCTGTCAAGATTCTGGCAGAAGCATACGGTCGCGGCTGAGCAGAAGTCGGCAGCCAAAGACGGCGGAGGGTAATCTCGGTGCGGCCTTGCATCCTGAATTGGCTTTGTTTGGGTTTGTTTTGTCCCATCGCACCAAGTGTCCAAACGTCGTA
>CAYSBK010000017.1:0-27603 GCA_964429265.1 uncultured Pirellulales bacterium | reverse complement strand
GTATCAATATCCAGGGCTCTGCCGAAGGTGCCCTCCAGCCTTTCCATTGCGGCCTGAAGCCGGCCGAGTTTCGCGGCGACGTCCCGTCGGTATTCAGAGACCCGTTCTTTGGCAGATAGAACGGCGTTCAGCGCCTCGCCGGGGGCATCGGCAAGGCTAAGTGCCGAAAGGCCGAAGCTGAAGTTGCGTGCAAATATGAGGGTGGTCTGTCCGGGGCCTTCGGGGATGGAGATGGTCGCCCCGGCCGATGTGAAAAGCCTGTTGCCGTCGTACGCAGTGCCTTCGACTATCGAATCTATCTGCCCGGCCAGGGTTTGGAATTGCTGCTCCAACAGCAAGCGGTCAGCGTCGGTATTATGGCCGTGCGCGGCCTGGTCGGCAAGGTCCATCATCTCAGTTAGTCTGTCGTCGATCGTGCCGACGGCTGCATCAATGCTTTGAGCAAGCGCGATGCCGGTGTTGACCTGGTTTGCCTGCAGGCGGATTTCGCGGACCTCGCCCGCGAGCAGCCCGCGAATCAATGCCACGGCCCTGCCGTCGCTCTGCACTTCGCTTGCGGCACCTGCGATTGCGCATAACAGGCGAGGTTCGTACACGCTGTAGTCACCGGCGACGGCGTTCGTGAACTGAAGCATTGTTCTCCCCTCACTGGGTCACCCTGCGCACAAGCCAGGCGCAAGGTCATCCACCTAAACTATACAAAACGGCCGGCTAATCGGCAAATCCGTCGTCCGGAGTCTCCGCGCATCTCTTGGCCGCCAGAACGGCCGCAAAACAAATCGCTGCCGTTTCGACCCGCAGTATTGTCCCGCTCAATCTAACGGCCTTTGCCCCCGCCGCCTTGACCAGTTCTGTTTCCTCTTCCGTCAGGCCACCCTCGGGTCCGACAAGTGCAATCACGTCGGCGTCGCCGAACGACTCGGCCGAGATGGGTTCGGCGTCCGCCTGTGGGCTTCCGAGCAGAATCTTCGCAGGGGCATATTCGGCGCACAGGGACTCGACAGCGTGTGCCAGCGCCGCGGGCCGGTCAATCCTCGGCAAGAACAACCGTCGGCTTTGCTTGGCTGATTCGACGGCTATCCTGTGCCACCGCTCAATTGCTCGCGGGTTCTTGGGCTGCCTTACGGTTCGCTCAAATATCACCGGGCAGATATGGTCGACGCCGATTTCAGTACACTTGCCGATGAGCCAGTCGAACCGGTCGCCTTTGGCAACTGACGGTGCGATTATGATCCGCGCCTTTTGCGTTGCCGGGAAGGACTCGACGCGTTCAATCCGGACGGTCGCCTTGCGAGCATCGACTTTTTCCACGCTGCCGGCAGCGAGTTTGCCCCGCCCGTCAAACAACTCAACGGCCGCCGCGGCCGGCAGCCGCAGCACTACCGCCAGGTGGTGCGACTGCTCGGGCGACAGTTCAACGATGTCGCCCCCAACAGTCTCACAGTAGAATCTCGGTCGCTGCATAACCCATTCAGAGCCTTTCCAACAGCACCGGCAGGTCCGCCAGCTTCTGCAGTACGTGCTTCGCAGCGGCCGCCTCGTCGGCCGGCGGGTCTTTGTGCAGCCCCGCGGCACGCACAACCTGCACCGTCTCGCAGCCCAGTTTGTTCGGCGCGATAAAATCCTTGGTGGCGTTGTCGGCCACGTAAATCAATTCAGCCGGACCAATCCCAAGCTCACCCATCAGCTTTTGAAAGCCCGCCGGTGACGGTTTCCAGCAGTCCCTGCCGAGCTGCTCGGTATATATGATGCACTTGAAATACCTCTCGATGCCGAGAGCGGCGACTTTCAGCTTCTGGGCCGGCAGGAAGCCATCGGTCAATAGTGAAAGTGTGTACCGCCGGCTCAGAAGCTCCAGAACCTCTCTGCTGTCGTCGGGTAGCGTAAGTTTCGGCTGGTGAGTACGGTAGACCCCCACCAGTTCCTCAATCAGCCGGTCCTCGTATTCGATGCCAAGATCGGCCAGCGCCGCGTTGAACGTCCGATTGCGGTTGTCGGCCGTAAATTGTTTCCAGAGCGCCTCAAAAATGCTGTCGGCATCAGGGGCGTCGGGCCTTTTGGCAAGAAAGTCGGCCACCGCCGCAAAGCCGCTCTTGCAGTAGTCGACCTCGTCGTAGAGTGTATCGTCCAGGTCGAAGGCAACGGTCGTTATCATAATCGCCACCCGTCGAAAAGCTCTTGACCTGCGGGCACTTTCCCGGTTTAATGTACCTGCGGCAGATGGTTCATAATTTTAACGCATCTAAGCTTTGATTGTCGATGTAAAAGTACGCGCAAATCGCCGGGCTGTGAAACCCGACATCGCATTGTACACTCTGGCATCAACCGGGGCCGGGCAAGGTATGAAAACCATCGCATTGTTAGTCACAACAATCGCTTTCGCGCCGACGGCAGTGCGTGCCGACCAGCCTGTTTACTTTGCCGACCCCAATCTCCAAACAGCCGTTGAACAGGCACTCGGTACCCGCCGGCCACGACCCCGCCAGATGCTTCAATTGACCGAGCTTGACGCCAGCGAAATGGGCATTTACGACCTGGCCGGCCTGGAATATGCCGTCAACCTCACCGTCCTGAAGTTGCGCAGAAACCACATATCGCGGCTCGAATCCTTGTCGCCGCTGGTGAGTCTGGTGCACCTCGAACTGCAAACCAACGACATAACGGACGTGACGCCCCTGGCAAACCTGACGAATCTGCAGCATCTGGATTTGTGCCAGAACCGAATCGCCGACGCCAACGCCCTTGCCGAGCTGACGCACCTGGAAAAACTGTTCCTCAGCTACAACAAGATCGCCGATATCGGCTTTGTTGGCGGCTTGCGTTCTCTTTGGTGGCTGAAGCTCAGGGACAATCAGCTCAGCGACATCCGGCCCCTGGCCGGGATGACGAACCTGCGAAAACTGGAACTCGGTGTAAACAGGATCAGCGACGTCAATGCAGTTGCGGGATTGACGAACCTGGTAAGCCTCGGCCTGGACGAGAATAATATCCGCGACGTCTCGCCCCTGGCCGGCTTGGCAAACTTGATAAACTTAAAGCTCTTCGACAATCAAATCCACGACATTTCCGCGCTGGCGGGCCTTGGGAGATTGCAGTCTCTGCTTCTGATGCAAAACCAGATACAGGATATCTCGCCGTTGGAGAACCTGACCGACTTGCGTGTGCTGTGGCTTTCGGATAATCTGATCGCTGACATTTCTGTCCTGTCGAATCTGACCGGGCTTGAAAGCCTGCTGCTGAACCAGAACAGGATAACCGATGTAACAGCGTTGGGCCGTCTGGAGCATCTGCGCACGGTCTGGCTCGCCGCCAACGACATTGACGACATCTCGCCCCTTCTGCCGCTGAGCAGTATAGACAGCTTGATATTGCACGAGAATCCCCTGCGGCCGAGCGCCTACTATGCCGACCTGCCCCTGATAAAACAGAGCAATTCCTCTGCAAAGGTTCATGCAGGCAAGCGCCCCTACCAGATTCTGGACGACCGCGGCCGTGAGCTTGTGGACATCACGGTCCTGCTGCACCAAATCAACTGCTCTGATTGCCGAAGCGAGAATGACTGGTGTGGCGGGGCAGATATGGACTGGTCGGGACAGGTGGACTGGTCCGACGTGGAACAGTATACCCGCTACCTTGCCGAGGCGGATGAGTTGGCCGGCTACCAATGAGCAAGCAGCGCCTGCACAAGATACTGGCCGCGGCGGGCGTAGCGTCCCGCAGAAAGGCAGAGCAGTTGATACTCGACGGCGAGGTGCGCGTCAACGGCCGGGTCGTGGATAGCCTGCCGGCCTTTGCCGATCCCCAGAAGGACCGCATAACCGTCGCCGGACGGACGGTGCGATCCGAACCCCACGTATATTACCTGCTCAACAAGCCCAGGGGCGTCATTTGTACCAATTCGGACCCTCAGGGCCGAAAAAGGGCAGTAGACCTTGTTCCGTCCGACAAGCGACTGGTAACGGCCGGCAGGCTCGACGCCGATACGACCGGCCTGATTGTGCTGACGAATGACACAGAGCTTGTAAACAAACTGACGCATCCCCGGTATTGTCTGCCTAAGACGTACGTTGCAGTCGTCAATGGACGGGTAGACGCCCGGGCCGTCGAGAAGCTCAAGAAAGGCGTCTGGCTTGCCGAGGGAAAAACCGCCCCCGCATCGGTCAAGATACTCAAGCGAGGCCACAGCCGGTCGCTGCTGCAGATAACCATCACCCAGGGCCTCAACCGCCAGGTCCGAAGGATGCTTGCAAGAGTGGGTTTGCCCGTCAAATCCCTGAAGAGGACCCGGATAGGCAGGCTTACCGACCGCGGCCTGAGTCCCGGCAGGTTCAGACCTCTCACGAAGGCGGAGGTGGCTTATCTGAAAGGTTTCGGCTCCCACCGGGGCGGTTGAATTACGGGTCCGGAATGTTTGCCATCCACTCGGGCCGGACAGGCACGTGTCCCCTTGCCTGGGCCTTTACCCTGTTCAGTGCCGGGTTCGGTATCGACATCAGCACGGCGATAATGGCTATTACCACCAGCAACTCGATCAGCGTGAATGCTTTCCTTGTCTCTTCCACAGCCAAACTCCGCACCCGGCCGCTTTTTCATTTTCACCTGCGGCCGTCCCACAACAACCACCACACGGATGATAGTACGTTCGCGGTGATAGCGCGAGCATTTTTGCCGAAAATTGCAGGTAGATTTTTTTCGAGAAACCGGTTGTGCCCAGTTCGCCTGTTGTCAGGGGCTGCTGGCGCGGTGGCGCGTGCACTACGGTGTAAGTGCGAACAATCCCGTCAGGCGTTCAACCAGCCGGGCCAGGGTTATGCGGCGGCGAATGGCGCGCAGTTGCGGGTTGTTGCTGTCCAGACTTATAGCGGCGTCGATCCGCTGGCGGGCCTGGGCAACCCTTCCAAGCCGCAACGCAACAACCGCCGAATCCCGAAGCGCATCAACGTATCTCGGCGCGATATCGAGTGCGTGCCCGAAAAACTCGGCGGCGTCGTCGAAGCGCTCGTTCATAGCACTGGCAACAGCGAGATAGTAGTACGCCTCGGCCTTGGCGCCGTCCAGCTCGACCGCCTTGAGCAGGCACCGCGTCGCATAACGCGGTTCACCAAGCTGCAGGAACATCGAACCCATTGAAACCAGTACGTCGGCATTCTCACGGACGAATCTCAGCTCGGCCAGCAGGTGCTTTCTGGCTGCGGCTTTCTCGCCCGCCGCCATCGCAAACTCCGCCAGTCTGTACCGCGCACCCGCCAGGGTGTCATCGTATTCCAGGGCCTTGTGAAAAAGCTCCGTTGCCTCCTCCCGATGCGCGCGGTCCCTGGCTATCTCGCCGAGGTAAAAAAGTGCCGGTGCAAAATCCGGCTCGAACTCCAGGACCCTGTTGAACTTCTCCTTGGCCGATTCCACCTCGCCGCTTTCCAGCAAAAGCAGGCCGAAATCCATTATAACATCCACGTCGCCGGGGTTGTTGCGAAGCTCCGCCAGAAAGTGCCGACGGGCCAACGACATCCGCCCCTGTGACCAGTAAGCCTGGGCGATGCGATAGTTGATTTGCGGGTGTGTCGGCTCCAGTTCCGCCGTCTTCAGCCAGCACCTGACAGCTTCCTCGTACCGGCCTCGAATGAAAAGACTGTTGCCTATGTTGTAATAGCAAAGCGGACAATCCGGGTCTATCTGCTGAGCAAGATAAAACATCTGCTCGGCCTGGTCGTGCAGCTCCATTTCCGTGTACGTGATGATGCGGTTGCAGTAGCACGGCTCGAATTGCGGGTCGAGCTGCTCGATATACTCGAAAAGTTCGATAGCCCGGTCGTACCGGCCCGTCCTGGTATAGTCAACCGCCAGCGCGTTCAGGATTTCCAGGTCGTTCGGATAAGACTGCAGCGCAAGTTCATATTCGCTTATCGCCTCTTCGAAACGGTTCACCGAGTCAAGCGTAAGGCCCTTGTTGAAATGCCAGCACCCGTTGGCCGGATTGAGCTCCAACGCGCTATCCAGCGCCGACAATGCCTGCGTCATCCTGCCGCTTTCGTAGTGCTCAAGGGCCTTGTGGGCCTGTTGCTCGGCCTGCGTGTAATACGAAAACTCGGTGTCATCGTAAAGCATAACGGTACCTCGGTCAGCTCTACCGCTCGCAACGGCGGCTTAACACAAAAGCTTTCGCATATAAACCACCGCCGCCTTAATCCCTTTTCGCCCGTTCCGGCCCGACCCATATCGCCCGGGCTGGCCCCCGCCGGCCGAAGCGCATAACCTCTTTACAGGAAACGAGTTACGACCACAAACTCCCTCTGCCGTCGCACCACCGTCGCACCACCGCCGGTGTTTTTTGTGGAAACCGGCCCGCACGGTCTTATAATGTGTGCGCGTCAGGCACCGACATGCAAGGAACCGTCAGAGACGGTATCAACGGCCCGGACGCCGTGATAATTTGGAGAACAGCAGTATGGTCAAGCAAATAAAGGGTAAGATCACAGCGGGGAAGGGTACCTACGCCATCGTGGTCAGCAGGTTCAACGAGTTCATCACCTCGCGATTGCTTGCCGGTGCGATCGACTGTCTGCAGCGGCACGGCGCAGAAGACAAGCAGATCGAGGTGATATGGGTCCCGGGAGCGTGCGAGATTCCGCCGGTGGCGAAGAGGCTCGCCCAGAGCGGCAGGTACGTGGCGGTGCTGTGTCTCGGTGCGGTGATCCGCGGCCAGACCGCCCACTACGATTACGTCTGCCAGCAGGTCGCCCGCGGCATAGCTCAGATTAACTACGATTGCGCCGTACCAGCGGTATTCGGCGTGCTGACCTGCGACAGCCTCGAACAGGCCGTCGACAGGGCCGGCACAAAGATGGGCAACGCCGGCAGCGACGCCGCAACCACCGCAATGGAAATCGCAAGCGTATTGGAACAGATTTAGCAAATGCAGCAGTCGTGGCCGCTCGCTGCACAACACGCAGCGGCCGACACTATATCCCGGTGGAGTTTTTGACGGGTCGGCCGGTGGACAAGAGAACGCGAGCCAGGGAATTGGCGATGCAGGCGATATATCAGCTCGACGTCCAGGGCCCCCAATTCCTGGGCTCTGTCAAACAGTTCTTTACGGAGAACGAAACCGATAATTTCGTGCTGGACTTGGCGAACCAGTGGACCGTCGGAACCTGGCAAAATCTGTCTGAGTGTGACCGGCTCATAGAGGCCTGCACGATAAAGTGGCAGTTATCGCGCCTGGCCCCGGTGGACAGGAGTATTTTGAGACTGGCCGTTTATCAATTGAAGTTTTGCCCCGATATTCCGCCGAGAGTGGTGATAAACGAAGCGATTGAGCTTGCCAAGAAGTTCGGCTCGGAAAAGTCGGGTTCGTTCGTCAATGGGGTACTGGATGCTGTCTTAAGAAGGATCGGCCAGCGGACGTGACCGCAAGCAGCGGATACGCCCGCCGTCGCCACCAATGAGAAAGATCGCCGTGCTCAACCAGAAAGGTGGGGTCGGCAAGACCACCACCGTGGCCAACACCGCTGCGGCGCTGGCCGCCGCCGGGAAAAGAATCGTCGTCGTTGACCTCGATCCCCAGGCACATCTGACCATACATCTCGGTCTCGAACCCGACAGGATAACCGCAGGTTCATATACGGTGCTGACGCAGGCGCACCGCTTCGAACAGGCCCTGATGCTCGTCCGCCACAACCTGTGGCTGCTGCCGGCCAATATCGACCTGGTCGGCGCCGAAAACGAACTGGTCAGCGTCGTCGGAAGGGAGACCATCCTCCGCGAGGCCATAGCACCGGCCGAGGAGAGGTTCGATTACCTGCTGATCGATTGCCCGCCTTCGCTGGGACTGTTGACGTTGAACGCCCTGGCCGCGGCGGCAGAAGTCCTGATACCCCTTCAGCCGCACTTCCTGGCCCTGCAGGGTTTTGGAAAGCTGCTGCAGACCGTTGAGCTGGTCAGCAGGAGAATCAATCCCCGTTTGAAGGTTACCGGCATCCTGTTATGTATGTTCGACAGCCGCGCTTCCCTTCCTAATGAGGTCAAGGCCGACATCGAGCAGTTCCTCCAGAAGGCCCGCCCGACCAACACCGCCTGGGCCGACGCCTGCGTTCTGCCCGTGCGGATACGTACCAACATCAAGCTCGCCGAGGCCCCCAGTTACGGCAAGACCATCTTCGAATATGAAAAGAACTGCCACGGTGCCGAGGATTACAGAAAGGTTGCTGAGTTTCTCGACGGCAGAGCGACCGAGTCACCGGCCGTAAAAAGTGCTCTGGAGCAATCGCAAGTGCTGACAGAACCACCCGAACCCGCGCCTGCCGAGTCCCCCCCGCTGCAACAGCACAACCACCGCGAACCTACCGACCTCAAAGACACCGCCGGTGCGCAGCCGCCTGTTGAGTAGGCCCCGCTGCTTAACCACCGAAACGTGCCCGCGTGCTGCTTCTGCGGCTTCGCGCGGTCGCTTCGGCGGCCTTCTCGGCCTCAATGAGCCTGGGGGATTTGGTGATACGGTCGGCATTTTCCTTTTGGAGCCGCTCCACCAGCGCGCCAACCGCCTGTGAGGCAAGCTGCCTGCGCAGCCGGGCCTCGATGTAAGCCCTCACACGCTCCAGCGGCCTCGGCTCGGGGTCGACCTGGGATTCCTTCACCGCAACCTCGTAAACACCTTTGTCCTCGACCTCGATGGGGCCAATCACCTCTCCAACCTTCGCGGCCTTCAGCGCCTTCAGGAAGTCCTTTCCGAAACGCCCGGCAATCGTCCTTTCACTGGCTCTCTGCACCTTGCCCTGTTCTCTGGCGTCACGGTCGATGGACAATTTCTCGGCCAGCTCGTTGATATTCGCCCCACCCTTTACCTTCTCCAGTACCGATTGCGCTTCTTCCTGGGTTGCCGTCCGCACGTGCGAGAAACCCAAATAGCCCGGTTTCGATAGTCGTCGGTCCCTCTGCCGGTTTTCGTCGTAGTACTGACGGATCATCTCCTCGGTGACTTCCACCGAATTCGACACCCGCCTCTTGAGCTCGCTGGCAATGGCGCCTTTTCTCATCATCTCCGCCAGGAACTGTACCCGCGGCTCACCGGTCAATCCTCTGCGATCGGCCTCCTCGCAAAGCAGCACCGTCTCAATCCAGGAATCGGCCAGCCACGCGATTTGCGCATCGCTCGGGTTGGGTTGGCGCCACCTTATGTGCTTCATCGTAAGCTGCTGGTCCCCGACACTGGCCAGCACTTCCTCGGAGGCGTTGGCGTCGGCGGCCGAGGGTGTCGCCGCCGGCTGTGGTGCCTGCTGGGGCGTCGCAACGGGTTGCGCCGCTTGCTCGGGTGCCGCCGGAACCGGCTGAGGTGTTGTGGCCTGTTCAGTCTGGCAACCCACCACTACCAACGCGCAAACACACAGCAGGGGAAAAATTACACGCAGCATATAAGCTCTCCTTAAAAACCTTTTCCAATGCCTTTCACTTGCTGCAACGATTCTAGCGCCGACGCGGCGGCACGACAAGCCTTTTTCTGGCCTTCAGAGCAGTCCCGCAGGGTTTTCCAATCGTTCCGCCAGAAAACTCAGAAACCGCCCGGCATAGGCCCCCTCCAGTATTCTGTGGTCGGCCGCAAGCGTCAGGCTCACCGTCTTTCGCTCCACGAGCTTGCCGTCCCGCGGCATGGCGGTCCTTATCACCTTCCCAACGGCCAGGATAGTGCTGGTCTGAGGCGGCACGATCCCGACGAACCAGTCGATATCGTACGGACCGAGATTGCTCAGCGCCACGTTTGCCCCCGTCATCTGCTCCAGCGACAGCTTGTTGTCCCGCGCCAGTTCGGTCAGGGTCTTTTCGAGCTGGGCGATTTCGCCCAGGTTCTTGCCCTGCGCCTGCTTGATAACCGGTACCACCAGCCCCTGCGGCGCATTGACCGCAAACCCAACGTTGATGGACCGCGGCACGACCACGCTCTCGCAGACGCCCGGGCCCGGCGGCACCGCAGCTACCAGCGGGTACCGCGCCGCCGCCGCCGCCAGAGCACGTATGTAAAAGGCGTTGGTCGTTACCTTCACCCCCAGCGACTTCCGCAACGACGGCCGCATCCCCATAAAATCAGTCACATCCGCCACTGACTCCAGGTAAAAGCAGGGCTTCTCCTGCTTCGACTGCAGCATCCGCGCCCCTATCAGCTTCTGTATTCTGCTCAGCGCGATCGTGTTCCGGCCGGACATACTCTGTCTCCGGTACTTCACCGGCGCGCCCACAGGCGCCCTTGATGTAGTTTCGGTGACGGGCTTACCCTCGCGGATTCTTGCATACGAACACAAATGCGGGTGGAAAGTTCTGCGGCACAAACTTCACCGTTACCTCGCGAAAATATTCTCTCATCTTCCCGCGCAGCAGCGGCGTGTACTGCAACTGAACATACCTCTTGCATTTGCCTGTTATACTGAGAATGTGGTTCTTTTTGCTCTTCTTCAACAGCGCCAGCGGCAGGGCAGAGACTACGCACTCCGGCGAGTCGATGTGCCGCCGGCAGTTCGCGGCATCATCGTTGATGACCATCAGCCGCGGATCGCCGATGCGCCTGAGGTGCTCGCAGAAACTCGCGTTGATCTCAAAGCAAATCAGCCTGCCGTCAGCCGGCAGCCGTTGCAGTATCTGCCGCGTCACCGAGCCGGTGCCGGCACCGAACTCGACCACAGTCGAGCTGCCGTCTATTTCCTGTGCCATCTTCCGCGCAAGCGCCCTCGAGCTTTCCGTAAAGGTCCCGATCTGTCTGGGATACTTGAAAAACTCGCGTACAAAACGGACCGTCGTCATCCCTGTTTCCCGAAAGTCTCGCACCGTGCCTGCCGCTTGCGATATTAAGCAAACCCACGGCCTCTGTCAAATCCGCTTTTGCGACCTCACCTGTTGATGCCGTTCAAATGTTCGGTTCCGCCGCGGAAAAGCCGCCCCGCGCCGACGAACCCTTGCAGTACAGGCCCGAATCCGGTATAGTCGGGCAAATCTGCCGGGAGCCGGCGGATTCTCGCTCGGCAACGGTCGATCCGCCCGTAAGCACGGTGGGGCCTCGAATATTGGCACAAGAAAGCAACAATAACAACGGTCGGCTCATACTGGTATCCAACCGCCTGCCGCTCAACATCACCAAGGGCCGTGCCGGTTTGCGGTTCCACACCAGCGTCGGGGGACTTGCGACAGGATTGCGCTGCTTCTGCCGTTCGCACCAGAGCCGCTGGATCGGCTGGTGCGGCATCGCCGAAGACTTGATTTCCGAATCCGACCGCAGGCAGATACAGCAAAAACTCGCCCAGCAGCACTGCCATCCCGTTTTCCTCAACTCCGAGGAGATGCAAAACTTCTACGAGGGCTTCTGCAACGCGACAATCTGGCCGCTGTTCCATTATTTTCCGCTTCATACGGTCTACGAGAAGCGTTACTGGACCGGCTACAAACAGGTGAACGAGCGTTTTTGCCGGGCCGTGACCGATGTCGCCGAACCGGGCGACAGCATCTGGATTCACGACTATCAACTGATGCTTCTGCCGCAACTGGTCAGGCGCGAACTGCCCGACTGTAACATCGGCTTCTTCCTGCATATCCCCTTTCCATCTTTCGAAATCTTCCGCCTGCTGCCCTGGCGCCGAGAGCTACTCCAGGGCCTGCTCGGGGCGGACCTTCTTGGATTCCACACGTATGACTATGTACGCCACTTCCTCAGCAGCACCACCAGGCTGCTCGGCGCAGAGCACTCGATGGGCCTGCTGAACATCGGCGAAAGAGTGCTGAAAGTCGATGCGTTTCCCATGGGCATTGACTACGACAGGTACGCCCGCGCAGCCGAAAGCCCCGACGTGAAACGACATATCGATGAAATCCGCAGGCAGGTGGGCGACCGCAGGGTGATAATCTCCGTCGATAGGCTCGATTACACCAAGGGAATCGTCCAGCGCCTGGAAGCCTTCGACCTGTTCCTCAGCGAAAATCCGCACTACAAGGAAAAAGTCACGATGATACTGCTGGCCGTGCCCTCACGCACCGGCATCCGCGACTACGCGCAGCTTCGCCGGCAGCTCGAGCACCTCGTCGGAAGGATAAACGGCGAGCACGGCGTCATCGGGTGGGTGCCGGTATGGTACCTTTACCGGGCCGTGCCGTTTGCCCGGCTTGTGGCACTGTACACAATCGCCGACGTCGCACTTATCACGCCTCTTCGCGACGGGATGAACCTCGTGGCCAAGGAATTCCTTGCGGCAAAATCCGACGGCCGCGGCGTGCTGATTCTCAGCGAGATGGCCGGCGCCGCCAGCGAGCTTGGCGAGGCGATAATCGTCAACGCCAACAACAAGGCCGAAATCATCGCCGCCATAAAGACCGCCCTGGAAATGCCACCGGACGAACAGATCACACGCAACCGGCTGATGCAGAAAAGGCTGGCACGATACAACATAGAACGGTGGGCATCCGATTTTCTGCAGTGTCTGGCCGATACCAAGGACCTGCAGCGACAACTTGCCGTCAGGAACCTCACACCGCAGGCCCGGCGGCAATTGCTCGATGAATATCGCAACGCATCGACCCGCCTGCTGTTGCTGGATTATGACGGCACGCTGGTTGGCTTTGTCGCCCGGCCGGAGTGGGCGGGCCCCGACCGCCAGGTACTTGAGCTGTTGGAGTCTCTTGCCGCCGATGCCCGCAATGAACTGGTCGTAATCAGCGGCAGGGACAGAGACACACTTGAGCGATGGCTTGGAGGTTTGCGCGTATCCCTCATTGCCGAACACGGCGGCCACGTTAAACAAGCCGGCCAACCCTGGCAGATCACTGTCGACTTGAACAACGACTGGAAGGACAGCATCAGGCCCATCCTCGAGCTTTACTCCGACAGAACCCCCGGGTCCTTTGTGGAAGAGAAGGATTTCTCCCTCGTGTGGCATTTCCGCCGTTGTGACCCCGAGCTGGCCGGCCTGCGAAGGCAGGAACTCAAGGATGCCATCGTCGATATGACCGAGAACCTCGGTATCGGCGTGTACGAAGGCAGCAAGATACTCGAGGTCAAGAACGTCGCCGTCAGCAAAGGCCACGCCGCCAGGCCGTGGCTTGACAGGCAACAGTGGCAGTTCATACTTGCCGCCGGCGACGACTACACCGACGAGGACCTCTTCACCGTGCTGCCGCAGAACGCATATTCGATCAGGATCGGTGGCGGAATCTCAAAGGCCAGGTATAATATCGATTCGGTTTACAGCTTCAGAGAACTGCTGAAGGAGTTGGCCTTGCCGGCAAATTGCCAGAAAGGTACGTCATGACGCCAAGACAGCGTGTAATAGAGTTGCTCAACCATCGCCCGGCCGACCGTGTCGCCGTCGATTTCGGCGCAACTATGACCACGGGCATCGCCGCCTCGATGGTCTATCGCATAAAGAAACACTTCGGCTTGCTGGAGCCCGGCGAAAGAATCAAGGTCGTCGAGCCTTACCAGGTCCTCGGCGAAGTCGACGAAAAACTCCGCAGGCTGCTTGGAATAGACGTCGTGGGCGTGTTCGCACCGAACAATATGTTCGGCTTCCGCAACGAAAACTGGAAACCCTGGACGCTCTTCGACGGTACGCCCGTACTTGTTCCCGAAAAGTTCAACACCGAGCCTGACCAGAACGGCAACATCCCGATGTACGCCGAAGGCGATAAGAACTATCCGCCCGCCGCCGTAATGCCGAAAGGCGGGTTCTACTTCGATTCGATTTCACGCCAGAAACCCTTCGACCAGGCCAATCTCGACCCCAGGGACAATACCGAGGAGTTCGTCCCGTTGGGCGAAGCTGACCTGCAGCACTACGCCGAGGAAGTTTCCCGTCTGTACGAGCAAACCGACTACGCCATTGCCATTTCGGTCCCCGGCACGGCATTCGGCGATATCGCGCTGGTGCCCGGGCCGTTTATGAAGGACCCGAAGGGCATCCGCGACGTCGCCGAGTGGTATATGTCCATCGCCTTGAGACCCGACTATATCAAGCAAGTCTTCGGGATACAGTGCGAGGTCGCCCTGGAAAACCTCAAGGCCCTGCACAAGGTGGTCGGCGACAGGGTCCAGGTGATCTTTATGTCCGGTACGGACTTCGGCGCCCAGAACGGCCCGATGATTTCCGAGGCCACCTATCGCCAGCTTTTCCTGCCCTATCAAAAGCGATTGAACGACTGGGTCCACGAAAACACCGCCTGGAAAACCTTCATTCACACCTGCGGCGCAGTGACCCCCCTGCTTGATGTGATAATCGAGGCGGGTTTCGACATACTCAATCCCGTGCAGTGCTCGGCCGCCGGTATGGACCCCGCTTTCTTGAAGGCCAAGTACGGTGACAGGCTGGTCTTCTGGGGTGGTGGCGTGGATACCCAGAAGACCCTGCCTTTCGGAACCCCAGATCAGGTCCGCGACGAGGTGGCCGGGCGCATCCGGACATTCAAGGAAAACGGCGGCTTCGTCTTCAACACCATCCACAACCTCCAAACCGGCGTGCCCATCGAAAACGTAGAGGCCATGGTACAGGCCCTGCAGGAAAACTGGCTTTACTGACCGCCGGGAGCGAAAACCGCCGCGATCCCGCTGCCGGACCGCCGCCGGCAGGCGCAGGCCCGGGGCCGCACGGATTTTTCAGCGAAACGGCGGTTGAATTCTCCCACCTGTGGCTGTAATATGCTCTCGTCCGCCACCAGGTCGGCATCGACGGCAGGCAATTGACAAACGCAACCTTTACACAGGAGAGGCAAAAATGGCAAAGACCACCTTCGCAGTAATCGTAGGAAACAGAGGTTTCTTCCCCGATGTGCTGGCAAAACAGGGAAGAAAAGAAATCCTCGACGTCCTCAAAGACAACGGCTACGGTGCCGTCGCCCTTTCAATGCGGGACACAAAGTACGGAGCCGTCGAAACCTTCGAAGACGCCGTCAAGTGCGCAGCCCTTTTCGCCTCCCGCGCCGACGTGATAGACGGTATCATCGTGACCTTGCCCAACTTCGGAGATGAAAAGGGCGTCGCCGAGGCTATCAAGCGTTCCGGCCTGTCGGTGCCCATACTCATCCACGCCGAGCCGGACAACCCCGCAAAGATGACCATCGCCGACAGGCGCGATTCCTTCTGCGGAAAGATCAGCGTCTGCAACAATCTCAACCAGGCCGCCATACCATACACCCTCACCAGGTCCCACACGGTCAGGGTAAGCTCACCGCAGTTCGCAAAGGAGCTGGACGACTTTGCCTCGGTCTGCAGAATCGTCAGGGGCCTGGCGAACGTAAGATTCGGTGCCATAGGCGCTCGAACAGGTGCATTCAACACCGTAAGGTACAGCGAAAAACTGCTCGAACTGGCCGGCATCGCCGTCGAGACAATCGACCTGTCGGAGATTCTCGGGCGCGTGGGAAGGCTCTCCGACAACGACCGCGGCGTCAGGCGAAAACTCGCCGAGATTAACGCATACGTCACCACATCGGCCGTGCCCCCCGATGCCCTTCTGAAGATGGCCAAGTTCGGCTATGTCGTGGACCGCTGGATAAAGGAAAACGATCTCGCCGGGACCGCCATCCAGTGCTGGACCGCCCTTGAGGAGTTCTTCGGCATAACGCCCTGTGCACTTATGAGTATGATGAGTGAGAAGCTCTTGCCCAGCGCCTGTGAGGTCGATGTCACCGGCCTTTTGGCAATGTACATCCTCCAACTGGCATCCGGCGTACCCAGCGCCCTGGTGGACTGGAACAACAACTACGGCGACGAGGAAGACAAGTGCGTGTGCTTCCACTGCAGCAACCTGCCCAAATCCTTCTTCAAGGCGCCGAAGATGGACTACCAGGAAATCATAGCCGGCGCCGTTGGCAAGCAGAATACCTACGGCACCGTCGTCGGCAGGATTGCTGCGGGCAAGGTGACCTTCTGCCGCACCACCACCGATGATGCCGCCGGGCTTATAAGCGCATACGTCGGGCAGGGCGAGTTCACAAACGACAAGCTCAGCTCCTTCGGCGGTTACGGAGTGATGAAGATAAAGAACCTGCAGGCCCTGCTGCGGTATATTTGCAGGATGGGCTTCGAGCATCACGTGGCCGTCAGCTTTGCACAAAAGGCCGACGCCATCGCAGAGGCCCTGGACAACTACCTCGGCTGGGAGGTTTACCGCCACGAGTAGCCTTGGTGGCTTTGCTGACGCCGTGTGATAGGATGCAGGTACACCTGCTGGGAGGATAATCGCAAATGCAACCTGAACCGGACCGTTCGACAACCACCTCCGCGGTCGGCGCCTTGCCGACCGGTGTGGTGCTGGGTGTAATTGGGCTGTGTATGTGCGTCTGTGCAGGCGCGGCAACCGCTGCCTGGACCTATCTCGGTGATTACCGCGGGCCCCTCCAGCGCGACGGCAACATCGTAACCTTCAATTGCACCAACGGCACGCTCAAGGTGGAGGTCTGCACCGAGGATGTGCTGAGAATCAGGGCGAGACGGTCCGGCCGATTCAAACCGAACGAGCCTTACGTGGTCATCAAGTACGACTGGCCCGAAGCCCTGTTCACGGTCGCCGACAGGGGCAACTACATCGACATCGCCACGCAGTGCATCACCGCCAGGATACACAAGTCGCCCGTCCGCATTGACATCTACGATGAAGACACCCGCCCGCTGTGTCTCGAGCCGGCCGACGGTGGAATGGGTTTCGACGGCGACAGCGTCATCTGCCGAAAACGACTGTCGCCCAAGAGCCACTTCTTCGGCCTGGGTCAGCGGTACGAAAAAAGCGACCTCCGTGGCGAAAAACGCCAGTTGTGGGTAACTGAGAATGTCACGCCGATCCCGTTCTTTATGGCCACCGACGGCTACGGCATATTCTTTCACAACACCTGGAAGAGCACCTTCGATTTCTCGAAAGACCCCTATTATTTCTCAGCACCGGGCGGCGGTGAGCTTGATTACTACTTCATCTACGGCCCCGCCTTCAAGCACATCCTCGACCGCTACACCCAGATCACCGGCAAGAGTCCCCTGCCGCCGAAATGGGCCTTCGGGCTGCACGCCAGCAAGTGGAACCGCCAGAGGGGCCAGAAAGGCATCATCACCGACGTCACCGCCGCCAGAACCACGCAGAACTGGCCCCTCGATAGCGTCCGCGTCCACGCAAAGAACTGCGAGCAGGGAATATGGGCCTCCCCGGCTACAAACTGGCCCGACAACGGCTGGGGGGCGTTCGAAGCCGTCGACGAAATGATAAAGCAACTCCATAGTATGAACTGCCACGTAATCTTCTGGGAGTCGCCCGGCATCCCCGCCTCCTGCTTCGAAAAATACGAATACGGCCTCGCTCACGGCTATTTCATTATGCAGAACGGCTCCGTCTGGAACGGCAGGTTCGGCTACAAAGTCGAGCCGGGCGCACTGGTGGACTTCTGCAACCCCGCCGCCAGAAAATGGTGGGCCCGACTGCACAACTTCTTGATCGACCTCGGCTCCGACGGTGCCGCCGGGGACCACGGCGAAGAGGTGTACGGCTCGATGTATTCGCCGTACAACAATATGTGCGGCCACGAGCTGCACAACCTCTACTCGATGCTTTACGATATGGCCAGTTGGCAGGCCTACAAAGAACGCGCACCCAACAAGCGATGCGTCGTCTGGGGCAGGTCCCTCTGGGCCGGCTGCCAGCGATACCCGATGCAGGGTACACAGGACTCCCACTCCGAGGGAAAGAACATCCACGGCGAGATTATGGGCTGCATAAACTTCGGCCTGTCCGGCGTGCCCTTCAGAATCTACACCGACAACGTCTCCCGCGAAATCCTCGAAAGCAGCAGAAAAGACTGGCCCCTTTGCCGGCTCAGCCAGTATCTGGCTCTTACGGTCGCCGGCGAAAGAACCGAACTGTGGTGGACCGGCAACAAGACCGCCGACGACAACTATCGGTTCTACGGCCGGCTCCGCTACAGGCTTATGCCGTACATCTACACCTATGCCTGGATAACCACGCGCACCGGCCTGCCGCTGGTACGGGCTCTGGTGCTGGAATACCAGGACGACCCCAATACGTACTCCGCCTACGGCCAGTACCTGCTGGGCAAAGAATTACTGATTGCACCACTGTGGAGTGACCTGGCGACTTCCCGCGAGGTTTACCTGCCGAAAGGCCGGTGGATAGATTTCTGGGACGATACCGTCTATCAGGGCGGTCGCACCATAACCTACCGCGCCGATATCAACACCGCACCAATCCTGGTCAAAGCCGGCGCAATCATCCCGATGGCACCGGACGGCCAGAGATACATCGACGAGGCGATCGGTCCCCTGACAATCAGGATTTATCCGGCGGGTCGCTCGTATTTTCGACTTTACGAGGATGACGGGATAAGCTATGATTACCAGAAGGGTTTTTACGCTGTCACCACTTTCCGGTGCGACGAAGACAAAAAGACCATATTGATTAGTAAAAGTGCACCGGCAGGAAAGTATAAACCGCCCGAACGATGTCACGTATTCGAGGTCCACAAGCAAATGCAGGTCGGGCGAGTCGAAAAGGACAAGCAGGTTTTGACTCGTTTTGACACAAAGCACGATTTCGACAAGGCCGGCAAAGGATGGTTCTACGACAGCAAGAGAAAGATTCTTTGGGTTGGAGTTGATGGAGGCACCGACGAGGCTTTTTCAATCAAGGTCTTCAGGAAGGATGCCCCGGCTGATAAACCATAACAAAGTAAGCAGGAAAAAGGCTGACAGAGATGGCGAAAAAAAGAGTTTACTTCTTCGGTAACGGCAAGGCGGAAGGCAACGCGAAGATGAGAGACCTGCTGGGCGGCAAGGGCGCCAACCTGGCCGAGATGACAAACCTCGGCGTTCCGGTACCACCCGGCTTTACCATAACCACCGAGGTCTGCCGCCAGTATTACCGCTCAGGCGGCAAGTGGCCCACAGGCCTCGAACAGGAGGTCCGAAAGAACCTCGCAAAGCTCGAAAAGGCGATGGACGCCAGGCTCGGCGACCCCGAAAAACCCCTGCTGGTCAGCGTTAGAAGCGGAGCCGCAATCTCGATGCCCGGTATGATGGATACCGTGCTGAACCTCGGCCTGAACGACCAGGTCGTCGAAGGCATCATCCGAAAAACCGGCAACGAACGCTTCGCATACGACATCTATCGCAGATTCATCGATATGTTCGGCGACGTGGTGATGGGCTGCGACCACCGTTACTTCGAACACGAAATCGACGCGGCAAAGAAAAAGGCCGGCGTCAGGCTCGACAGCGAGCTCAACGCCGAGCAGTTAAAAGAACTCGTCCGCCGCTACAAGGCCGTCTACAAAAAGCACGTCGGCAAACTCTTCCCCCAGGACGGCTGGGTGCAGCTCAAGCATGCCATTGACGCCGTGTTCGGCTCCTGGAACAGCGACAGGGCCATACGCTATCGCCAGTTGAACAATATCACCGGCCTGCTGGGAACCGCCGTCAACGTCCAGGCGATGGTCTTCGGAAATATGGGCGAAGACTGCGGAACCGGCGTCTGCTTCACCCGCAACCCCAGCACCGGCAGGAAAGAGTTTTACGGCGAGTTTCTTATGAATGCCCAGGGCGAGGATGTCGTGGCCGGTATCAGAACGCCCCTGCCCCTCGATAAACTTTCGAAGATTATGCCGAAAGCTTACAGGCAACTCACATCCCTGATGAGCCGGCTTGAAAAACACTACCGCGATATGCAGGATATGGAGTTCACCATCCAGCGCAAAAAACTTTACATCCTGCAGACCCGCACAGGCAAGCGAACCGCCGAGGCCGCCGTGAAAATCGCCGTCGATATGGTCCGAGAAAGACTCATCACCCAGCGACAGGCGGTAAACCGAGTGACCTGCGAGCAACTCGACCGGCTGCTGCATCCGCACTTCGACCCCGCCGCCAAACGCAACGTCATCGCAAAGGGCCTGCCGGCCTCGCCGGGGGCGGCCGTCGGACAGGTGGTCTTCTCCGCTGAGACCGCCGAACAGTGGAAAAAAAGCGGCAAGAAGGTGGTACTGGTGCGTATCGAGACCAGCCCCGAGGACATAGGCGGAATGGATGCGGCTGAGGGTATCTTGACCGCCCGCGGCGGTATGACCAGTCACGCCGCGGTCGTCGCCCGCGGAATGGGCAAGTGCTGTGTCGCCGGCGTTGGTGCCCTCAACATCAGCTACGCCGCCA
Organism: uncultured Pirellulales bacterium; assembly: GCA_964429265.1. Taxonomy (GTDB): domain Bacteria; phylum Planctomycetota; class Phycisphaerae; order Sedimentisphaerales; family Anaerobacaceae; genus CAYSBK01. The sequence goes on along the minus strand of CAYSBK010000017.1, from coordinate 7,445 downwards.
GGAAGTTCAGCGTCAACGGAACCGTCGTCAAACAGGGCGACTGGATAAGCATCGACGGCTCCACGGGCGAGGTAATGAAGGGCCGGCTCAAAACCGTCCCCCCCGTGGTCAGCGGTGACTTCGGAAAGTTTATGAGTATCTGCGACAAAGTCCGCAAACTCGGCGTCCGAACAAATGCCGACACGCCCGAAGACGCCGAAAGGGCCCGCCGGTTCGGAGCCGAGGGCATCGGCCTTTGCAGAACCGAGCATATGTTCTTCGAGGGCGACCGCATCTGGCCCGTCAGGCAGATGATACTTGCAGCCGATGATTACGCCCGGATGCTCGCCGAGCTTGAGGCCGCCGAAACGGCCCGGCAGAAAAGCGACATCCAAAAGAAGTACGCTGTTGCCAGACGACGGTTTGAAGGGGCGCTTGCGCAACTGCTGCCCCTGCAGCGAGGTGATTTCGAAGGCATATTCGAGGCAATGGCCGGTCTGCCGGTGACCATTCGACTGCTTGACCCGCCGCTGCACGAATTCCTCCCGCAGGACAAGCGCAACCAGGCCGAGATGGCCAGGCGCCTCGGCGTCAAGCCCAGCGTCGTTGCACACGAGGTCGAGCGGCTCCGGGAGTTTAACCCCATGCTGGGCCATCGCGGATGCCGCCTGGCAATAACGTATCCCGCAATCTACCGAATGCAGGCCAGGGCCATCATCGAGGCGGCTCTGAACGTCCGAAAGCGCCGAAAAACCGTCCTGCCCGAGATTATGATCCCGCTGGTCGGACACGTGGAAGAACTCCGGCAGGTCAAGCACGAGATAGTGGACGAAATCAACAAGGTTTTCAGGGAAAGAAAAACCCGTATCAAGTATATGATCGGCACTATGGTCGAGGTCCCCAGGGCAGCCCTTACCGCCGATGAGATCGCAACCGAGGCCGACTTCTTCAGCTTCGGCACCAACGACCTGACCCAGATGACGATGGGCTTTTCACGTGACGATGCCGGCAAGTTCCTCAAGCAATATGTCAGAAAGGGCATCTACGCCGACGACCCCTTCCAGAAACTCGACCAGGTAGGTGTGGGCAAGCTAATTGAGCTTGGCACGAAGCTCGGTCGCAAGACAAGAAAACAGCTAAAGGTCGGCATCTGCGGCGAGCACGGCGGCGAACCCCAAAGCATCGCTTTTTGCCACCGGGCCGGACTCGATTATGTCTCCTGCTCACCCTTCAGGGTGCCGCTGGCCAGGCTCGCTGCCGCCCAGGCTGCTGTCAACACCCCTGCGTAGCCGACTCGCCCCGTAGGCCCGATAAGTACTGATGAGTCACCGCCACGATCGCGTCCCGCGGCCGCCGTTGTCTGTCGTGCTGTGCGGAAGATATCCGCATCTACTAAAGCTGTTGACTGATCACCGGCCGAGAGCCTTGCTGGTCCTGCCCCCCCGTTACTTACGCGCGGGTGACTGGCATATCCCCTTTTTTCAAGGAAACATTTAAGGCGCGCCGATTTTCATTCGATACAGATACTGATGAAAATGTTACGAGATGTAAACCGGTGTTCGCACCTATAGCGGCCATGTAGCCCGGAGAGCCCGCGATGAGAATCAGGTACGTCGTCTCCACAATGGTTTTCTGGGGATGGGAACATCCTCTCTCTTTCGAGCAGGAATGTCAGTTCCTCAAGTCCCTCGGCTTCGGCATCGAGTTGCTGCCGAACATCAAGGGCTACAGCGAGTGCCGATACGAAAGACGCAACTGGTCGCGCCTGGCCGAGGCCACAAAGGATATGCTCGTCGCAATGCGTTCCCGCAATGACGGCCCCAACCTCGAACAGTGGACCGAGCAAATTGAATGCGCAAGACTGCTCGAAGCCAACATAGTCACGGACCTGCGAAGCCTGCGCATTTCCGAAGATGAGAATATCAGTGACTGCGACTTCGCCGCCGATGTAATCAGGGTCGCCGAGCAGAACAAGGTCAAGCTCTGCCTCGAAACAGGCTCGCTGGCTGTGCTCCAGCAGGTCGGCGAAAAGTTCTCCTCCATTTGGTTCTGCCTGGATACCGGCTATGCCAATATCGACCCCGTTTACAACTTCAGGCAATACGTCGACGCCCTGGCACCGAGAGTCGCCCACCTGCATTTGACCGACAACTACGGCCAGGTTGACGACCACGAGCCGCCCGGACTGCGCGGCGGTATCAGCCGCCAGAACTGGGACTACCTGCTCGACGCCCTCAGCAAGTACGACAACGATGTGGTAGGCTCCTTTGAAATGCGCCCCTGTATGCCGGCGGTTATGATACGCAAGGCCAGCGAGTTCATTTTCGAGGAGTTGCGATGGCCGAACGCGCCGCAGAAAAAGCCCGGCTTCGCCGGCGTAAGCTATAACCCACCCTAAAAACCACAAAAAGGGCTCCCCACTCATTTGTGAGGTGGATAACCATAGAGACAGGCCCGGTGTTGTTAACGCACCGGGCCTGTCGTTTTCACCATCCAATGCGAGCGAGAGGATTCGAACCTCCACGTCCCGAGGGACACCAGGACCTAAACCTGGCGCGTCTGCCAGTTCCGCCACGCTCGCTTGAATCACGACCATCGGCAAGCAACCGCCGCCCGGCCCGCCGGCACGGCTGATGCCGGCATCAGGACCCGGCGTCGTTGCTATCGGCACGCGGAGCCGAAATCTTCTCGATCCGCTTCTCCGCTTTTTGCAATATCCCCCGGCAATGGTCGATCAGCGCCATCCCTCTTTCGTATTGCTCGAGACTATTCTGAAGCGGTATTCGGCCCTGCTCTATCCGCCCCACAATCTCGGTAAGCTCCTTTATCGCCTCTTCGAACGTCAGCTTGGATATGTCATCCCTGCCCTTTTTGTTCTTTTGCTCTGCCATAATTTCGCACCGACTCCGCGAACCCCGACACCCTCGCCTGTGCCTTTTTACTTTCGAGTAACCCTGCTTTCAATGAAATTCTCGTCGGCCAGCTCCGTGGTTATCTCCTGGCCCACCTCAACCTGCCGCGGGCTGACTATCAGCTTGCCGGTCGTCTTGCACGTCGTCAGCGTGTAGCCCCGCCGCAGAACCGCCCTCGGATTCATCGCCGAAAGCTTGTTCGCCCCGGCCGCAAGTTGCATCTGCAGCCTGTGAAGCGCCGCCCGCATCGCCGACTCCGCACGATTATGCAGGTTGTTCAGGCGGATGGCTTGCCTGCTCAAAAGCCGGTGAGGCTCAATTCTCGCTATCTGCTCGTGCAACCACGCCAGTTTCTCCTTGGCCTGCGACAGCAGCCGGCCCGCCGAACCGCCCAGCGCCGTCTGCAACGCGTCGAGCTGTTGCTGGCGGTTCAGCACCATCACCAGCGGCGTTCTGAAAACCGCAGCGGCCAGAATCGTCTCAAGGCTTTGCCTTGCCAGCTCCACCCGGTCCCGCAGCCGGCCACCTAATCGGCTCTGCATCGCCCCTAATTGTTCCAGCACCTTGTGCATATCAGGCACCGCCACAACGCCGGCTTGGGTCGGCGTCGAAGCCCTGGCGTCCGCGACGTAATCGGCTATCGTCACGTCCACTTCGTGACCAACCGCGCTTATAACCGGTACTTGCGACTCAAAGATCGCCCGGGCGACCACCTCCTCGTTGAACGCCCACAAATCCTCCATCGACCCGCCTCCGCGTCCCAGAATCACCACGTCCAGCCGCAGCTCATCGTTCCGCCTGTTCACATCCCGCAGCGCCCGGGCAATCGCCTCGGCCGCGCCTTCACCCTGAACCGGCACGGGGTACAGCAACAGCCTCGCACACGGCCACCGCTTGCGAATACTGTCAACAATGTCGTGCACAGCCGCCCCCGACTCGCTGGTTAGTATCCCTATCCGCATCGGGTACGGCGGCAGCGGCTTCTTGTGCTCTTCATCGAACAGTCCCTCTCTTCTCAACCGCTCGGCCATCTGCGCAAATGCCAGGTGCAGCGCACCAACGCCGGCAGGTTCCAGTTGCTCAACGTAAAACTGGTACCGCCCCTGCGGCTCGTATACGCTGATAAAGCCGCTCGCCAGTACAGCCAGGCCGTTTCCAGGCTCAAACTTGACCCTGGCGAAGTTGCTTTTCCACATCACACACGGCAGTTGCGAAAACTCGTCCTTCAGCGCAAAGTAGCAGTGCCCGCTGCCGCGGTGAACCTTCCAGTCGGTAATCTCCCCGCGCACTGTCATCCATTCGGGCAGATGCCTGGCCAGAGCCTCCTTCACCAGCGAGGTAATCTCACTGACCGTGTATATCTGCTGGTCGGCTTTCATCTGTATGTTCCGAAAAAATTTTGTCTCGCGCCATTATAAGAGAAAACACTGCCGTCATCAATTAACCCTGCCCCCGCCCGGGCTGGCCCTGTCCTGCCTTTGCAACCCTGTTGCCGTCGTGATTATCGGACCGGCACCGCCCGCGTATGCTCTTACCTGTTTCACTGGGCTACCGGTACCGCTTTCCTTGATTTTCACACCGCAATCTGCTACAATGCCATTATCAAGTAGAGATGTCGAGGAGGGACCCTCACGGCAAGCGAGACAGATGCCCAATGAATCCCTGGCTCGAGACAATCTGTGTGGTTGCCCTGGCGGTCACCGGCGTTTTTATCGGGCGGTTGTTTTCCCGCCTCAATAATCGCTACTGGCTGTTGGGCTATTTGTTGCCCGCCGCTCTTGTCGTGGCCTTAATCATTGCCAGGTACGCCGGGCCGCTGGCCTTCGTCCGACCCTTCTACTGGATAACAGCCGGCAGACTCAGATTCGTCGTATTGTCCCTGGTCGCAACCGTGGGCCTCAGCACTCCCCTGTCCAGGTTACACCGACGCTCCGAAAGGGTCGCCGTCTGCATCGTTATGACTATCGTGGTCGTTTGGTTTGCTATACTGCCTTTTCTTGTGCCGGCCCTCATCGCCGACAGGCTGGCAGCACTGCCCGGCCGCATAGACGCCGACGGTGTGTGCTTTCAGAGCACCGATTTCACCTGTGCACCTGCCGCCGCGGTCACCGCCCTGCGGAGACTCGGCTTCGACGCCACCGAAGGCGAAATCGCCGTCCTCTCTCGCAGCAGTCCCGTCGTCGGAACGCTGCCGGGTTGTCTTCAGACCGCGCTGCAGCAGCGCTACGGTCCCGCCGGTCTGCGCTGCCGCTATCGCTACTTTGATTCCCTTGATCAGCTCGAAGATGCAGGCCTGACCCTCGCCGTCGTCAGGGACAGCTTCCTTGTCGACCACTGTGTCGCCGTGCTGGCCGTATCCGACAAACTCGTTACCGTCGCCGACCCCGTCATGGGCAAGGTCCGAATACCCCGCGAACGATTCGAGAAACTCTGGCGTTACACCGGCGTGGTCCTCACCAGAGACGCCAAGCACCATATTTGAATACGGTCGTCCCGGCCGGTGCACTTACAGCGGGCCGTGCCCCCCGGCAATTGCTATTCAATCCGCTTGCGGTAAAGCCGCGTTTCCAGTGCCCGCTGCCACCCCGTCCAGTTCGAGTCGCTCGTTTCAGCCTCAATCGCAGCGGTTACCTGGTTCATCTTCGCGTCCAGATCGTCGATGTAATACACCATAAACGCCTCCGGAGTCGCAGGCAACTTCGGCGATCCGAACTCGTATGCTCCGTGATGCGCCAGTATTATGTGACCGAGACTGTCCAGAATCGTTTTATCTATCGCCTTGCCTTCCGCTGCCATCGCCTCCGCTTTGCGATGAACCATCAGCAGGCTCTCAATAACGTGCCCTATCAACTGTCCCGAGTCCGTATATGAAAACGCCATCTCGTACGAAAGCTCGCTGGTCTTGCCGATGTCGTGCAGGAATATACCCGTAAGCACCAGGTCCGCCTGAATCTTCGGGTATAACGGCAGAATCGCACACGCAACCTTCAGCATATTACACGTGTGCTCCAGCAGGCCCCCTATGTAATTATGATGCAGGGTCGTCCCGCCCGGCGCCTTGCAGAAGTTTGCCATCAGTTCCTTGTCCGCCAGGAACCGGCCTATCAACCCACGCAACTGGGGATTCTTCACCCGCGACAGCATCGCCTTGGTCTGCTCGAACATCTGGCCGATATCCTTGTCCGTCCGTGCCAGAAAATCGTCCAGCGATACCCTGCCCGCGTCAACCACGCTGATGTTGTTCACGACGATTTGCAGATTGTTCTGGTAAAGCTCGCTGCGGCCCTGAACGTGCACGAAACCGGGCTTCGGCAAGGCCCGATATACCTCTTCACTGGCCTGCCACATCCGCCCGTTCAACTGCCCCGTCCGGTCGCAAAGGAACATCGCAATATAAAGGTCCCCGCGCGTCGTGCTCCGCAACACCGGGTCCTTGACCATATAGATGTCGTCGATGGTCTGGCCCGGCTCAATCTCGCTGATAAATGTATGTCCCATACATAGCCTCCAAAGCTTTCTGCCTGCCGTTGTCCGCAAATATAGCCGCCGTCGCCCCGGCCTGCAACCCCGGCCCGTCATCGCCATCAAATATCGCCCCGCTAAACCAAAAAACCGGATTTTCGGCTCACCAGCAGGGCTTTTTCGCCGATATTACAACCCGTAGCCAGGCGGTAGCTCTCTGCGCCGCAATGATTCAACGGTCAGTGCTTATGGATTCGTTCAGCCGTTTTTGCTATAATCAAGGCGTTGTCCTTATGGAGGCATTGTGGGGATGAGAAGACCGGCCTTTTTGGCAGCCTTTCTGTGCTGCGCCATATCGGCCGAAGCCGCAACCCTCGAGGTGCCCGGCCGGTATCCCACCATCCAGGCCGCCATCGACCACGCCGAAGCTGGCGACACCGTGCTGGTCTGGCCGGGAACCTACCAGGAAAACATCGACTTTCTCGGCAAGGCCATCACCGTCACATCCATAGACCCGAACGACCCCGACATCGTCGCTGCAACCATCATCGACGGCTCAAATCCCCCCGACCCAAACTTCGGCAGCGTCGTAACCTTCAAAACCGGCGAAGACCAGAACTCCGTATTATCCGGCTTCACCATCACCGGCGGCAGCGGCTCCTGGCTGGCGGTGTCCTGGGAATTCAAGGGCCTGCGCTGGAACCGCTGCGGAGGCGGGGTAGTCTGCTACAATATGTCCGCCCCCACCATCACGAAAAACGTCTTTACCAACAACACCGCCGGCCAGGGCGGCGGCATCTACATCTACGGCGACCCCCTAAATCCCGACGACCCCTCCGATCCGCCGACGCACATCAGCCCCGTTATCAGCGAAAACACGTTCGTCAACAACTCGGCCATAGTCGACCACGGCTTTTCCCCACCCGATGACAACTACCCCGCAAACGACCACGGCGACGGCGGTGCCATAGTCGCCTTCCAGGGCGTCGATGCCGTAATAATCGGCAATACAATCACAACCAACCACGCCGATATGTACGGCGGCGGAATCCACCTGCGACAATGGTCAAACGGCCTTATCGAAACCAACCA